>JAYRHW010000101.1:0-43062 GCA_041907145.1 Bdellovibrionota bacterium
CCAGCTTCCGGACTCGGCGCCGACGCTAACACGGCGAACGAGGACGAAATTCAGTTTGTGGGCCTGGGAGTTCGTTTTTGCAATTCGAAAGAATTGCAAGGGGGGAAAGAGCTCTCAGGCCCACATTTTTTTGCGGCCGGGACATACGGCTGTCTACATTCAGCCGAGTTGCTCGCAGTAATAATATAGTATATACTAGTATATACTATGTTTCTCCTGCGGGTTGTCAGCGCTCTCAATACAGCAAAAATTAAGTATGCCGTCGCAGGAGGCTACGCTGTTGCGTTGCATGGAGCCGTACGCGGAACCGTGGATATTGATCTGGTTCTAGCGCTACGTCCTTCGGCGTACGAGAAAATCGAAGCCGCTTTGGCATCGATTGGCTTACAGTCAAGAATTCCAGTTTCGGGGATAGAAATTCTTCAGTTCCGGGAGGAGTACATCAGGAAGCGAAACCTCATCGCCTGGAGCTTTTGTAATCCCTCGAATCCGGTTGAGCTCGTCGATATCATCATCACTCATGACCTGTCGAAAATGAAGTCCATACGGGTGAAGATACAAGGGCACGCCGTCAATATTCTCGATAAGCGAAGCCTCATAAAAATGAAGCGAGAGAGCGGACGCCCACAGGACCTCGAGGACATCCGAGCACTGGAGAAGGTATGACTCGACCCGTACAGTTTTTTGCCGATGAATATCTTGCGAAGTGCAGAGATATGACCCCATCAGAAATTGCGACATTTCTCGAAGAATTTCGCTGCATGGCCCGGCACGAGTTTAATCGCAAACCCCAAAAGCTTATTAGCATCAAGATGCCTGAATATCTCCTTCAAGCCTTCAAGGGTCGCTGCCAGGTCGAAGGCTGCAAGTATCAGACAAAAATCAAGGAGTTGATGATGCAGTGGCTTAACTCCGGGGGGTAAATCCGTTGCCGAGGGGTTATGCAAAAGTATGGCTTAGGACTCGAGTGGGCCTTCTGATGTCATTCGAGCCGGGGTCAACTGATGGGGGCACTCGAGAATAAATTGAGCACACGGCGGTTAAAATCCGGGAAAACGGCAGCGGGATCGATGCCTATCCACTCAACCGCCTCCCAAAATACGTCGCGATAGTCGTTGTGCACCGGCAGTCCGCGGAAATCTCCGAGGCTTGCATTGGGGTCAGGGAGGTTCAACTCCTCGAAGCTTGGACGCGCCCCAACTACGACATCTAAACTGCTGGTCAAGCTGCCTCCCAACACCAAGGAGATATTTCCAAGCCCGTGCTCGCTTCCGATACCGGGGGCGAATAGGCTTCTGCCAAATTCAGCACAGAAAACGATAGCGGTTCTATCCCAAACACTTTTCCCTGAAACGCCGCTGGGAGTAGCCTCCAGGTCGTTCCGAAGCGCGGTTAAGCAGGAATTGATGGCCGACAAGGCGTTTGGCAGTGAATAGAGCACATCGCTGTGCATATCAAAGCCATCGAGTCCGATCTGTATGAGCGACTTCCCGGAATCGTGAAATGGATCGCTGCCACTGCCGCGCCCGAGGGCTCGGCGCTTGAGAATCTTGGCCGCGTCGGCGAAGAGGGTCCCGATTCCGCCCGGGTAGGTGCCGGAGAGCGGCGTCGGCGGAATGAGTTTCACTACGGGGACCGAGGCATGCATGCCTAACAAGGTTAGGCGGATATCGTCAGTTGTTTGCGGCAGACTTTGTTCGGCATTCAAAATGTCCATCAGGACATTGGCTGCCGCCTTCATTCCATCTCGGTCGTAGTCATATTCACTCAAGCCTGCCGGCAGCGTTATAGGCGGCTTGTGGCCCTGACCGCTAAAGTAGGGAAGCCCCGGCGATGAGCCCAGTCGGAAACTTTGATATGCAGTAAATCCGCCGGCCTCCATCAGGCGCTGGCCCCATTGATTGCCGTGGCTGTAGTCGGCTCCGGCCATCAGCCAATTGCTGGCCTGCGGATGCGAGCGGAAGTTTATGGGCTGCCCATCTGGCTGCATATGCCCGAAGCACGAGAGGATCTTGGCCTCCCCTCGAACGAGTAAATCTCGCACGCTGGTGATATTTGAATTCGAACTTACGGGATTCGTTCCGAGGTTAGGATCGAGGCCAAAGGTGTCATCGCCAAAGTTGGTGATTTGGCTGAGGTTGCGCAGGAGCGCGGGACGCCGCGCGCTAAGCGCAGTTCGCAGCAACGGATTGACCGGCTCGAACATGAAAAGCCCGTCATGGCCGCCATTTAATACTACCACGATGAGATTGTCTCCGTCTCCGCCGCTGCCGCTGCTGGCTGCGTAGCTTAGTGTCGGGCCAAAAAGACCTTGGAGCGCCGAAGTGCATCCGCAGGCTGCGGCGGCGCGAAGAAGATTACGTCTGGTCAGTCTCATACACTTAGTTGTCCTACGTCATCGACCTTGGATGCATGCCCGCTATCCATGCCAGTCCGCGCAAGCGTTCCTTGCGTTGTTCGGCGCTCGCATTAGCCCACAGCTCTTGGCTGCTCTCAAAGCCGCGCTGCCCGTTTAAATACTCGACAAGCATCGATTGCTGCGTCTCGGTCAGTTTCAACTGGAACATCTCTACGATGTTGCTCGCTAAAAGCTCTGGCGATGGATTCAATGATGAACTGTCCAACAATTGTTGAAGGTCTACCCCTTCGCCGGCCTCTGTAGTGTCGGGGTGCAGGTAATACCAGCGAGTCGTCGGAGTCGTGCGTTGTTGATCTTCGAACAATCTCCATAGGTATCGGCCGCGATTGAGCAGCCCTTGATAGCTAAGCCAATTCTCCCCGTGATTCGCCTGCCCGTAGCGCACGGGATCGCCGCACATTCCCCAACCAAAGACTGAAGGAGGCTCGAGCAGATTCATCCCGGCGGCACCGAGCGCCTGAACGAAAATATCAATCGAGAAATGCTTGGTCATCGGCAGACCAAGATTCTTCAGTACGTAGGCAAGATGTTCAGCCGGACTCTTGATGCAGCTGTTATAGGGTTCCTCGGAGTACATCGCGGAGGAGTTCAATATCTTTCGCAACATCGTCTTGATGTCGTAATCGCTGGATATGAGGAGAGCCGCGAGCTCATTGGTTAGGGTTTCCGCAGGATGCGGGTAGGCCAATCTGCCAAAGAATGAATAGGCGAAATGCCGGGCGGTTGCGGGATGATCGTAGAGCAAAACGTCCATGTAGGAGTCAGCGGCAGGGCTTGAAGCAGCGGGGCCCGACTGGGAACCGGCCTGCGAGCGGACATTGAAAGTATGAGCCCCGCCGGCCAAACCGGCAACTGGAATGCCATCAATGACACCGTTGCCAAATATCGAAATATCACCGTTAAACGCATAGGCCTTATCGAAACGCAGACCCATGCCTTCGCAATCGCCGTGCGCAGTGGCGCAGCCGACGTTCCATCCATGATATCCCGGCTGAGCGAAGTCGTACGTTTGAAACCATGAGTAGAAGCCGGAGAGTATGCGCGCGGAGGCATTAACGTCGGTCTCCGTATAGAGGGGGAGTCCGGTATAGGGATCCGCTCGTCCTAGAGTGAAGCGCTCGAGCATCTCCCGACCGAAATTGAAATTTCCGCTTACACTTCGATAGCGGTCAGCGGCGGCCGGATCGTAATGATTGAGGTGGTTGCTCAAGAACCAAGCCATGCCGGTGTCGTAGTTCATGAGCTTGAGAAAGGTGTCGAAGCTGCCAAGCGCCTGATCCTTGAGTTTGTAATAGTGATCACGCACTGGCCAGGTCAGACCAATCTGGTCAGGTTCGCGCACGACGGCAAGGTTCGTGGCGAAGTGGTCATGCAGATTGAGGAACATGACCTCCTTCATGGGGTTGCTATGAAGAATCTCGTAAGAAATCGCCGGCCGCGCGGACCATGTTTCCCAGAACCATCCGTTCGGATTTACGGTCGGAAAATTTTTGTGATTTGAGGTCAGGTAACCAATATTTTCGACCTCCTGATCGACCGCTGCGCCTGGATCGAAGTTAATTAGATGATCTACGAATTCTGCTCGGCTGATTGGCCCCTCGCCGGGAAAGTGATCGAGAATACGGCGGTCGCCGAGTCCCACACGCTTCAGAACTGCCCGGGCCTCATTGCGAGTAATTGTACTGCGATAGGGATGCAGGCTGTCCTTAACACCCGCAAACTCGGCGGCGCCCATGCTAATGGCAAGCGGCACGCTCACCGTCAGCGTTGCTCCACGTTTGGAATTCAGACGAACCTGTAGGTTGTCAGTGCCCAGGTAGTGCAACTCCGGCGAGTAACGAACTCTGGAGCCCACCCCGGCGGCGCTGCCGTGTGCCGGGGCTTGGACCACTTCCGCTTCAAAGTCCAATCCGCAGGATTCGGAAGCGACTGGGAACTCACTGGGTGTACTCTCGACGATCTGAAGAGGGCTGCCCGAGAGTAATGAAGTCAGGACGCAGGGCGGGCCGCTTACCGCTACTGAGAACGATTTTTCCGCGCTGTCGCCGCGGGCGTTCGTTGCTCGCAGCGTAAACTGATCGGTGCCGGAATACTGGGCGCGCGGTGCATAATCAACCGCCGAGCGTCCAACACTCACGACGCCGCCCTCGGGGAGCTCCGGGGTGGAGACGGAGAGCTCAAGCTTGCAGCTGTCAGTTGAAGTAAAAGCGAATCGGACACTACGAGCTGCGCTCGTAGAAGCTGTAGTGTTCGCTGCTTTCAAGGCGACAGTGCAGCGCGCGGGGCAGCTCTTCTTGCTCCTGGCCAATCGAAGCTGTGATTTGCTGAGAGCGCTTAGCCGCATTTGCCCGCCGGATTTGCGGGCGAATACGGGAGTGATGGTTGATGCGCCGAAGTCGCAGTAAACTTTCTTCCCGGCGATTGAGAGTTTGGAGACTTTTACTAGGGAGGCCGACCGGATGGTATCAGCGAAGGACCGCCCAGAGTTCATCGCGAGGGGCCACGCTACCGCCAGCGCAAGAAGACTCGCTCTAAAACCACGTCCAACCACCGCACCCACCGACTTTGGTACAAATTCAATAAGCATGCCAGGAACTTATGCCGCTGGAGTGAAGCTGGTTACCGAACCAATTCTCAATGCGGCCGAACACTTAGGCAGTGGACGAGGTACAAAGCAAGTCTGGCAATGCGATGCAGTAATTCACTCGGTCGGTATCGCGCGGCTGTGGAGCCGAATCAGTTTGCGTACTTCCATGGGAAGTAGAGTCCCGACTGGTCGTGCCTAGGTAATGTCTGAGGTCCATGAATCAGGGGTAATTGCTGTCATCCCATCTACAGGGGAGGGTCTTAATTCCCTCGCTAGTGCAGAAACTCCTTGTTACCAATCCGAATAGAGCTCCAGCACCACGGTAATTCTGAGGAACCCACGGTGGTCGGAGAGACGTCGGGTGATGGTGGCGATGCCGCCAACGTAATGAACCCCAATCCAGCCAATGGCGACGCTACCGTTGAGGTTCGATTGGACCCTGAGGGGTACATAGATGTTGTTCGCGCCAATGAGCTTGTCGAGCGCATGATCACGACAGACGAAGATGGTTGCCATCAGGCGACGGGACAAATCGGCCAGGTCAGTATCTGCAATGGCTCTGCCACGCCTTCGCTTACCGGACGTCCGCAGCTCTCGTGCCCTGACAAGTCAGGTGGAGCCTTTGGACCCTGTAACCAAAGCTGAGCGAATTTCTCATCTGCTTTATAAATTCAACTGCCCCCGAGACCTTGAATTTTGGCCTAGTTACGTGCTAGGTACTTGGCCCTAAACGCTCATAAAATTCCATCATACGACAGCCTCAGTGTTCGGTCCCTCATAGGCGGGGCTGCGGGGTTTTTGCGGGCCCCTTTATGGTGGATCTCGTTTTTTTGAGTCTTCTGAGGACGGTTGAGTTCCACCTAAGCCCTCAAAAAAAGTTGATATACTTTTGCCATAAGCGTAACCTCAGGGGCCATCTTTTTCTGTCGTAAGTCTGGCGTGCTGGGGGGCCGCGGAGTAAACCCGAGAAGGGACGCAAGGAAAAAGCTCGGACGTGACTGTTCCCTCAATTGACCGCACGAGATGAACGAATCACAAATTTCACGAGTTTGATCTTAAGGCTGTTTCTCCTCCTCTGATGCGAGAGCTATGAAGATTCTGATTGTCGACAAGAACTCCGAAGGTCAGGCCTCCCTGGCCAAATTAGTCGAGAGTTTCGATTCCAACGAACAAGATACGCTCGATCTCAGCGTGAGCCTCGCCGGCGAGTCGGATTATCTCGAAAGATTGTCCAAGTTCGATGTACTGCTTCTTGGCCCAGGGTGTGCAGATGACAGCTCCATAATGGCCCGTCGTGCGCGCGCTGCTTCTCCTGCGGTTCAAATCATTCTGATTGTTTCCGACGATACCTATTCAACTGATATCTTCCGCGTCGCCCATGTTGCGGGCGTCCGTAAGGTGCTGGCCGAGAATGGCTCTGCGCTGGACCTCCTTCAGGAGCTCGTCAGCATTCACGAGGAATTCAAGCGAGCGGGCCGGGCAAAGAGTGGCACACTCGTCGTTATCACTCACGCCAAGGGCGGAGTCGGCGCTTCCACGTTGTGCGCAGCGCTTGCTGAGCATTGCAATCAGCAGGGCCGATCTTCGGTACTTTGGGATTTCGATTTCGAAACGCGCGATCTGTGCCGCGCGCTGACCGTTCCCGCCGATTTGCGCGGAGAGGCGGAAGCCTGGTTGGACGGCTCAGTTGAACTGACTCGCCAGCGATTTAAGGAATCGTTGTTCCCCGTGGCTGAACATACCTCCGTTATTCGTCCTCCTGCAGCTTTGTCGACAAGGAATCGGTTAGCCAGCTCGTCGCAGGGCACGCTGGTTGTGCAGCGATTGCTGGATTTGGCGCGCTGCTCTCACGATAATATTATCGTCGACCTGGCAGGTCATTTGAATCAGGGAGCGGAATTGCTCCTGCGCGCGGCAGATAAGGTCGTCGTGGTAATCGATGATTCGATTTTGGGGCTCAGCGCCGCTCACGAGCTAGCAGGGCAGTTATTGACGATCCTTAAGGGCGACGAGAATTTACGCTTTGTTCGCTCCGGCACCACCTTGGAGCTTCCTGAAATCGTATCGCAGCTGGGGGCTGGACAGCGCCTATCCGAGGCGGCTTTCAGTCTTCCGATGTTCCCGATGGATCCCGCCGCCAGCCGTTGGCCGGGCACGGGAAAGACTTTGTACCGATTGGGGCGTAGGGAGACCCAGCGAGCTATCGAGCTGCTGGCCCTCGCGCTCGGATTGACCCTCGAATCTCATCAAGCCCTCAAGGTTGTGACCACAGACGGTTCCCTCAAGGTTGTCGGTCGGCGTGATGCTACCCCAGAGCCGGATCGCACATCAGTCAGAATGTTTTTGCAGAAAGTTTCCGGTCTTTCATTTTCCTAAGTTTTTAAGGAGCTCCTATGGCTTACTTTGGTGGAACAGCTACTGAACGTCCGTGGCCGCGTATCGATCGCACCGCCGCTTTCTTGTTTGCTACTTGTATTCTTGGGCTAGCGGCCTATTTATCCCTGGCAACCAATATTTTCCGGCACCCAGAGCCCGAAAAAATTGTCGTTATCAAAGAGGTGCCTGCTGAGCCGAAGGCCACCTCAGCAATGATTCTGGTGGCGGTTGACAATATCTGGCCGGGTCAGAAACTCACGCAGTCTATGCTGCGCCTCGAGGATCGCCCGATCGTCGGCATTGAAGACAAGGCCTTTAAGGGCCTTGATGAGCTTCGCGGTGCATATGCAGTGACTTCAGTTGCCGCGAATACGCCGCTTTTGAAGGAACATATCTCCTTCTCGCCGCCCTCCAACATTTTAACCGCGCGAATTCCTGAAGGCTTCCGTGCGGTTTCTATCTCGGTTAACGCCGAGACCGGCGTAGAAGGATGGGCCAGGCCGGGAGCTCGCGTCGATGTTGTGTGGACCTCAACGCATCGCGGCCGCATGATTGTGAGCACCATCGTCGAGAATGCTCAGGTGCTCTCCGCCGAGCGTTCGGTGGAGTCGTTGCCTCAGGGATCCTCGACCTCAGTTCCGCTTCCTACGCATATAACGCTGCTCGTTGCGCTGAAAGATGCTCAGAAGGTTCAGCTTGCCAAGGCTTCAGGCGCTTTGAGTCTTAACTTGCGCGGCGACTTGGATTCTGGACAAAGCGGCAGTGGAACTTTGACGGTGGACAATCTCTTGCGCCGTCAGGACATTCGCGATCTCGATGAAGCTCAGGGCCGTGTCAGAATCGATGGCAAGGACTTTGTCATGAAGGGCAATGCCTTAGTTCCGGCTACCACCGTTACAGCCCCATAATTCGGTGCAGGCTCATGACATCTCGAATTGCTGATGCCCGCGGTGCTGCTGTTCTCGAGACGGCCATAGTATTGCCGCTGCTGGTGACTATGTTGTTCGGCATCATCCAATTCGGGCAGCTTCTCGGCGCGCATATTGCGCTTAGAACTGCTGCAGCAACAGCTGCGCGGGCTGTGGTGGTAAACGCGAGCGTTAACCAGACATCGGCCTGGAACTATGCCAGAAGTGCTATGGTTTATCCGCTCAATCCCAATTCCCTGACCTTGGCCCAAGTTCAGGTCACGCCGAGAACCTTCGGGACGGTGACAGGGGCAACGGTAGACCTGACCTATAGCTTCCCTTTGCTGATCTCTTTCGTTGTTCCGGGCAGCAGCGGAGGATCCTTTACGATTCGGGCAAGTGCAACTTTCGGATGAGGCGCTATGACTACCTCTGGTGATTCTTGGCGCTCTGAGCGTGGCGTTATTTTCGTTCTCGTTGCGATGCTGCTCTTTGTAATCTTTGGATTTGCGGCATTCACCGTCGATGCTGGTCAGGCCATGGACGAGGCTCGCCGCTTGCAGATTGCTGCCGATGCGGGATCCATTTCAGCGTCGAGGTTGCTTGCAGCATCGGCGACTCCTGGCGCAACGATTTCTTCCGTGACCTCGCGCGCATGTTCGATTGCAAATTTTAACGGGCTTCAGAACTCCGATGTACTTTCGGTTGAGTGCGGGCGATATGTATCTAATGCCTTTACCACGACTTGTACCGGGAGTTGTGGCAGTTCGCCCAGTTGTAATTGTTTTCCAACTTCCGGCACAAATTCTGTCCGCGTAACGACCCGCAAGCCCGTGCTTACCACTTTTGGTAGGCTGTTTAAGGTCAACTCGATAGTTCCTTCGATGCAGGCGGTGTCCCTGGTCGCGTCTGCGCCCACGGGATGTCTGCGTCCATTTGGAGTAGAAACTGCCGTATTGTGGAATCCCCAGGTGCAAGTTGGAGCTACCTTTTCGGTCGGTTCGGGAGCACCCGGAAACTGGGGCAAGCTTAATATCGGCCAGGGCAATCAGCAGCAGGCTTGGGTCGCCAGCATGGCTAGCGGCGATTGCTCCTCGACAATCTCCGTCAATCAAGCTGTCCCTTACATTTCCGGTAACGCAGGGACCGTTGGGCAGGGTTTTGTTCCCTTGGTTAACCAACAGTTTCGCATCGCTCGCACCTCTAACTTCCCGAACGGTCAAAGTGGCGGCGGTAATATTACCGTGCTTGAGTTCCTGCTCGTCACTTATTTAGGTGACAACCAACAAAATGGTAACGGCTGGACTGGATATCTGCGCCTCGACGGCCGTAACGCTTCTTTGCCTTCTGGCGGAGGCTCTAGCTCAGACCCCAGCCTGGTACGCTAGGGGCAGATGCTCCACGAAATACGACACCCCCTTGGGCTTCGTGCTCGCTAGGCTGGTGCTATTGTTTCCCTTACCGAAGCTTGTCATCATTTGCGCTAGGCTGGTTTAGCCCTTTGGCACCGGCCTTAGATTTTATATGCGCGCTATTTCTAAAGTTCTACTCCCGGTACTTGGTACAATTCTAATTTCCGCGCTGGGCGCTGCAGCATTTCTTTGGTTCAGAACTTCCCAGAGTATTCATTCTATAACGATTTCCACCTCCCGGTTCGGCGATGTGCGTTTGCTCAAGCCCACGGAAGGCGCGCAGGGCTTTGTGCTCTATATTGCCGATTGGTCTGCTGACTCCGAAGCCTTGCCCGCCATGGCAGAAACTCTTACACAACTTGGATTTTCCGTTGGCTTAGTGGATACCGAGCGGTATCAGGAGGCGCTTAAAGATAATGACGACGACTGCACCTTATTTTCCGGCGAGTTGAATCGCCTGTCGCAAGTCCTGCAGAAGAATGCGGGGTTGCCTCGGCTCTTTCAGCCGCTAATCGGCGGTGAGTTTGCCGGGGCGGCCATTGCCATGAGTGCTCTGGCTCAGTCTCCGCAGGACTTCAAGGGAGCGCTGCTGCTTAATTTCTGCCCTCAACTTACTCTTAGCAAGCCGCTCTGTCCTGAGGATGGACTTTCTTCCAAGGGTGCTCAAATTGACCCGCCCCAGCACTTAACTCGTCCCGTGTTCTTGTGGAATGAGCCCAATGGCTCATGCACGCGAGAAAGCTGGGAAACATTCATTGCGCCCATCGCTCATGCGTCGATAAAGGAAAAGCCGTTTGTACCTTCGGAGCTCGCTCGATTTATACGCGGAGCCAGCTTCCTTGAGAACAATCAAACCGTGGGTTCGATCGCAGAGTTGCCGGTCATCGACTTGTTTCCCTCTGGTGACATGGGAGAGGACCTCGTCATCTTCCTCTCTGGAGATGGGGGATGGGCGACTATCGACAAGGAAATCGGCGAAGTTTTGCGTAAAAGGGGCATCACGGTAGTTGGCTTTGATACACTGAGATATTTCTGGAAGCGGAGAACCGCGGAACAAACAGCCGTGGATTTGGAGCGGATAATCGAGCACTATCGTGCAAAGCACTCCTTCAAGCGGGTGTCTTTGATTGGTTTTAGTTTTGGTGCCGATGTGCTCCCAGCCCTGGTTAATCTGCTCGATGAAGAAACTCGTTCGTCGTTGCAGCGGGTAGTTCTTCTCAACCCTGGCTTGACCTATGACTTTGAGGTGAACCTTAGCGACTGGCTCAATATGGTGCCGCAGGCTAACCGCCGTCGCATCGCCGACGATCTAAGCGGCCTTCCCGGTCAAAAATTGGTTTGTATCTTTACCTCTGACGAGCGGGAGGAGTCGGTCTGTCCGAGTTTAAGGAAGGGTGCTGGCAAGGTCTTGGAGCTGGCCGGCGACCATCACTTCGATGGCGACTACAGCGATGTCGCTGACAAGATCATTGGATTGATAGGTAACGATGGAAGTGCCGGTACAAAATAGCCCGACCCTTGAAGCCGCGGGGCATGATTCGATCATCCGGCGCTGGGTAGCTCGCCTTGCAGTGGTGGCTTTGTTTGTTTGTGCCCTCGTTATTCTGCGCGATTTGCTGCGGCACTATCATTATCATGAGATCGCGGAGGAGATGCGCCATATCCCGCATGCACGGCTCATGTGGGCCTGTGTCTTTTGCCTGCTGAATTACATCGTCCTTACCTTCTACGATACGCTCGCGAACCTCTATGTCGGGAAGGATCTGCCCTATCGTCGAACAGCGCTCACCGCGTTTATTAGTTACACGTTCAGTCAAAATCTTGGCTTTGCGCTTCTGAGCGGCGGAGCCGTACGATATCGGCTCTATACAGCCTGGGGCTTCTCCTCCTCGGATGTTGCAAAAGTAATTGCCTTTACCGGACTTAATTTTTGGCTCGGACTTTTTAGTCTCGTTGGAATCGCGTGCTTCCTCGATCCTCACATGATGCTTAATGTGGGGCATCTACACGGCGTTGTATCCTCCTATCTGATCGGTACCGCGTGCTTGGGCGCAGTGTTGGTTTATCTGTTGGGGTGCATGCGAGGAAGCGGCAACGTGACTCTTTGGGGATTCGAGCTCCCCATGCCCAGTTTGCCGCTGGCGTCGGCCGCATTGCTTGTCGCCTGCGTTGATTGGCTCCTGGCTGCTACCACGCTTTACTCCTTGTTGCCGAGCTCCGTTGCCTTCCTAGATTTTGCATCGGCCTATTTCGTGGCGCAGGCCCTCGGTGTGGTAAGTCATGTTCCGGGAGGGCTCGGCGTTTTCGAGGCCATTATGCTGATGCTCTTTGCGTCCGCAGCCTCGGGCCGTCTGTTAGTTGGCGCGCTCATCTTGTATCGACTCATTTACTACGTCATCCCGTTCCTCTTTGGTGCTGCGGCGTTCTTGCTCTATGAGCTACGCCGACAGGGCTTTGGCGCCAAGTTAAGGCAAGTCAATGCCCCGTTTGAGGCGTTACTCAAGGGGATTGTGCCGCCCCTGATTAGTATCGCGGTATTCGTGGCTGGCTGTGTCCTGCTCATTTCTGGGGCCACGCCCGCAATGCATGAGCGCGTCTCGTTGCTCTCGGTGTTCATTCCGCTGCCGTTGCTGGAGCTCTCCCACTTCATGGGGAGTGTCATTGGATTGCTGCTTCTCTTTCTGGCCTGGAGCATTCAAAAGCGAATTCGTCAGGCCTATATGGTGACGCTCGCGGCCCTGCTTGCCGGAGCTTTGGCCTCCGTGTTTAAGGGAGGGGATTTTGAAGAAGCCGTGTGGATGATTGGTACGCTCTTTTTACTGCTGCCCTGTCGACGCTACTTCTATCGAAAGGCTGCTCTCACCTCAGGTTTTAGCTGGGTGACTTTTGGCGTGATCCTTACGACTCTAGCTACGGTTACCTGGGTGGGCTTGTTTTCATTCAAGCATGTGGCCTACGACAACGATCTGTGGTGGCGCTTCACTTTTGAAGGGGACGCGCCGCGCTTTTTGCGTGCCAGTCTTGGAGTCTCACTGTTGGTTGCTTGCGCTGGCCTGTGGTGGCTGCTCCGGCCGGCACGGGCCCTCCAGGACCTTCTCCCCAGCATCTATGATTTGGAGATTGCCAAGAAGCTGCTCCCCCAGAGCAGTATGTCCCTTGCCTGCTTGGCTCTCGTTGGTGACAAGGCCCTGCTCTTTAACTCGGAGAAAACGGCTTTTCTCATGTATCGTCGCTCAGGAAGGAGCTTTATTGCTCTCGGGGATCCAATTGGCAACGAGGATGAGCGCAAGGAATTGATCTGGCAGTTTCGAGATCTCTGCGATCGCTCGGATTCCTATTGTGTATTCTATCAAATACCAATCGAATCCTTGCCGATGTATCTGGACTTAGGTTTGCTTCCGCACAAACTAGGGGAGGAGGCGGTGGTTCATCTCTCCGAGTTTACCCTTGAAGGGGGGAAGGCGAAGGGACTTCGCTACACGGTGAGCAGAATCGAGCGCGAGGGATATCGCTTCGTGACGCATTCGGCGCAGGAGGCGCTCGCACTACTTCCGCAGCTTGAAGGAGTATCCGATAGCTGGTTGGAGGCTAAAAATACCCGCGAGAAGGGCTTTTCGGTGGGAAACTTCAATCAGCATTACCTCTCACAATTTCCTATCGCCTGCATCGAGCGGGAAGGGAAGGTCGTGGCTTTTGCCAATATTATTGCCACGCACAATAAGTCGGAAGCAGCCATCGATCTCATGCGATACTCGACTGATGCGCCGGATGGGTGCATGGAGTATTTGTTCATAAAACTCTTACTGTTTGCCAAAGAGCAGAGTTATCTAACCTTCAATTTGGGCATGGCCCCATTGTCAGGACTGGAAGCGCATCGACTAGCCCCGCTTTGGAACAAATTCGGAAAACTTTTGTATGACCGAGGCGAGTATTTCTATAACTTTGAAGGATTACGTCAGTTCAAAGAGAAGTTTCATCCGGAGTGGCAGCCGCGATATTTAGTCTCTCCCGGTGGGCTTGCCTTGCCTCGTGTCCTAGCCGCGGTGACGACGCTGATATCGGGCGGATGGCGCGGGGTCTTTGCCAAGTAGTGCTGGCGCGTCAGTGGACTCGAATACTGGGTCAGGGGCCAGGCCCGTTGGCCCAAAACCGGGACAGTCCCAGTTATTGCGTGGGTAAGATGTTGATATCATTGTCGATTGCCCGGCGCTTAGTCCGCACAGCTCAGGGAAAAGCGGCCATAACGTAGGGTATGCGTAGTCCTAACGCACAGCCCAATTCAAGCACTCCCGTCGAGGGAGCGGGGGCCCCTCTGTCTGCGGAGTCGCTACGGGGCAGTCCCCTCCCGACGGTCTCAACTCCCGCTCTTGTGCAGAATTCCTTGGAGCTTGCTCCCGGAAAGCGCATGAGCCTGGGAACTATTTCTGAAGCAATCGATTTGGAACGCGGGAGGATCGAGGCGGATTATTGCCAGTCCAATGGATTACCGCTTGGAGAAAGCTTCACGGTGCATGGGGCACGCGGAGCTACTCGCGCCAGTCTGGAAATTGTGAAACTTCTTAGTGGAAGTATCGTTCACAATATTACCTTCGAGCTCCCGGGAACCCCCAAGGCCAGAGGCCCAGCACAGGGCGAGCCTAACCTTAGAACGGCGACACTGTTCTTTCCTTCGCAAGCCGTACTCGATCCGCTCGCCGCACTCCAGTACCGGCTTCAAGCCCCCGAATCCGGCCATGCGAGAGAGAGTTATGATTTAAGGCAACTCTGCGATCCTTCAGGGGCGCCGCTTGCAACGAATTTACTAAATGTCATGGAAAGCTCCGCTGCGCGTTGGCGGGACATATTCCCTAAGGGCCAGCGACCTGAGCGCCTACAGGTAGGGGTGCAGGCCCTTGATGGCGGAGCCGATCAGCTTACCTTCTCGATAACTACCAAGGAACGTCTCGGATTACGGAGTAAGGAAATCAGCTTCATTGTGGCTGAAAACCGGCTATTTACTGAGGCAGAGCACAAAGCGCTCCAGTCCGTGTATTCGGACTTGCCGAGCGGGATATCCAAGGAATATTTTCAGTGGTTCCGTGAACAGCAGTTTCTTGCCTGGCTGTGGCGGAAATATGTCGAACCAGGCGGCAGCTCCCATCTCAGCGCTCAAGGAACGGAAGCGCTAGAGAGGCTGGGGCTTGAGTCGGTATTCCACACAGCCAATGGGTTGGCTTCGCAAGATGAACGATCGTTTATTTTCGCTTCTCGCATGACTCAGCAAGTTTTACGAAACTTGGCTGCGCTTGGAACTGAGGCAATTGATCAGATGTCCGCCGTGGGGGAGAAGATGCTTGTCTGCGGAGTCGCCCTCGATAGAGGTGAATTTACCGCGGAGAATTTGGCGCATGGCGTACCCTGTCTTGGCTCCGATCCCGCCCGGCTTGGTCGTGGGCTTGTCTTAACGGCGGCAAATCTGCACCACGAAGGTTGGATGGAGACCATGCGCTGGATGAATTCACAGGGAGCCGCGGAGCTTGCCATGCCGCAGCGTAAGGAACAGCAGCCTTACGATCCTGCGGTAATCAGCGACTATTGGATTCGGGACTGCGGAAATATTTACGCACTCAGCTTTCTGCTTGGCAGTATGACTGAGGCTTCGCGCGCGGTACTCAAGGAAAATGCCTCCACCAAGACTCTAGCGAGACTTCAGCGCGATTCCTCAGGAATTGCCTAATCTCTTGTAATTACAGCAAAATTGGCCCTGCTGGGCGGCTGCACTGTTTGAGTAGCAGTCTTGCTCAATGATACACTGGGTGGCTTTCGCTCATTTAAAATTTCTTTTGGTAACTGTGTCGGGAAATAAGGTTTTCTCCGGCTGTCTCTAGAGTTCATTCTCAGTGAACTCTCGGGACAGTCGGGAGTGTTTCCCAAGAATTGTCCTGGTGCCCGTTCCAAAAACGCAGGCAGTTCGCATAAGGAGTGGTTTCATGAACCGCTCGAAGATGGGTTGGGATCAGTTCAGTTCGGTGGTCGGGGCCATGTCGCAGGACAGGGCTCGAGACGTCGGCAACTCCGCGCTCTCCTGGAATGAGATCGTGGAGCAGTACGACTTCCTTCCGCTGGCCCGTGATGGACAGTGGACGACGGCGGCCTTGATCCTCAAGGGCCAGGAGCCGGAGTATCTGGAGACTGAAAGCGGCAACGTTCTGCGCGCGCCGGTCATTCAGATCAACGTCAGCAAGGGCAAGGCGGCCTTCTACCTCGTGGTGCCGGATGTCTTCGCCCGTGGCGCGCATCAGTCCAATTTCGGCGCGCCGTTCCTGTACCCTGAGCCTGAAGCCGGTGTGCCAGTGCCCACGGCCTTGCCCTGCTATACCCCCGCAGGCAAGCCCGTCGACCTCAGCACTCTGGTGATTACCGGCGTCATCCTCAAGGATCGCGAGGGGACGCTGGGCACGATCGTCAAGCGCACGAACCTCACCAACCTGCGGGAAAATCTGCAGGCTGATGGTTCTATGGTGGTCGACGGTCAGACGTTCTGGCTCTACGGACTCTTCGCGAAGGATGTGAACCGAGTGGCGCCCAATCGTGTCGACGCGTACTTCTCCCTCGAGAAGCCCACGGCGGTCATGATGATCGAGTTGGCGCAGGCGATGTGAGCAGCATCAAGGCGAATGACACTTCTCCATGAGCGATCAATGGCATTGCGGCCATTGACTAAAACACTCATCAGAAGCTGACATTCGAATGAACTAAATCCGGTGAATTGGCGTCACCGTGATTTGCTCTCTCGCCTACGATGGTCAAAGGCATGAAAAATTGGTTTCATGTCCCGACACAGTACCGACCTTTGCAGTACAATCCTCTATCCGGGAGCCTTCCGGCACCGCTAGGCTGCAGGCAGGCGCTTCACCAGCGTTAATATCGTATACAGCGCTACCGCTTCGTTGCTCTGATTCATTACTTCAACATCCCATGCGACGACACCCTGGGGGATGCCTCCGTCGGGCGTTTCCTTTGCCGTCTTTTGCTTGCAGGTCAGCTTCACTTGAAGGGTGTCACCGATATACACGGGCTTCACAAAGCGCAGGTTGTCGAGCCCGTAATTTGCCAGTACGGGACCAGGTGCGGGATCGACGAACAATCCGGCTGCCGCCGAAATCACAAAATACCCATGAGCTACACGCTTCTCGAATATCGAAGTCCGTGCGGCGATATCATCCATGTGGGCGTAAAAGAAATCTCCGCTTATGCCGGCGAAGTTTACGACATCAGCCTCAGAAATGGTGCGTCGATGCGTCGTTAGTGTTTCTCCGATCTCGAGTTCCTCGAAATATTTTCTAAATGGATGCTTAGGGGCCTCAGGGCGATCCGCTCCGCGAATCCATTGATTGCCGATATGACTAAGTGTAGTAGGCGAACCCTGCACAGCAGTTCGTTGCATGAAGTGCATGACGCCGCGCGCTCCGCCCATCTCTTCGCCGCCGCCTGCCCGCCCGGGACCTCCGTGAATCAAATGCGGTAGGGGAGAGCCGTGGCCGGTAGATTCTTTGGCGCAGTGCCGATTAATGACTACCAATCGGCCGTGGTACGGTGCGGTGCCTAGAACAACTTTCTTGGCAGTCGCGTCATTCGAGGTAAATAGTGAGCCTACGAGGCTGCCTCGTCCAAGGCGAGCTAGCTCGACTGCGTCATCGAGATTCTTGTATCCCATGACCGTATTAACTGGGCCAAATGCCTCTACGGAGTGAGGCTCCTCGCGGGTAAGAGCGTCCTTGCAGTACAGCAGCACCGGCGGAAAGAATGCGCCTTTCGCCTTATCGGCGCCCAAGACCTCGAAGTCTCCGGGCTGACCATAGACCAGCTCACCTGCTTTCTTGAGCAGTTCGAAATTCTTCTGCACCTCCCCAACCTGGCCCTTACCGGCTAAGGGGCCCATCTTCACACCCTCAACCGCTGGGTTTCCGATTTTCACGTCACCGAGACGTTTGGCAAGAGATTTGATAACATCCTGTACCATATCGTCGGGCACTATTGTTCGGCGAATGGCTGTGCACTTCTGACCCGCCTTCACCGTCATTTCTCTAGCGACTTCCTTGACGAAGAGGTCGAACTCTTCTGTTCCCGGCGTGGCGTCGGGAGCCAGGATGCAGCAATTAAGGGAATCTGCCTCCATATTAAAGCGAATGGAGTTTTCGACGATGGTAGAATGTTCCTTCAGCTTCCTGCCCGTGGCTGCGGATCCCGTGAAAGTGACGACGTCCTGGCAATTCAAATGATCGAGCATGTCGCCTGCGGAGCCACAGACCAGCTGTAATGCTCCTTCCGGTAGGATCCCGGAAGCGATCATCTCACGCACCATCTTCTCCGTAAGATATGAAGTGACGGTCGCTGGCTTAACAATTGCCGGCATGCCTGCCAAGAAAGTTGGCGCGAGCTTCTCCAACATTCCCCAGCAAGGGAAATTAAACGCATTGATGTGAACAGCTACGCCCTCAAGCGGCACGCAAATATGTCGACCCGTAAAAGTCCCGTTTTTGGAGATATTTTCGGCGTTGCCTTCGACATGAAACGTCTCATCGGGAAATTCCTTGCGCCCCTTGCTGGCGAATACGAAAAACGTGCCGATACCACCTTCGATATCAATCCAGGAATCAACTTTGGTAGCTCCAGTCGCGGCGGAGACGGTATAAAAGCTGTCCTTCCGCTCCATCAAATGCTTGGCCATGGCCTTGAGCATTCGCGCGCGCTCATGAAAGGTCATGGCGCGCAGCTTTGGTCCTCCTACTCGTCGAGCATATTCCGTCATGGCCTTGAAATTGAGGCCCTCACTCGTGGCTTCTGCGATGCTCTCCCCGGTCACGGCATTAAAGAGTTCCTGACCTTTACCCTTGCCCTCGACCCACTGCCCTTCGGCGTAGCTTTGTAATTTCATCTTATTTTCCTTTCCTACTACTTGGACTGAGTCCAGGGCTTGTAATTAATCTGCATTTTGGGGCGATCATTTGGCATTTCACGCAGCGGTTCACAGGCTTGAAGCGTCTGATGGAGCTGCTTAGGCAGAGCCTGATACAATTTGGTCCCGTCGGTTTTCCACGCAATCATGTCATCGCTGACATCCTTGACGATTTTGGCAGGATTCCCGACGACAACTTTGCGTGGGGGAATCTTGGTGTCTGCCGGCACGAAGCAAAGTGCGCCGACGATACACTCATCACCGATCTCAACATTATCCATCAGCACGGCATTCATCCCAATCAAGCTGTTCCGACCGATATGGGCCCCATGCACGACCGCGCCATGCCCGATGTGGGCAGACTCTTCGAGAATCACCGTTACTCCCGGGAACATATGGATCGTGCAGTTCTCTTGCACGTTGCAGCCGTCCTTGATGATGATTTCACCCCAGTCTCCGCGAATGGCAGCACCTGGGCCGACATACACATCCCGGCCGATGACTACGTTTCCAGTAACCGCGGCGCTTGGATGGATAAACGCCGTCTCGTGCACGACGGGGCGATAGCCCGCGAATTCATAGGTTGCCATTAGGATACGCGCTCCAAAATCATCGCCATGCCCTGACCAACACCGATGCACAGCGTACACAGCGCATAGCGTTCTTTACGCTCCTCGAGCTCATGCAGCGCAGTGAGAATCAATCTGGCTCCCGACATCCCGAGCGGATGCCCTAAGGCAATAGCGCCGCCATTGGGATTAATGCGCGAGTCGTCATCTTTCAACCCAAGCTCGCGGATGCAAGCCAGTGACTGCGCGGCAAAGGCCTCATTTAGTTCGATCACTGATATGTCGGAAAGTTTAAGATCGGCGCGAGCAAGGACTTTCTGGGTAGCGGTTACCGGGCCAATGCCCATGATGCGGGGCTCCACACCAGAAGCCGCCGCTGCGACAATCCTTGCTCTGGACTTCAGGCCATGGGTCTTCAAGCCAGTGTCAGATGCCAAGAGCAGGGCACAGGCCCCATCATTTAGTCCCGACGAGTTCCCAGCTGTAACGGAGCCCTTGCCGTCAGTGCGGAAGGCGGGCTTAAGTTTACCCAGCGTTTCAAGCGTGGTCTGTGGACGCAAAAACTCGTCCTTGTCGAAGCGCAGGGTTTCGCCCTTTCCCCTCGGTACATCAACGGCCACGATTTCCTTAGCCAGACGGCCCGACTCTCTAGCGCGGGCGGCCTTCTGCTGTGAAGCGAGAGCAAAGGCGTCCTGGTCTCCGCGTGAGATGCCGTATTTTTCGACTAAATTTTCAGCCGTTTGTCCCATCGAATCCGTTCCGTACATCTCCTTCATGCGCGGATTGACGAATCTCCATCCTAAGCTCGTGTCGAAAAATTCGACATTCCGAGCAAAGGCAGACTCCGATTTGGAGAGCACATACGGGGCTCGTGTCATCTGTTCTGCGCCGCCGGCAATAAACAAATCGCCTTCATTTGCTTTGATAGCCTGAGCAGCACGGGCAGTTGCAGCAAGGCCTGAGGCGCACAGTCTATTGACCGTTTCTCCCGGCACCGTAACCGGCAGACCGGCCAAAAGTAGCGCCATGCGCGCCACATTGCGGTTATCCTCGCCGGCCTGATTAGCGCAGCCGTATATTACATCATCGATCTTTTCAGCAACTGACCTTGAATGCCGCTCCAGCAACGCCCGTATCGGGTGGGCGGCTAAATCATCCGCACGGATCGCCGAAAGCGTACCGCCCAGGGATCCAATAGGAGTGCGAACTCCATCAACAACATATGCATTCATGCAACATTCTCGGTAAAAAAAGTTTTCTTGGTGCGATAAACCGTGCCCCGAAATAGGGCGACAGTCTCCGATTTTTGAGACTTTACCTCGACTTCATAGAAGCCCACGTTCTCCGTACGAGAAAGCTCTTTGGCACTGGCCGTGAGCACATCACCCTCGCGAACAGACGCCGGATAGGAGACGGCAGTGTCGAGGGCCACGCTGATTCTGCCATGCGTATTTGCTGCGAAAGCGAACGCTGAATCAGCAAGCGAGTACGCGATGCCGCCGTGACAGGTGCCAAAGCCATTGAGCATTTCTCTTCTGATTTTCATGGTGCAGGTGGCATTTCCCGGCGTGAGAGAGATAACTTCGATGCCAAGCCAGGCGCTAAACCCGTCAGCTGAGCGCATCTTGGCAACTACTGCGTCTGCCAATGCCTGGGGCTCCATCACTTACCTCCGTAGAACTTCTGATTGCCCTTAGCCATTCGGCGGAGCAGGGGGCAGGGACGATAGCGGTCCTCGCAGTATTCTTCGTACAGCGCGGTGAGTCGATCGAGAACCTTCCTGCTGCCAATCTCATCGGCCCAACGCAACAACCCCTTGGGGTAATTAACGCCCTTGGTCATGGCGATATCGAGATCTTCGACGCTGGCGATGTTCATTAGAATCGCATCCGCAGCCTCGTTTATGAGCATTGCGACCACTCTGTCAACAATCTGAGCGCCAAGCGCCTTGTCCTTATTCGGCGTGGGAGGCACAGCATCCGGGCTGTACTCGTAGTACCCGCGCCCTGTCTTTCGCCCTAGAAGACGCGCTTCAACCAAACGTTTCTGCGTTAGTGAAGGCTTGAAGCGCGGATCAAAGAAGAACGATTCGAAGACCGTTTCAGTAACCTTCAGGTTTACGTCGTTGCCGATGAAATCCATCAATTCAAAGGGGCCCATACGAAAACCGCCGATTTCCTTGAGTGCCCAGTCAATCGTAGCGATATCGGCGATACCCTCTTCAAGAATTCGGATTGATTCTGAATAAAACGGGCGCGCTACTCGGTTTACGATAAAGCCGGGAGTATCCTTGGCAAGCACCGTGGTTTTCCCCCAGCTGTCGATGAGTCCGCGCGAGGCATTAACGACGATTTCGTCAGAGAGTAAGCTTGGAATAATCTCCACCAATGGCATTACCGGCGCAGGATTGAAGAAGTGAATTCCAACGACACGTTCTGGGTGCTTGCACTTCGAGGCAATCGACGCAATCGACAAGGATGATGTGTTAGTGCCGAGAATACAGTCTTCGGAAACAATAGTTTCAAGTTTGGCGAATATTTCCTGCTTGACCTTCAAGTATTCGACGACAGCTTCGATCACTACGCTGCAGGAGGCGTAAGATGACAGGCCTTCCGCAAACTGAATCCGCTTGAGAATGGCCTTGGCATCCGTTTCGCTCAGTTGCCCCTTTTCGACTTGTCGCTTGAGATTCTTATCGATTGCCAGCTGCGCCTTGGTGATTTGCTCACTGCTGGTATCATGCAGCACAACGGTATGACCACTTTGGGCCGCAAGCTGAGCGATGCCTCCGCCCATGGCGCCGGCGCCGATAACTCCCATGACCGCTGACTTTTCCAGTTTGCTCACTTATGCCCCTCGAAATTGTGGTGCACGCTTTTCGAGGAATGCCCGAACGCCTTCGGCGTAATCTGCCGTGCGCCCAGCTTCGTCCTGGAGCACCTCTTCGAACTTGAGCTGTTCCGCAAGCGAATTCCCCAACGAAGCATTAATGCCACGCTTGATAAGCCCTAAGCCTTTGGTTGGTTGGGTGGCAAGTAGGACGGCGAGTGCGGAAGCCTCTTCCAGTAGTTTCTCTGCTGCTACTGCCTTGTAGATCAATCCAATTTGCACTGCCTGCTCCGCTGCAATTTTTTCTCCGAGCATCATTAACGCAGTCGCGCGAGGTAGTCCCAGGAGCCGCGGCAGGAAGAATGTTCCGCCGCTATCGGGAATTAAGCCTACTTTGCAGAATGATTGAATGAAGGAAGCTTGGGTCGAGGCAAAAACAATATCACAGGCCAATGCTAGATTTGCTCCAGCCCCTGCAGCGACTCCGTTTACTGCGCAAATTACCGGCTTCTCGATTCGCCGCAGTGCAAGAATTATCGGATTGTAGCACTCGCGCACAATCTTCCCGAGGCTCGCTGACGCACCGTTTTGAGACGGAGGAATATCCGCAAGATCTTGTCCGGCGCAAAAGCCTCGACCGGCGCCTGTCAACAACACTGCGCGTACGTCGGTTTCATCGGCGCAGGCTGTGATAGCGGATAGCAGTTCGCCCGACATCTGCCGATTGAAGCTGTTCAAAACATCAGGGCGATTAAGCGTAATTGTTGCGACTGAGTCTTTGATGGTCTTGGTTACTAGAGCAGCGCTCATAGGGTAGGTAGTCTCCGGGCTAAGCCTGCCAGGTTTACCATAGATATCAGGACGGAAGAAGAACGGGGCCCGATCTACGCGATGCCATTAATGCTTAGCTATTTCAAGAGGTTAGCAGACTGTCTAGAAGGGCTATTTGGGGCCACTAAGGCGATACAGGGAACTCACCTCTTCCTGCGCGGTAACGGTAACGCCTAGGTCCTTTATGAGCCCGTTTTCGATGCCGTAAATCCACCCATGCACTGCGAGGGGTTGACCCAGTCGCCAGGCGTCCTGAACTATAGTTGTGTGGCAAATGTTGCCAACTTGAGCCATGACATTGAGCTCGCAAAGCCGGTTTAGCTTCTCGTTGCTTCCGAGATTTTGGAGTTCATTGTCGTAGATCTTTGCAACATCTTTAATATGTCTAAGCCAATTATCGATGAGACCTAACGGGGCGGTGCCCATAGCGGCCTGTACTCCGCCGCAGCCGTAATGTCCGCACAAAATGATGTGTTTCACCTTGAGAACGGCCACGGCGTACTGAATGACGGAAAGGCAGTTGAAATCGGTGTGTACTACAAGATTCGCAACATTGCGGTGAACAAAAATTTCTCCGGGCAATAGCCCAACAATTTGATTCGCGGGAACGCGGCTATCCGAGCAGCCAATCCATAAATATTGCGGAAACTGCTGCTTGGAGAGCTTGGTGAAAAAATCAGGATCCTGAGCTTTGACTCCTTGAGCCCAAGCACGATTACGCTGAAACAGTTCGCTAAGAGTTTTCACGATAAAGAATCTCCGAATGCTGCGAAGGTGCTCATGTTGTGCCAGATAAGCAGTGCTTCCCCATAGCTCTCCATGATAGCGGGCTGAAGCGGTGCTGCCAATTATAATGATTTCATTGCCTTACCCTAAAATAATGGGATAACTAGAACAGCGTTGATTAACTGACTCGGATTGATTGCCTGCCCCGATCATGGCAAAAATCTAGGGCTTATTTTACTGGTGAAGTAATGGTTCAAGCCTCCCCCAATCCGCACTTTGACTGGAAAAAAATCGTCTACCTGACGCTAGCTTCGAGGGCTTTGGATAGCATAGAGGAAACCAAACTTCTTCCAGAAAAGAAGGTGCTGTACCAGTTCACTGCACGCGGGCATGACGTCGCGCAAATTATGCTGGGATCGCTTCTCAATCATAAGCATGACGCCGCGGGAGCTTATTACCGATCTCGTCCGCTTTTGCTCTCCGTTGGATTGACTCTCGAAGATGCCTTTGCCGGGCCCATGGGGAAGTCAGGCGGATTCAGTGATGGACGCGATATCGGAGTTGTTTGCAATTTCCCCGGCAAGAATTCAACCACGGTACTTCCCATGTCTGGAGATGTTGGATCCCAATATACTCCAGTAGCAGGCTGGGCCCAGGCCATCACGTATCACCGCGATGTGCTCAAGGATAAGAGCTACGAAGGTGGAATCGCTGTATCACTTGGTGGTGATGCGTCTGCGGCAACAAACGGATTCTGGTCGGCGCTCACCATCGCAACGACACTGAAGTTGCCGATGCTGTTCTACATCGAGGACAACGGATACGGCATTTCGGTTCCTTCTGAAAAGCAGACACCCGGCGGCAATATTGCTGCAAATCTTGCCTCCTTCAAGAATCTCTTCATTCTTGACGGCGACGGTAGCGAGCCTGCCGAGGCGGCGGCGCTCATAAAGCAGGCAGTTGATTACGTGCGCACAGGGAGTAAAGGTCCGGCGCTCCTGAGACTGCGAGTGCCTCGGCTATCTGGACATTCGGGCCAGGATACGCAGGCCTATAAGAGTAAGGAATTTATTGCCGAGGAAAGGGAGCGCGATCCGTTACCAAAGCTGAAGAAGTATTTGGTGCCGGCGCTGCTCTCCGAGGCTGATTGGAACAAGATTGAGAGTACTGTAGCTGCAGATATCGAAAGGGCGCTTGCCGGGGCTTTGGCTAGGCCTGAGCCAAGACTCGATACGGCTCTGCGGCATGTATTTGCCGAAAGACTGCCTAGCGGCGAAGAGGACGTTGCAGCAATTGGAGGCCTCCGGTCAGCGGGATTTACGCTCCCCGCGGCGACGGAGACAGCAGACCCCGAGCCTACTCGCACCAATATGCTGACCGCTATTCGGCGTACCCTTGAGGTCGAACTTAGGATCAATCCACGAGTGCTGGTATTTGGGGAGGATGTGGGTCCCAAGGGTGGTGTTCATGCCGCGACGTTGGGATTGCAAGATACCTTTGGCTCAGCCCGCGTTTTCGATACGTCGCTGTCTGAAGAGGGTATTATAGGCCGCTCGGTCGGCATGGCGATAGCCGGACTCATGCCGGTGGCAGAGATTCAGTTCCGTAAATATGCCGATCCTGCCCAAGAGCAGCTCAATAACTGCGGTACTATCCGTTGGAGAACGGCCAATCGATTCTGTGCACCGATTGTTGTACGAATGCCGGGTGGTTTTGCCAAGTGCGGGGATCCCTGGCATTCAGTGAGTGGTGAAGTGCTATGGGCACATGCCGTGGGTTGGCAAGTATGCTACCCCTCTCATGCTGAGGACGCTGTCGGACTGCTTCGTTCCGCCCTGCGTAGTAGCAATCCGACCATATTCTTCGAGCATCGCCATATGCTTGATGCGCCTTGGGCGCGAAGACCCTATCCCGGTGATCAGTACGTAATTCCAATCGGCAAGGGTTCCGTCGTCAAAGAGGGCTCAGCGATCTCTGTGATTACCTGGGGCGCAATGGTGGAGCGCTGCGAGCTGGCGATCGATCAATCTGGAATTGAAGCCGAATTAATCGATTTACGCACGATCGCGCCCTGGGACAGGGAGCTTGTGCTAGCTTCTGTCAAAAAGACTCGGCGTTGTTTAATCGTGCATGAGGATACTATAACTGCAGGATTCGGAGCTGAAATAGCGGCAGTTGTTGCGAAGGAATCATTCTTTAACCTTGATGCGCCGGTCGACCGCATGGCGGTACCGGATATTCCGATTCCCTACAATGTGCCGTTGATGGAGTCGATTCTCCCCACAGTGGATGGAATCGCGGCACGCATCACTGAATTGACCGAAATATAAGGAAGGTCGCATGGCAAAGCTTCAAGATATCGTGATGCCCACGGGGCAGCAGGAAGGCACGCAGTCGGTAGTATCTCGCTGGCTTAAGAACATCGGGGAGGCAGTAGCGCAGCATGAGCCAATCCTGGAAATCAGCACCGATAAGGTGATGATGGAAGTGTCCGCACCATGTGGCGGTATCTTGAAGGAGATTCTCAAGGGCGAAAATGACTCCATCGAGCCCGGTATGGTGCTCGGAAGAATTGAGGAAGGTGCCACTGCTGCCGCATCGCCGGCCGCCAAGAAGTCTTCACCAGCAGCATCGGCAGGCACGGGAGCGAGTTGCTCTGGAGATGCTTCGGCCGACCTGAGCCCGGCAGTTAAGAAGCTGCTCAAGGAACACAATCTTGAAGCATCGCAAATTAGGGGCACCGGCAAAGGTGGGCGAATTACGCATCAAGACGTGATGGCGTTTGTCGATTCTAAGCCCGTCGCAGCTTATGCAGGCAACACGGGGCTGAAGGGCACGATGCGAAAGCACGATGTCATGCGCCGCTCGATTGCCCAGCATATGCAGCAGAGCATGATGACGGCTCCGCATGTGACCTCCGTTTTTGAAGCGGATCTAAGTGCGATCCTCCGACATCGTGAGGCGAATAAGGCAGACTTCGAGAAGCAGGGCGCCAAACTTACCTTGACTGCTTATTTTGTCAGGGCCTCGGCCATTGCCCTGCAGGCCGTGCCTGAGGTGAACAGCCGCTGGCACGATGATGCTTTGGAATTGTTTTCCGAGTGCAATATTGGAATTGGTACCGCGCTGGAAGACAAAGGTCTAATCGTGCCGGTGCTGCATAATGCCGAGAAGTTAGATCTTATGGCGACCGCTAAAAAGGTCGGAGATCTTACGGCTCGTGCGAGGGCTGGCACGCTAGCGAGCGCAGAAGTTCAACAGGGAACGTTCACAATTTCCAATCATGGAGTGAGTGGAAGCTTGGTTGCGACACCGATCATTATTAACCAACCTCAGTCAGCGATCTTGGGCATTGGGAAGCTTGAAAAGCGCGCGGTGGTGAATCAGGAAAGCGATAAGATTGAAGTGCGTCCCATGGTGTACGTGACTTTGACCATCGATCATCGAGTGCTTGATGGATTCAAAGCTAATGCCTTTCTCTCAACCTTCGTCAAGACTCTGGAGGAGTGGAGCTAAGTGCCAACCAGCGTCGCTGAACTTCTCAGAACAGTCATCCGTACGGTACCTGATTTCCCCAAGCCGGGGATTAATTTCTACGACGTTGCCAGTGTCATGAACGATGGCGCGGCATTTCAGGCCGTCACCTGCGCATTTCAAGATCGCTACGCTGCAAAGAAGCTCGATGCAATTGTCGGAATAGATGCGCGTGGTTTCGTATTCGGAGCTGCGTTGGCTCATGCGTTGGAGCTGGGATTTATCCCCGTTCGTAAGGCCGGAAAGCTTCCGCCGGAAGTTGAGCAAATTCAGTATACCCTTGAGTACGGCGCCGGAGTGCTTGAGATTCACCGTCACAGCATCAAGAAGGGGATGCGAGTCGTCATCATTGATGATTTGCTTGCCACCGGTGGAACTGCCAAGGCAGCCGGCGAGTTGGTCAAGCGGCTCGGCGGAGAAGTAGTGGAATACGCCTTTGTTATCGAACTTGAGTTTCTGGGTGGCAAAAAGCTGCTGGGATCTTCGCCTTCTTTTTCGCTCATTAACTACACGCAATAAATAGGAATAAATAGGGACGATCCTATTTATTCAATAGAATCTGCTAAATCATTTTCGTAGAATTCGAGGCAGTTGCGGCTATGACTAAATCCTTGATTATGGGCGGATGAATATGAACATTAGGAATGTTACGTTAGTGATCCTGCTGGCAGTGATGTCGGCTGTTATCTCTTCTTTGGCCAGCGCGGAATCGAACGGTACTTGGTCCTGCACTCTTGACAGCAAGGAGTGGAAGAATAATCACGGTGGCGCAAGTTTGAACGGTGGAATGCTGACGTTGTATTCAGGCGACGATCGCCTGGACGGCATATACATAATGACCGGCAAGCCTGCCGCAGTCGGAAGCTATGCGCTTAACGACACCGCGCAGGCATCGCTCTCGGACAGCGCCGGTAAAAGCCATACATCCAAACCCGGCAGCGGAGCATTGGAAATCTCAAAATTTTCGCCTCCAGCAGGAGAATCGAAAGGCACGGTTGAAGGGAGATTCTCAGGAACTTTCCCAGCCGAGGCCTCAAAGGAGTATGTGCTGAAAGACTGCACCTTTAGTTTACCGGTAAAAAATCTGTAATTCTGTTTAGTTAAATGGGACTGTCCCGGTTTCAAATTGGGACTGTCCCATTTATTTTGCGAGTGGGGATAGCGGGTTAGCGAGTGCAGTAGGCGAATCGCACGGCGGCTAAACCTAGCGCGAAGAACACCCCAGACCATAAGTGGTCTTGGGGGCGGACATCCGAGCGGTCACGATAGAAGTGCGTGGCCGATAGGTAGCCGATGCTGCCGGCCACGATTGGCGAGATGACCAGGTTGAGGATTCGAAGTGACGACGATCGCAGCCAGGTATGCGGGAGAATTGCCAGTGAGAGCCAACCGAGAAAGCAGCCCCCGATAAAGTACAGGCACAGCACTAGCCAAAGCGGGCATTTCTCGGAAACCCTTTCAACTCCAAAATCAAGCGGCCAGTAGGTTAGTCCGTCGAGAGCGGCAAGCAAAATTTCGAAGAATATTCGAAGCACTATCAAAATGAGATCTTCCAATCATCCTCCAGGGATCTCCTTTTAGCTGCCCGAAAGCAGATCTAAAAGACTTAGTCCCGATAGCCGCAGCATAATCGCAAACGCCGCTCCGCAGATGGCTGCAACGAAGTACATCTTGTTTGCCTCCCAAAGAGTGGAGACATCGGCGGCGCGAATCCCGTCAATGAGGCGCACTGTTCCCATGCCGGCAGTAACTATGCTTATAACGGCGAGGGCTCCGAAAACGGCCAAGAGGCTGAGCGACGGGCTGGATGCTACCGCTGCGCTCAGCGCGGAAGCAACGGTTGAGGAATACACGACAGCAATCATAACAACTCCTATGCAACCTATAGCGTACAAAAAATGCGAATGAAGAGGAGAATCCAGCTTAGACAGCACAAAATGATTGCGGCCTCCTGACGCCGCTTGCCGAGGGCAACGAGCCCTGCCAGAGCCAAAGCTAGAATCAGGAGCTCGCCGTAGATGCCCCTTAGGTACTGCAGCACCAGAGAGTAGGTCTCTGGTGAAAGCCGGTTTTCGGCCGGGATAGTTTGAATGCCTGAGGCCGTTCCGAGCGTGAGCTGCCCATACTCCGGGCTAAGGAAAATTACAAATAAGGCAGCGCCGAGCACAGCGCTGCACGCTGCGCTGTAACCCAGCACCCGAGTAAGGGAGAACTGCTCATCAATTTCAGCATTCAGCTTACGCGCCATACGCAGGACATTCTGACTAAAATCGCCGGGGGCTGGGTATGTCTGCTGTGAGAGACCCCTTAGCTCCGAGAAGAGCTGCGAGTCAGCATCAAACTGCTTCTTGAGCTCAGGTGAAATTTCCAATTCCTCGCGAATCTCTCGAGTTTCCTCCTGGGAAAGCCGGCCGCGCCAGAAATCAAACAAGCGCAATGTGTCGAGACGAGTTTTCATACAAGGCCCCGCGCGGAAATGATCCGAAATTTATTTCGAAGCATAGAGAGAGCTTTGTTCATGCGCGAACAGATGGTGCCTACCGGAACCTCTAGAATTTCGGCAGCTTCTTCATAGCTCTTGTTCTCCAGCGAACAAAGTACAACAACATCACGATACTTTGGCTTCAATTCACCTATAAGACTGCGCAGCACGACAAACGAACGCTCGACCTCAACAGCACTAGAGTCCCCTGGTACATCATGACGAGTACTGTCAAACGGCACATGCTTGGTGCTCTCTTTGAATCGGCGGGAGCTAAAATAGGAGTTGGTAGTATTCAAGGCTATGCGAGTGAGCCAGGTACCAAAGCTGCACTCCTGCCGAAAGCGCCGAAGATTTTGGTAAGCCTTAACAAAGGTTTCCTGCGCCAAGTCGTCAGCGGTTCCAGGGTCCCTTACTTGTCTGCGTATCAGCGCGTAAATCATATCCTGATATTTGACCACGAGTTCGCCAAAACGGTTCGTTTCTCCGCCCACAATGGCGCGGATAAGCGCAGACTCGCTTTCAGAAACGTTTGAGGACAAAGTGGGCATTACTACAACCTTTGCCGAAGCTATTGATTAGACCGAGTATGTGGGGCAAACCTTCGATCTTTATTTAATGGCCTAAGTATCCTGAATTACTAACGAAGCAGGGAAGGGGCTAATTAACGGGCGGGCCTAGCTACTTTGACTGCTGCCGCGCTCTTTGCTGAGACGCTCCAATTCTTCGAAAGTTTCTTCGATGGCCTGCGACATCTCTCCCAGCCTTACCGCCAGATCGTTGATGGCATCCATGTCCTGGTTATTGGTGGCCAGCTCCAGGGCCCTTTCAGCTTCCTGCTGCTGCTTCTCGAGCGTGACGATCCTTTCCTCCGCTCTTGAAATTTTGCGCTCCAAAGTTCTGAGAGCCTTCTCTGCGCTTTCCTTAGCGCGATAAGCATCGGCGCCAGATCCGGATGCCTTGGCAGCGGGCGACCCCGCCGTAGTCATCTCGACCTCATCTCCCCACCCTTCAGTTTCAAGAAAATAGTCGTAAGAATGTGGGACGACCCGCGGGATATCGCCCTGGAATACAACCAGTTTCGTGGCGAGTTCCTTCAGAATAAGCTCACTGTGCGTGACAATCACGACAGCGCCGTCATACTTCTTGAGCGACGCAACCAGTGCCTCGATAGACTCCATATCCAAGTGGTTCGTAGGCTCGTCGAGCAGTAGAAAATTGGTCTTTAGCGCCAATATTTTACCGAGCAGCACTCTGCTCTTTTCGCCACCGGATAAAACCGAGATCTTCTTGAGCGCATCGTCGCCGCTGAACATCATCGTGCCGCAAATAGCGCGTACGGCGGTGCGATGCAGCGTCATATTAGCGCTTTCAATCTCCTCCTCAACAGTGAGATTGGTTTTGAGACGAGCGATATTAGTTTGTCCGAAGTAACCAAGGCGGGAATTTTGATTGAGAGTAATCGAACCGGACGTTGGCGTGAGTTCCTCGGCCAAGAGTCGCAGAAGCGTTGATTTCCCCTTACCGTTCTTACCAATGACTCCAACTCGATCGCCCTTGTTTATCGTGAGGGATAAATTCTTGATCAAAATTTTTGCGGGATCGTAACCAAAGGCGAGATTCTTGACTTCAACCACGGTCTTTCCCGGGAAGGGAGCCTCGCGAAACTCAAAATCAAGGTCAACGATTTCTGCAAGCTCCTCCTTTTGACCCATTCTCTCGAGCGCTTTGATTTTGGATTGAACCAAAGCCGCCTTACTGGCTTGCGCGCGAAAGCGATTTATAAATTCTTCCAGGTCCTTTCGTTTCTTGTCCTCGTTGATTCTGGTCTTTTCGTAGACCTCCTCATCAATGGCTACTTGGGCATAGAGCTTCGCCGTACCGCCGGAAATTTTGCGCACCTTGCCGCGATGAATAAGCATGGTATGTGTCGTAACCGAGTCCATGAAAAGTCGATCGTGCGAGATCAGAATCAACTCGCCCTTCCAATTCCGAAGAAAGTTCGTAAGCCAGCGCACCGATAGGATGTCCAAGTAATTGGTAGGTTCATCGAGCAACAGAAGATTTGGTTCCGAAAGAAGAAGCTTGGCTAGGTTTAGCCTAATCTGAAATCCGCCGGAAAAATGGGACGGGGGAAGATGCATGTCCGCCTCGGTGAAGCCCAGGCCAGCCAAGATTATCTCGGCCTTATACTCCTGATCTCTCTCTTCGGGAGGCAGCCCTAGGCAAGATTCCTCGAGTATGGTGTGCTGCGTAAATTCCAAATGTTGGGCGAGGTGCCCGACGCGATAGCCCTTGGGGGACAAGATCTCGCCCTCGTCCGGGCTCTCGGCTCCCAGAATAAGTCGGAATAGCGTTGATTTGCCCGAGCCGTTGCGACCAATGAGGCCCAAACGCTCACCGCGTACGAGGCTAAAGGTGACTTCCTCCATGAGGCAGCGGTCGCCGTACGTTTTAGTTAATCCGGAGACTTGCAACATCTTAGTGCCGCCTCGCTTTCACCCGTTGACCGCTCGAAGGTGAGGGCCCGAGCTGGTTTATCGCCTGAACATTCGCGGCCACATCATGCACCCGTAAGTATTGTACTCCAGCGTGGGCAAGCTGCGCACTGAGCAAGGCAGTCTCGGTGTCGCGCTCGGCAGCCGGACGAGATGTCCAGAGGGATAGAAACGACTTTCGTGAATGACCGATAAGAATTCTAACCCCCAGAGCCTGCAATGCGGAAGCGCTTGAAATTATTTCGGCAGATTGCTCCGCGGTTTTGCCAAATCCGATCCCGGGGTCGAGAATGATCCTGCTGCGCTCGATCCCAGCCGCTTCTAGCCGCGCAACCGTGGCATCTCCCCACTCCAAAAGTTGGGAAACTGCCGAACGGGACTTCGTGAGAGTGCGGTCTTTGTTGGGTGGAATTCCAAGGCTATGCATGACGACGATATCGCAGAGCGTTTGCTGGGCAGTTTGTACCATGGCTTGGTCGGTAAAGCCCGTCACGTCATTTAGCCAATCGGCGCCTGCCTCCAATGCGCAGCGTGCGACGGTAGCATGCCGAGTGTCCACGGAGAGCAAGGGACGTAGAGATTTCGCCGCAAAATAACTTCGTATGGTGGTGAGAGCTGGCTCGAGCCTGTGCCACTCTTCATTGGGAGTGAGCGGAGCGGCTTGCGGTCTCGTAGACTCGGCCCCTAGGTCAATAATGGATGCACCGGCCTCGTAAAGAGCAATCGCTCGCTGAAGCGCGGACTCGGGGGAGAGGAATTGCCCGCCGTCCGAGAATGAGTCCGGTGTGACATTTAAAATTCCCATCAGTTCGGTGGGCGCAAACGGACCCGAGACTAGACGGATCTGCAAGTCTTGGAGTGCGGACCGCCAAAGGCTTTGAGCCCGGTTGTCAGCCCTCCACGTCCGGCAGGGAATTTCATGGCGCACGTATCCCCAGCGCCGAGCCGTCGCTTCTGCCGAATACTCGGAGTCTTCATTTGCCAGAGTCACAGGCATGTCGGGACAAAGCGCGGCAAGCGGCCACAAGGCAAAGGGGCGCTCGGTCAAGCCGGGATGCGGAATAGTGAGGTCTGGTTCGGCGGTAACTTTCTCCCCGTACGTAAGAATATCAATATCGATCTCTCGAGGAGCCCAGCGCTCACGCTGACTGCGACCGAGCTCCGCTTCAATTTTCTTTATGGAAGTTAGCAGTTCACGCGGAGAAAGTCTGGTCTGGCCGGACACCGCGATATTGTAGAAGGGGATATTCCGCGCGGCAGGGGAGCCCGGAAGCAGCAAGGCTTCGGATTCAAACACCTCGGAACTTCTAATGTCCGTCAGAATCTTCCGACCGGTAAGAAGTTTTATAGATTCTATGAATCGGGCCAGGCGATCACCGAGGTTTCCGCCCAGCCCGAGGACTGTAAACTGCTGCATTGGGAAAGCTGTTACTGCCGATCCATATGGGTGTGCATACCATCAAGGAATCCCCACAGTGCCTCAGCGCAGCGCTTGGCAGCGGCAAGGGCAGCAGGGCGTTCTGATTCTGGCAGAGAATCGACAAGTTTACCTGTCGCCGCCGAATGCTCGATGTCCATTTCCTTATGCAATGCAAAGTAGCTGACAGTGCCTCTGTCGGTTACGCCGTAGTGCTTCTGCAGCCCCTCCATCTTGGTGTGCGCAATTTCGGGCGTTTGTTCCTCATACATGAACAACGAAGCCAACCCTTCAGCGTACGAGGATCGGGAGGCGGTCATGAAAGTATCGATGAGGACTTTGGTCTCGGGACGCAGAGTTTCGGCCTTTACTTGAGCCTTTTTGTTACCGAGACCTTCGGCAAATTGCATCCAGAGCGCCGGATGATTTTCCTTGCCGAGCTCCTCGTCTATCAAGTTCTTCAATATTTCCTGGCGAGCATCTGCGTCGGAGCAGCCGGAGTGAGTTGCGCTCAAATAGCGTGGAAATGCTTCTACATGATGATAGTACTGCCGGGCGTAAAGCTTGAGCGTATCAAGCGGCACCTCGCCATGTTCCCAAGCCCGATAGAAGGGATGATTCAATAGACGTGTCTCTCGCAACTGGGCCAGAAGTTCTTGTGAAAAGCTCATGGAATTGGTTCCTAAAGTAAGAGGGAATTCGAGCTAAAATTAACAAAGGCTAGGGCGGATGGCAAAAACTAAAAGGCCTTAAAATGCTCAAACGGTTGTTTACAACCATCGCAGAAATGTAAGGACTTGCAGGCGGTGGAACCAAATTGACTTTGAAGTCGAGTCTGGCGGGAGTCACAGAAAGGGCAGGGAACTGCCTCTGCTTTCTTCCCCAGGGTCAGGAGCGGCTGCGGACCGCATTTGCCCGGCGGGGCGATACCATACTCCTTAAGTTTTCGCTTCCCTTCGGCGCTCATCCACTCGGTGGTCCAAGGCGGCGAAAATATCGTCCTTACTTGGGCACCAGGCACTCCCTTATCTCGTAAAGTATCAATAATATTTTTCTCGATGACAGCCATGGCTGGGCAGCCCGAGTACGTGGGAGTAATGCTGACTACGACGCCATCAGCGCTGACAGTCACCTCGCGTACGATTCCGAGGTCGATAACGCTAAGGACAGGAACCTCAGGATCCCGTACAGAAGCAAGAATTTCGAAAATCTGTTCCCGCGAGGAAGTCATGGGACTACCAGCGGGCATTTGGATGCGACCGCGCAAGAATCTGCAATTCAGACAGCATATGACCAAGATGCTCGGTGTGCCGGCCTTGGCGTCCGCTGACCATCAAGGGCGGAGTCGTCGGCCTGGCAAGCTTTGCCAAGGCAAGGACTTCATTGACTGTGGTTTCCCAGTGCTGTTTGAGTCCAGTCAGGGCTGGGATAATACCGGCAGCAGCGAGGGACTTGTCGACACTGTCTTGATAAAAGAGGTCTTCACAGAACGGCCAGATCTCGTCGACTGATGCCTGGATACGTTGATGGCTTTCGGTGGTGCCGTCCCCCAGGCGCACCATCCACTCCGCGCTATGGCGGGCATGATACTGAGATTCCTTCAACGCCTTGGCGCAAATGCCTGCAAAGTCAGCATGGGTGCTCTTCTGCAGCTGCTCGAAGAGCGCGACACTGTACGCGCTGAAAAAGAATAGCTTCGCAATGGTATAGCCAAAGTCTCCCCTCGGTAGCTCGACCAGGCAGGAGTTTCTAAATTCTCGGTCATCACGGAAATATGCGAGTTTATCCTCGTCACGACCCTTTCCCTCGATCTGGCCGGCCAGCCGCAAGAAGTTCTGTGCCTGCCCCAACCCGTCCAGGGCGATGTTGGAAAGCGCTATATCCTCTTCGAGTATCGGACCATGGCCGCTCCACTCGGAAAGCCGTTGAGCATGCACCAGCCGATCGTCGCCAAGGCGCAAAAGAAATTCAAAAAATGCAGATTGCGTAGCAGCGTCCATGCTTAGAGGTTTTTAACGCCCTTTGGCGACTTATAGAACTGTGGATAGCGGAACATCTTGTCGTTGGCCGGTTCAAAAAAGGGTCCGATGTCCTCGGGGGAACTGGCGGTAACAGCCTGCGCCGGCACGACCCAGATGCTCTTAACCGCACCGCGACGCGAGTAAACATCGCGAGCATTTAGCAGGGCCAGCTTAGCATCGTTAGCCTGCACGCTGCCCGCATGCATATGCGGCTCGCCCAGTTCCTCCTGCACGAAAACTTCCCAGCGTGGTGCGCGTGAGGATTGATCTCCAGTATTAGATTGCGAAGCCATAGTCCCTCGTTACATTATGCCGCGATTTGCTCGGACCCAGCGTGTTTGCGCGCGTACGCCGCTGCAGCTTCACGCACCCAAGTACCATTCTCATGGGCCTTCCGCCGTGCGCCGATTCGCTCGCGGTTGCATGGCCCATTGCCGTTAATGACTGAGAAAAACTCGTCCCAATTTATGGGGCCATGGTCGTAGTGCCCGGTCTGCTCGTTGAATTTAAGCAAGGGGTCAGGAAGTTTAAGTCCGATAGCCTCGGCCTGCGGGACCGTCATATCGATGAAGCGCTGACGCAGGTCGTCGTTGCTCTTTCGCTTGACGCCCCAGCGCATCAGTTCGGCTGAATTGGGAGAATCCTTGTCGCTGGGTCCGAACATCATGAGAGATGGCCACCACCAGCGGTTCACGGCATCCTGCGCCATGGCCTTTTGCTCCGGCGTGCCGGAAGCGAGCGTGGTCATAATTTCGAAGCCTTGCTTCTTATGGAAATTCTCCTCTTTGCAAATTCTGATCATGGCGCGGGAGTAAGGGCCGTACGAGCACTTGGCCAGCGTGGTTTGATTGACAATGGCAGCGCCATCGACAAACCAGCCAATCGTGCCCATGTCGGCCCAGGTCAAAGAGGGATAGTTAAAAATATTGGAGTATTTTGCCTTGCCATCCAACAGTTCCTGGATGAGGTCGTCGCGTTCGACTCCCAGGGTTTCAGTCCCGCTATAGATATACAGACCGTGACCTGCCTCGTCTTGCACCTTGGCCAGGAGAATCATCTTGCGACGTAGGGAGGGGGCGCGTGTAATCCAGTTCCCCTCGGGGAGCATGCCAACGATTTCAGAGTGCGCGTGCTGAGACATCATGCGAATGAGCTGCTTACGGTAACGCTCAGGCATCCAGTCTTTGGGTTCGATTATTTCGCCGTGGGCGATCCGATCTTCGAACGCTTTGATCTGTTCCGCTGTATCCATCGATAGTTAATCCCGATCGACTGCAATAATATGGAGCGAATACGATTATTACCGTATTTGGGGCAGCAAGCCAAAAGGCTCGACTATTAGACACAAATCCCGGACAGTTTACAATCGCCTCGAAATGATATGGTATTGAATACTCAAGATTATTTAGTAACGGTGCAATCATGGGGCAGGCTGAAGAGGGGTGGGTTCGTTCAAACATAGAGGCAGGTGTCGGGACGATTACCTTCCATCATCCGAAAGGCAATTCGCTGCCTGGGGCGCTGCTGCGCGGGCTCGCCGACGAGACGCAGAAATTGGGCGCCAACACAGATGCTAAGGTAATTGTGCTGCGCAGCGAGGGAGATTCGGCATTTTGCGGCGGGGCCTCGTTTGCTGAACTTCAAGCGATAAAGAACAAGGAGCAGGGCAAAGAATTCTTTTCCGGGTTTGCGCGGCTTATCCTAGCGATGAAATCAGTCCCAAAGTTTGTCATCGCTCGAGTGCATTCAAAAGCTGTCGGCGGCGGAGTCGGCGTGGCCGCTGCGGCTGATTATGCTCTGGCGACAACCGGATCCTCAGCCAAACTAAGTGAATTGGCTCTCGGGATAGGACCATTCGTCGTAGGACCGGCAGTAGAGCGTAAGATGGGAGCGGCTGCATTTACTGCCATGTCAATTGACTATGATTGGCGCGACGCGACCTGGTGCCGCGCCAAGGGGCTCTACAACGAAATTTTTGCCTCGTACTCGGAGCTCGACAATGCGGTAAGTGCGCTGGCCCAAAAGTTAGCCAAATCCAGTCCCGATGCCATGGCTGAACTGAAGCGAGTGTTTTGGCAGGGAACGGAAGGTTGGGATCGGCTTCTCGATGAACGCGCTGGAGTGAGCGGGAGACTGGTTCTTTCGGAGTTTGCTCGCAACTATATCGCAAGTTTTTCCAAAAGCTAAGTTTCTATCTCTCCCAAAGAATTTTCCAGCTTTTGGGGCGATAGCGATACTGCAGTCCGAATTTCTCGAACGTGCGCTCGCGCACGATTTTGACCGCTTCCTCTGGTGAATCCGTCAGCTGAAAAATGTCCACGTCAGCCATGTCGATAGCTGAGCGTGCGAGCAGCGTATCCTGGATAAATCGCACCAACGGGAGCCAGTAGTCCCTGCCGACGAGGACAATCGGAAAGTGCCTTATTTTGCCGGTCTGTATCAGCGTCGCCGTTTCAAATATTTCATCGAGAGTTCCGTACCCGCCGGGCAGGGCGATGAATGCGTACGAATACTTGAGCAGCATGACTTTACGCACGAAGAAGTGCCGGAAGTTAATCCAACGATCGAGATATGGATTGGGCTTTTGCTCCTTGGGCAGCACGATGTTGCAGCCGATCGAGGTGCCATGGGCGTCCTTTGCGCCCCGGTTCGCGGCTTCCATGATGCCTGGGCCACCGCCGGTCATGACGGTGAAGCCTTCCTTTGCAAGCAGCCCGCCAATTTTTCGCGCTACGGCGTAAGCTTCACTATTTTCACTGAACCGGGCCGAACCGAAAACGGTTACGCAGGGGCCCACGAAGTGTAGGGCACGAAAGCCGCGCACAAATTCCAGGAAGATTTTGATCGCCTCCCAGAGCTCGAAGCGTCTCTGTCTGGGGCCCTGGAGGAACCGTTCCTCGATAGAGTAAACGCCGACCTTTCCCCAACGAAAGTTTTCTATCTCCTGATCGGTGCGAGTCTCCATGGACGGTATGCTAACTGGAATTATATACCTTGGCTATTCATCGGGTTGCGCGTTCAGTCCCTCTCATACAGGTCAATGGCGCGCTCCTTCTGCTCCCTATGATCGACAATAGGCGCGGGATACTGCGCCGTCGCTCCGCGATCATGCGGCGCGTGAATCTGCTTATCCTTGACGTTACGCAGCTCGGGGACGAATGCTCGGATATACTCCCCGGAAGCATCGAATTTCTCGCTCTGCAGCAGGGGGTTGAAAATTCGAAAGTACGGTTGGGGATCGCATCCTGTAGAGGCTGCCCACTGCCAGCCCCCATTATTGGGGGCCAGATCCCCATCGAGCAATTTCTCCATAAAATACCGCTCGCCCCACTGCCAGGATATCAAGAGATCCTTGGTGAGAAAGGAGGCAACTATCATGCGCAACCTATTGTGCATCCAGCCAGTCGTATTCAATTGGCGCATGCCGGCATCGACTATGGGATATCCAGTTCTCCCTTCCTTCCAGGCGTCGAAATAATCCTCTCGATTTTCCCAGGCTAGGTTTTGATATTTGGACAGAAAGGACTCGTTTTCGACACGGGGGTTATGAAACAGGATGTAGTAGTAGAACTCACGCCAAACGATTTCCTTGAGAAATACCGTGATCCCATCCTTCCCCTTAAAATCAACTCTGGCTTGCTGCAGCGCAGCAGCAATTTGAGCGGAGGTCAGCGATCCGTTTTTTAGGTAAATAGATAGTTGCGACGTGCCATCGATTGCGGGGAAATCACGCCTTTCCGCGTATGCCTGCACACGATCGCGCACGAAGGATTTCAACGCCTGATAGGCCACTACACTCCCCGCCGCGGGAATTTTAATGCTGACGTTACGAGCATTCTCGCTTTCGTACCTCTCGAGCTTATCTGCGGGTGGATTGGACAAAACATCGGTCCAACGGAGGGAGAATAGGGGTTCCGTATCACTACCAGCCATTTGCCGTTCGAGGTATTCCAAGCCCTTTCGCTGAGCCTGAATTCGCTCTTGAATTATAGAATTTTGAAACAATGCAAACCAGCGCCGCGCATAGGGAGAGTATATCTGATAGGTGCCCTCATTATCATCCTTGAGAACCTCATGCGGTTCGATCAACAGATGATCACGTTCAGTATGCATCCTGAGTCCCGCTGCGTTACAGAGCGATGCAAGGCGCGCATCCCGTACGCGGGCGAATGGCTCATAGTCGCGGTTGCATGAGACTGACACGGGAAGCCCCTGCGGTCCTGACTTGAGAAGTTCAAATATATGAGCAAATGCGGTGTCCGGACCTTGATCGAGCACCAAAAGATCTCCGCCCAGCCTCTGCAACTCAGTCTTGAGCGCCTGCAGAGTCTTGAGAAAGAAGGCGAAGCGGTTTGGCGAGAAATCCGAGCGTGCAAGGAAAGTAGGATCGAAGCAAAAGAATCCCAGAACTCTGCCCTTGTACTCCTTCCAACTGCGCTGTAAAGCTGGGTTGCCGGCAACGCGCAAGTCGCGGCGAAACCAGTGGATGCAATAGGGGCTCTTGTTCATCGTCGTAAGCCGCCACAGACGAGCAGAGAAAGCCCGCCTGCAGGATTCGATTTTAAGTCAGTAATCGTCTATACATACGTGTATGCGAGCTGCGAAATCAAGACCACTCAAGGCAGGCGCCGTCAGAACACGCGCGCTGGCCGTTGAAATTCTATGCCAGTCGGAAAGGCCCGGCGCACATTCTAATGCGCTGCTGCAGCGTGCGCGCAGTAAGCTTTCACTTCACTACCCGCTCTTACAACGCATGGTTAAGGGAACCTTGCAGTGGCGGGACCGTATCGATTCGATTTGGCTTAGACATGCCAAGCAAGCAACCAGTTCCTTGGGTGCGCAAGAGAGAAATTTGATTCGAATAGCGGTTTATCAGCTGCTCTTTCTTGAGCATGTTGAGCGTGAATTGATCTTGAGAGAAACGGAAACCCTAGTTCAGCAGTTTAACCCCGAGGGAGCACGTAAAGCTGTTTCTTTGCTTCGTTCCCTTGATCCCAGCGAGGCCAGCGCTGAGGTGTCGAATGCCGAGAAGAACCTCAGCTCCGATGATATTGCCCGCAACTTTAGTCATCCAGTCTGGCTTGTGCGTCGCTGGATTGAGCAGTGGGGCAAGGAGGAGACGATAAAGCTTTGCGCCGCGAATAATCGCCCCTGGCCGGTCTGCGTGCGGGTGAATTCTCTAAAGGCCAAGCCCCAGCAGGTCGCCAAATCTCTGCAGGCGCAGGGCGTGCATGTATCGCGAGGTAAGTTCGTCAAAGGCTGCTTCCATTTGCAGAAGATTCCACGTGATGTCGATCTGGAATCTCTCGAGGCATTCCGCTATGGATTGATGCAGGTGCAGGATGAGAGTTCGGCTTTAATGGGACTCTTGCTCGATCCACAGCCCGGGGAGTCGGTGCTGGATCTCTGTGCGGCTCCGGGCGGGAAAGCTGTTCATCTCGCGGCGTTGATGCGAAATGAAGGGCGAATTCTAGCCGTAGATATTCATGATTCCAAATTATCTTTAGTGAAGGATAACTGTAAGCGGCCGGGTGCAAAGATCGTGCGTCTCAAGTGCGCCGACGCCTCGACCTTAGCCCTGCAGTCTCCGGCTGATAAAATTCTGCTCGATGCACCGTGCTCTGGGCTTGGTGTGCTGGGGAGGAAGGCGGATATTCGCTGGGCCAAGGATGCACGGACGATCGAAGAGCTTGCCCAGCTCCAAGGGCGGCTCCTCGATAACTCGGCAAAACTGCTTCGCCCGGGCGGCCGGGTTTTGTACAGCACCTGCACTATCGATCCGCTTGAGAATGAGGGAGTCGTGAATGCCTTCCTCACTCGGCATCCAAATTTCAAAGTGATTGTTCCCACCGAGCGCTGTCCGCGTGAGCTGCTGACCAAGGAAGGATTCGTTCGCACATGGCCGCACCGGCATGGTATGGCGGGGGCCTTTGCGGCGCTCTTAGAAAAACAAGCATAACAAGTACTTGCAGGCCGCTTGACCAACCTCCCAGGCATAGGAGAAAATCTCCTTGCTTCGGAGTTCTGGAGCAATTTAGCGGGCTAAAGTACTGATTTCGCTGCTTTTCAGCTGAGGGTGTTCTGCACCCTGATCTGAGAAACACGACTGGTGTGCCATGGTTTCATTGCTCGCCTCGAGGTTGTGAGAGTTCTTTTACAATAGGTATTTGAGAAATAGCATTTACTGCTGTGCTCCGGCCTTCTTCGTGGCCGGTAGAATGGCGCCCTGACAATAGAACCTACGCTCTTGTGGTTTCTGTTGTCAGAGCGTTCTGACTATCGAGCACAACGAAGATACAGGAGTTTCAAGCAGTGGAAGATGAAAGCCGAACGGATTCGACTGGGCAGCTCGTCGGGGTGACTGATTTCAGCACTTACTCGAGACTGCTCGACCGAGGGATTTTCGTTCCGAGAACCGCCGTGTCCATGGGCCTGCAGATGATTGCGGGCATCAGCCGTGAGGAAGCCAGCCGCAGCCGAGTGCGCGTCCTGTGCGACACCTTCGGCGCGGACGACACCCTCCAGACTCTCAAAGGAGCGGCTGAGAGGGCGGACCTGGGATTTCGGATTCCACAGGTCGAGGATGAACTCTGCGTCATTCTCCCCGATTCCCGGCGTGAGGTGCATGAGCTTTTCTGCTCGTACACTCGCGTACTGGTGATTGGGTCTGATGGTCTGGTCGCACACGTCGCCCCCGCTGGAGAGCGCGCTGTTACGGAAACGGTCCGTCAGCGCGAAGAAACCCTGGTCTGACGCTCATTGAGAGAGAAAAAAGAGCGTTAGCCCCATAGGAGCCCATCAGTGGAGAGACAGCCGCCAGGCAATCTTCGAGTGCATTTCTTTGCGCCACTCGTGTTTCTCCACCTTTCCAATTGCTCAATCCGCGTAGGTCGCGCGGATTGCTTCGTCGAAGCCTAGGTCAAAATTCTTTTTGAGAACCAATTCCACCGCCCTGCCGGCAGCTTCTTCGAGCTTACGCGCGGGGTAATACATATCCTCCGTTTTGAACGGAGATCCGGCTTGCCGAGAGTGATATTCCTCGACGGCAGTAAGATAACCCATCATGCCGCAAAGCTCGGTTGGACAGTATATTTTCCGCGCCTTCCGCAGCGTCTCTGCACCGTGGCTGACGGGCATTACCAAGTTCTCGCAGCCGCAAATAAACTCAATCGCGTCATTCTTGTTGATGTTTTCTATGGCAGCAGCGTCGAGAGAACCGCCATTTGCATTCAACGCTAACACATCAATCGGCAGCTTAAGAAATTCCTCCTTATCTTCCGGTCCCCAGGTCGGAATACCGCGTTCCTCGAGAGCCTTGCGCTTCAAGTCAGAAGCCTCCAGGACAAACGTCTTTGCCCCTGCTGCATGCAGCCGCTCGAAGAGATGCGACCCGATATTGCCGCAGCCTAAAATGCCGATCTGGGCTGCGGCCATCTTAATTCCGAGACCTTTCAGCGCCCCGGCGATCGTATAGTAATTGCCTTCGGCAGTAGGTTTGGAGGTGTCGGCTCGAAC
>JAYRHW010000102.1:0-29243 GCA_041907145.1 Bdellovibrionota bacterium
GATTATTGGAGACGCAAGGAAGAAAAGAGTCCTTCCCGTTTGGCAACCGGCGACGCAGGACTGACCGCCGCTGGCTCCAGCTCTGGTCAGCTGCCCATTCCAACTCCGGAAGGCGGACCAGTGCGCCCCGACCAGGGGATTTGCGCCTTAACCCGCGACGGCACGATTACCTTCATGAATCGCCGCTTCAAGGCCTATGCCGGAGTCGGCGGCACAGAGGTTCTTGGCAAACGCATCGACAGCATCGGCCTATCGCCGGCGCTTAGCAAACACATCCTCGAGCTCGTCGAGAATACCTTGAGTCGCGGGCCACGAGTGACTGAGCTTAAATTGAACCAACTCCCCGATCGCTTGCGTTACTATGAGATCGCTTCTCTAAAGCCGCAGGAACTCGAATACTCCTCGCTTGATGGCGGGCCTAATTCAGTCATCATTACGCTTAAGGACATCACCGAACGGCGCACGATTGAATCGCATCTCCTGCAAAGCCAGAAATTATCGTCACTGGGGAACCTCGTCACCAACATCGCACACTCGTTCAGCAATACCCTGACCGCGATTGTGGGCCTGTCGAGCTATGCTCGAGTCGCCAAGGACCCGGCCAAGGTGAGCAGCTCGCTCGACAAAATTCTATCAGCCTCGCAAAGCGCAGGAGAGCTCGTCCGTCACTTGCTCGACTTCACCGCGGGCGGTCCAAGCCACATGAAGATAGAAAATTTTGGCGATGTGCTGACGACCCACATCGATATGCTGCGCAAGATCGTAGGGGAAAATTATGAGCTTGTGTACACCCCTTCCCTGCAGGACGCCGGAGTAGAGTGCGATGGCAATCTAGTCATGCAAGTACTGACCAATCTGATCATGAATTCCCGCGAAGCCTATCAAGGCAAGCCCGGCACAATCGAAATCACTCTCGATAGCGAGGAGATGGACGCTGATGTCTGCAACCTGCACCCCGGCGCTCATCCCGGTAACTTTGCCCGCCTGCGGGTCAAGGATCGCGGCGTTGGCATGACTGCCGAGACAATGGCCAAGGCCTTCGAGCCCCTCTTCACCACGAAGCATGGCGGGCATACGGGGCTAGGACTATCAATTGTGCATGCAATAGTTCGCGCGCATGACGGATTCCTCACGGTGGAAAGCTATCCGGGCAAGGGCACGACCGTGTCTCTGTACTTCCCGCTCCAGGAGCGCAAGGCCGAGCAAGAGTCCGAAAAGGCCTCGCCACTGATTCAAGATTCGGAACTACCCCGCGCCGTGAACAATGGTCATCAAGAATCAGTGCTCGTTGTCGAAGACGAAAAATCTGTTCGCGAACTGGTGGGCTCGATGCTATCGCTGCTCGGCTACGAGGTGACGACCTGCTGCAATGGACAGGAAGCGCTGGAACAGTGCGATAAGCGCAGCTTCGACCTCGTTCTTGTTGACATGATTATGCCGCGCATGCACGGTGTGGACTTCATCACCAGGCTCAAGGGCATACATAGCAGTGCAAAGGCCTTGATCATGACCGGCTACGGTGTCGGCAACGATTCAAAGTCCGAGGCGCCATGCGGGATTATTCCTAAGCCGTTCGACCTGGGCACCCTTGCACATGCCGTGCACAAAGCCTTGCATCCCGACGCTCGACAGCAGGAGAAAAGGGAGCCCCGCGTCCACTAAACGGGCTCTCGACCTCGCCTCTAAAGGAATTTCGTAGATCTGCCGATAGCTACGGTAGACCCTGATTCGGTCGGTTATGCAGAGAATCTTTGTCGTTGATGATGATCCCGTCATTCGCATGCTCGTTACCGAGTATCTGCGGCATCACGGCCATAGTGTCGAGGTCATAGAATGCGGCCAGCATTGTCTAGAAAGGCTTCGCAGTGAAGTCCCAGACATTCTTGTGCTCGATATGATGATGCCCGACATGAATGGTCAGGAAGTCCTACAGACACTGCGTGCCGATCCAAACACGGCGCGCCTTCCCGTCATTATGCTATCAGCCGATCGCCTCATGGCCGGAGAGGCCGGGGATGAGGTCAAAGCCGACTGTTACCTGCAAAAGCCATTCAACATCAAAGAATTTTTGGCTGCGATCGAATCCCTACAAGGGCTGCACGTCTAACTCTCTTCCGTCGAGAAAACTTCTCGAACGCGCTCAACTGATGAAGCCTTGCCCGAAGCGGGATCTATCGCAACGATGACGCCATTGATTTGAGCCCGGCCCGGCGCAACCTTATAGGAATGCGGCAGTCCTGTCAGGAACCGCGCAAGTGCTACTTCAGACGCCATGCCGATTACCCCATCGACCGGACCGCACATCCCAAGATCCGAAATAAATCCCGTGCCGCCGCTCAGAACGCATTCGTCGGCGGTTTGCACATGCGTATGGGTACCAAACACCATCGAAGCGCGGCCGTCGAGATAGCGACCCATTGCGACTTTTTCTGAAGTCGCCCCCGCATGAAGATCGCAAATGCGTACTCGGCACTGCGCCAGCGGGCCGTTGAGGATCTCATCTGCAATTTTGAAAGGACAATCGAGCGGCGAGTTGATATAAACGCGTCCCATCAAGTTAAAGAGCCCGAGACTTCCACCCTGCGCAAGAGGCCGCACGAGCCAGCCGCTGCCGAGCGCACCGGCTGGATAATTCGCCGGACGGATAATCCAGTCAGAGTTACGGGATAAATAATCTCCGATGCCGCTGCGTTGCCAGGTATGGTCGCCCAGAGTCATGAGATCAACCCCTGACTCGCGAAGCTCCTTGGCACACTCAGGATCAATTCCCAGCCCACCGGAAGCGTTCTCTCCATTGGCAATGACGAGGTCAATAGTCGAGCGCGATTTGACAGCCGCGATGAATTTAGCAACGGCGCGACGGCCGGGGCGGCCCACGATATCACCAAGACACAGCACCCGAAGCAGGACCGGCGCCGGCACATCACCACTACTCATCCTCGTCCTCTTCGAAAGTAAAGCTCGTACGGGCATAGCCGCGCTCATGACATACCCAGTCCATAAGCGTGTCATGGGACTCCGTCGGCACTAAATCTACCATCTGCAATGACCAGCAAATGCCGATTTTCACGGACTCCATCATCGGCCCACGAGAAAAGAATCGATCATAGTAGCCGCTGCCTCGACCGAGTCGGCCCCCTTCCTTATCGAAGGCCAGTCCCGGGGTGATCACCACTGTCTGGCGAGCCCACTGCAAATCGTAGGTCTCACCGGACGCTGTGCCCGGCTCCGGAATTCCGAACGCGCCAGACTGCATCGATGTCAGCCAGTCCTTGCCGATCGAAACAAAGCTCATGGATTTGTCCGGTAGGGTTCGCGGCAGATAAATTTTACGGCGATCCAGTTGCTGATTGATGAAACTGGTCAGATCCACCTCACCGGGGAAGAACGATACCCATGCTAAAATGTGCTCGATGTCGTCGCTAATCTCGTTGTCGATCAGGGTGCATAGATGATTGGAAAGTTCGTGACTCGCAGCGACCAGCCAACGCCTATCCAAGCGCGCCAAAATTCGCTTCATTTCGCCGCGTAATTCCTTGCGCCGCTTGCCGCCCACACAACTCCTGAAAGTGCAAAAACAGGCCTGCATCCACCCCGACATTCGAATATTCGTTCTAGAATCGGCCTTGGTTTTAAGCTCGGGATCCTCATAGTTTAGAGTCGCCGAGCCGATTTGTAAACAAAGGCAGTGCTTGGTGTTAGAATCGTATTACAGGGTTTTTCAGTCATAAGTGTACGGGTTAGACGTCTCGTACGTAAGGAGTTCAGGTTTGTCGGGTAGCAGGTTTCGAACACGGTTGTTCGCCTTCCCTTTCGCGGTCACACTTCACGCATCGCTGTTTCTCGTCCCACAATCCTCTGCCGAAGATTTTCTCATGTGCCGCCAGGGCAGTACCCCACCCTCGTTTCAGGATTCCAGCCAGTTTCGAATTTCAGGGTCGAATATCCAGGCAGTGTTCAAGAAGATTCTACACAGCTTTGCCGGCGATGACCTAAGCGCATATTTCGGTATCGCTCCGAGCATCTTGTTGCTGCCAGGCACGGCCCCCAACGCATTCGTCAGCGATTCAGAGCATATCATCTTGACCCGCGGCCTCGTTCAGATCATTGAAAATCAGGACGAGCTGGCCTTTGTTGTCGCGCATGAACTTGGGCATCTGAAGCTGGGGCATCTGGTGCAAAATTCGAATGCTCTGCCAGCATTGGCTGAACGTACCGTCAGTCACCGCCAGTTAATCGAGAGAGAGCTTGATGCAGATAAATTTGCCGTAGATTTGCTCATGAAATCGGGCTTCAATCCGGGTTCAGGACTAAAGCTTCTTGGTAAGATATCAGCCTTTAGCGCCGGCGAAAGTGTGGTAGCGCAAAGCGCCTATCCGAGCCTCAATCTTCGCATCAGAGCCCTTTCCCAGGCCCTCTTTGCCCCCATTTGCGGCCCAGCCTAAGGTCGGTCTCTAGGGACCTCCACGTGGCCTCCAAGGTCAATTATAGCAGCCCCCAGTGATTTCAATGGGTTAGAGCGGCAAGACTTTCAAAAGAATTCGCAGCTGTGCTTCGCATGCAATTAAGATTATTCGCGAATGCGTCGATACAAATTGGTAGGAAGCTAAGAGGTCGCAATTCTTGCTCTTCTCACCACTTTTCGAATTGAGACGAAAATGTTCGGCGGCGATGACTCAAATCTAGTAATGACAGCGATGGAGCGCAGCAAAGCCTCCATCTTGATCGTAGAAGCAGATCCAAACGATCGAAATAATATGCGCACTGCCATTAAGGCCCTGGGCTATGGCGGTATCAGTGACGTGCCCAACCACCTTTCGGCAATCGAAAAGATGGCTGCTCGACGCTTCACGCACATCATCTTCGATGCAAAGAAGACCAACATGCCGCCGCGAGAATTTTTACAGAAGGTTCTCGAAGCGGACAGCCAGACTATCGCGATCCCCTCGTCACGAGATCCGAACGTCGATGATGTCTTCGATTTGCTCATTCTCGGAGCGCGCGGATATTTGTGTAAGCCATTTACGAGCGATACCGTAGAAGCTGCGATATTGATGGCGACCAAGGGAGACCCGCTTTCCGACGCCGTGTTGCAGGCCAAAGATCGAAACGAGGCTCTCGTCGCTATCATGATGTCGAGTCTCGACAAAGCTGCAACGATTCTCCGACAGGCGACTCAATTTGAGACCGCCAAGCGGGAAATTCCCAAGGCTCTGGCTACGCTGCGGCGCTCGGCCGAACTCGCAAAAACCTTCGCTAAGGGCGGAGATCAGGGCTTGATGGAGGCTATGGAGAAATTCTGTATCGAACGCAGCAAGGGGCCGGCTACACGACTCGGCCGTCTGCGAAAGCGCCTTAAGACCACCCGCGTCGTTGATGAGAACGGCACTCCCATCGAAGGCGAGGAAGCTACCGAATAGCCTGCCAGAGCCTGTACGAGCGACCCTAAACCCCGCATCTTGCCGATCCACGGGAAAGCATCGTTCAATACCATACAAGAGTAACAAATATGGCGTTTGGGCCCATAACGTCTATAGAAGGATCTATTTGTCAGGCAGATTTTCCATGCTCCTCCGTTGGCGCCAATTTCTAGCGGCTTCCCTCCTGTGCCTCTGCGGCCCGCAGCCGCCGAGCTTTGCCGATCCACTTAGCGATCTCATCAACTCGCCGCAGATGAATAAATTCCAAGCCGGAGCCGGCCTTGATGACTTGTATGGGCCGCGCTATTTGAAGCAGGGATCAAACTTCGGCTCCGTGTTTATCGACAACGATGGGTTCGAGAGCTTACAACAATGGGCAAGCCCGCTTGAGGCCGGCTTCACCGGAGGTGCCATTGGTGGGTACAAGTCTACTGAATATGTGGAATCCTCTCGCATTTACCAGTCGGAAAAGGCCAGTGAAATTCGCGTGCGCATTCTGATCCCTCACCCTAAGTTTGTCCCCATGCTCAAGTACAATTTGATCAAGCCGTTCAGCGAAATTCAACCGCCAGAGCTCGATATCAATAACGAAGAGAACATCGACATCCGAGGGGACAAGGCCAGACTTTTCACCCACAAGGATGGGGCCTGTTCGCTACTTATCAACATCAGCAAATCGGGCCTGATTCAACTTTTCCAGCAGGAATGCTCAGGCTTGCACAATTTAGTGACGCTTGCCGAACTGCTTGATATCAAGCGCCTCGAGAGGAAGCTCGAGTCCTAGGATCCAATTTTCTAATTGGGCCTCTGCACATTTAAAAATCAGTGCGAGGAGGCCACCCAGTATCACGAACGCCTGCGGGCCTTACTCAACTGCAAAGTGAGTGGTCTCGAGTTCGCTTGCTAGGAGTGAATACGTGCGGGCTACTAATAATCTCGGCGCAGCACTGGCCTGAGCAGTGGGAAGCATGCGGTACTGAGTGACGATTTCCGCGAGTGCGGGGCGCGCAGTATATCCAGCATGAGAAATCAAAGAAGAAAGTAAATCCGCCACCTCGCCTGCGGTCTTTGCTGACTGTGGAGTCGCAGCGCCCGCCAGTTGCTCCAAGCGGCCAGGAATTTCCTTCAGAATAGCAGCCTGGGTTTGCGGAATGCTCGCGCCCTGCGCGTTCGTAAAGCGCTGCTTGGAGCTCTGCAAAACGTCATCAAGCGTGCGCGTCTCGCCCCGCGGTCCGCAAGCACTTATCGAACACGACAATCCCAAAACGAGTAGATTTTTGAGGTAGGTAGACATACGTAGGCGCTTCCAAAGCATTAAACTGCACTCATCAAATCGATTTTTACCGCCCCAGTCAATAAGATCAATCGGGGGCCTTAGGACAGCCTAATTGAAGTCCAGGCTGTAGAGCTCGCCCCGCTCGTTCACCGGGGGATGCTTCGGAAACGCTATATCGAAGGTTGTCCCCACCCCGGGCTGGCTCACCACATCGATGCGCCCCCCATGTGCTGAAACGATGCTCTTCACCACGAACAGTCCTATGCCCGTGCCAGCCACTTCCTGATGCTTCGTCAATCTTGAGAAGCGTTCAAAAATCTTTTGGACCTCCGCCGGCTCCATGCCCGAGCCGGTGTCGCTGACCAGTAGATGCATCTCTCCATCCTCCGGCAACAAGCGGACAGTCACCTTCCCTTCCTTGGGCGTAAACTTCAATGCGTTACTCAACAGGTTCGAAAGCACGCGAATAAACCCCATCTTATCCACGCTCAGCGAGCAGTCTGCCGCTGGAGGCTCGAATTTCAGGCTGATCTTCCTCGCAGCTGCCACCGGCATATTTGCACTCACGACTTCCTCTGCGAGTGCTGCTACATCGTGCGGGGCTGGACGCAATACGAAGTTTCCCTCTTGGATTCTACGCGCGCTCAAAAACTCATCGATGAGATTTACCGCCCCCTGCGCTGATGATGCGATACGAAGCGCCAGTTCGTATTCACGCTTCTGGTCGGTCTGTTGTAGCGTATCCCGCAGCAATTCGCTCGAAATGATGATAGCTCCTAGCGGACCCTTGAGATCATGGGTGGTGGTCGATAAAATTTCGCGCTGAAATTTCTCGCGGCGCTTCTGTTCGCTGATGTCCTTGAGCCATACGACTGACTGAGCAGCCCTGGCGTGCTTGTCGGAGGAGGCGGCGATACCAGACACGGAAAGATCAAACGCTACGCCTTTCGCCTCCTTCAAGGCTATCTCCGTATGAAACACCGAGCCGACGCTTACCTGCTTGGCATTGCGCTCAAATGCGTTGCGAACATTTTCATGCTTCTCAATCCGCGGTGAGAAGATGCTATAAATTGAATTTCCTGCCCCGCCGCAGTCAGCAAAGATGTTGTCAAAGAAGCGATTGCGGTAAGTGATAGTTCCGCTGTCATCGATTATCGCAAATCCGTCTTTACTGCTATCGATTGCGACGCGCAGGGCAGCCATTTCCTGCTGCAGCCGTAGCCGCTCCTGCTCGATCAGCAATGCCGCCGTCAAGCGCGAAAGCGACATACCGAGAGCTGCCTTAAAGTCCCCGTCGAAATTCTTGACTATAAAATCGCGCGCACCAATTCGCATGGCTTCGACAGCGTCATCGAGCGAAGTCGATGAGGTGAGGACAATTATGGGCGCGGGAGTAGTGGCAAATAATTTGCGAACATGATCGAGCTTATGCGCTCCGCTGGTCCCCGAGGTGTCCGGCAGGTGCAAGTCGGTTATGACAAGGTCGTGCTTGCCGCGCTCGAGCAGATCCATGCCGGCAGCCAACTGGGTAGCATGCTCGACACCACCTACGAAGTCCTTTAATGCGCGCTTAATAAGAACCGCATGCGAAGGATCATCTTCGATCAGCAGCACGTGGCTAAAGAGATTGGCCGAGGAAAGTGCTGGAGTCATGAATCGCGTTGCTTTTTAGCCCTAGCTTGGATATGCCTACCAAGGTTGATTTTCAGGCATTTATAGCAGTTTCATCTATGATTAAACCAGACCACTGGATCCGTACCTTCGGCGAGAAAGGCGGGATCCTGCCCTTTAATCCCGAGCAGATTAACCCTGCGAGTTATGATGTGACACTGGGTAACCACTGGATTTGTCCGACCCGCGACCCGGAGGAGATCAAGGCCGAGCAGATTACCCTCTTCCCAGGCGAGGTGATCTTGGCGACTACCCGGGAGTACCTGAAAATGCCCCGAGATGTTGTATGTGATTTGAAACTCAAGAGTTCGTTGGGACGGCTGTGGTTGAATCATAGCCTCAGCGGATGGATCGACTGCAATTTCCAGGGCCAGGTGACCCTGGAGCTGCAAAACCTAGGCCCCCACCCGCGACTGCTCTCCAGCGGTATGCGTATCGCGCAGTTGATATTCATGGGCATGGAGTCAGCTCCGGAAGTAGCCTACGGCGAGGGTGGAAAGGGCCATTATCAGGGACAAAGTGGCGCTACCCGTTCTTGGAGCGAGGAGTTTTTCCCCAAGAAGCCGACTCGAGACCAGTAACTACGAATAACAGCCTTACGATTCAGCTAGTTAGAGTCTGCTGGGAGCGCAGTTTAGAGGCCCGGCTCGCTTGTAAAGACCTTTAATTACTGATAAATTGCCCACTCAAATTTTTGGCCTTTGGGAGTTTTAAATGGCAAACCTTAAATCCGCTATTAAGCGTAATAGACAGAGCATTAAGCGTCGGGATCGTAACCGCACTACTCGTAGTGCCGTCCGAGACGCAATCAAGGACACTCGCGCTGCTGTTGCAAGCGGAGACAAGAAGAAGGCTCTTGAGGCCTTCAAGAAGGCAGAAAAGTTGGTGGCTAAGGCCGCTAACAAGAAGGTTTATCACGGAGCCAACGCGGCCCGTAAGATTAGCCGCTTGGCGGTATTGGTTAACAACACGGGGAAGCAGGCGAAGACCGTCAAATAGTTCTTGTTTTCACCCTCGGGTTCAATAGAACAAGCAATAAAAAAGGCCCTCTAACAGGGCCTTTTTTATTGCTGACGACTGGTTCGACCTCTAGAAGTCAGGCGCCACAGCAGCGTCATATATCTGTGAAGCAACCTCCTCAGCAAGACTGCGCAGAGCGGCCTGCTCCTGTCCGCGTGATACCTCACGATCCTCAAGTGAATTCAGATCCGAAGAGCCGAGCAATCCGGAGGCAAAATCCGGCGAAGTCGTAACGACAACACCGCTGGTCGTACCAAACTCCTTAGAAACGGAAATGCTATTATCACGCCAGAGAACCGGTCCGGTCACGCGGCGAAGTTCCGCAGCAAGCGTCATGGTCGTGTCGAGCTGCAGCTCGGTGTCGGTCTTCGAGGTGCTCGTCCGCTGATCGCGGCTTACTTTGAGAATTCTCGCGCGTAATATCGCATCAGCAGAAGCTGCATCATCAACCACCGTGACGACGCCGAAACGCTCAAATCGATCCCGGAGAGCTTCAGTCACCATTGTAGTCAAGCCCGACTCTGTCGATGCATTCTGAACAAGAGGAATGGCAATTACCTTTACATCAGGTGGCAGCACGCTGCCGCCTCCTTGAAAGGTATAGCCGCAGCCGCATAGTACCAATCCAAGAACCAATCCGCTCAAGAGCTTTTTCATAGGTGTCGTTACCCTCGCCTCTTCGTAGAGATACTAATACGCTTTGGCAGCGTATCGGTATAGGCCATTATGCCCTTACCCTTACGTTTTATGTGCTTAAGGTCGAACTCAGTCTTAGATTTCAATTCTTCCACTCGATCGACAATTTTGGCGTGGGCCTCGGCCAAGCTTTGAAATTCCGGCAGATTGGCGGCTGGGATAGACCCGGATAATTCCTGAGAATGACTCAGTTTCCAGATCTCGAAGGACTCGGCGTAGGCCGCTACCTTGTTCAAAAATTCATCGGGAGGAAGCGCTGTACCGGCTAGAGCGTCCGAGGCAAGCGCAAGAAGATCCGCAGTGGTCTTCATGCTCAAAACTCGTTAGACACCCATGATGTTAAAGCCGCAGTCCACGAAGGTGGTCTCGCCGGTAATCCCTGAGCTCAAGTCCCCTAGGTAGAATAGCGCGGCTTTGGCCACATCCTCCTGGGATACATTGCGCTTCATCGGCGACTTTTCTGCGAAGGCCGTGAGCAATTCACGGAAATGCGGAATGCCGGACGCGGCAAGAGTCTTAATCGGCCCCGCTGAAATTGCATTTACTCGGATATTCTTGGCGCCCAAGTCACCAGCAAGGTAGCGCGTGCTGCATTCAAGAGCCGCCTTTGCGACACCCATAATGTTGTAATTGGATATGACACGCTGCGCTCCCAGGTACGTCATGGTGATGATCGATCCGCCATTGGGCATCAAGCCGGCGGCACGCCCGGAAACGGCGATCATGGAATAAGCGGAGACGTCCAGCGCCAAACGGAATCCCTCGCGAGTTGTTTGACTGAAGCTGCGGTTCAAGTCGTCCTTGTCCGCAAAAGCAACCGAGTGCACGACACCGTCAATCGTGCCCCAACGCTCACCAAGTTCAGCAAAGAGCTTGTCGAGATCGGAGTCCGACTGCACGTCGCAGGGCAGCACGAGTGCTTGCCCAACAGTTTCCGCCAACGGACGCACTCGCCGCTCTATCGCCTCATTCATGTAGGTTAGACAGAGAGTGGCGCCCTCCTTGTGCAAGGCCTCAGCAATGCCCCAGGCAATGCTGCGCTCGTTTGCGACACCAAATATTAGAATTTTCTTGCCCGTGAACATGCCCATACCAGGGTCTCCTCTCCTATCGAGCAAAGATGCAGCGGCAGCCGTATGCTACGCTGCTGCCGGCTCGTTCTTGGTAGCCTTCGACTTCTTGGTCTTGGTAGCTGGCTTCTCGTCAGCTGCAAGCAAAGAGATCAACGCGAGCTCAGCCGCATCGCCCTTGCGATGACGAGTACGAACGATGCGAGTATAGCCGCCGGGACGAGTCTTAAAGCGTGGACCAATGTCAGTGAACAGCTTATGCACGACAGCCTTGTCCATGATGTAGGAGTAGGCTTGACGACGAGCATGAAGAGAATCCTTGCGCCCGAGCGTGATAAGCTTCTCGGCTACACGGCGAAGCTCCTTGGCCTTCTCGACAGTGGTTTCGCAACGCTCGTTCAAGAACAGCGATGTAGCCATGTTGCGAAACATGGCGCGCTGATGAGCGCGTGACTTCTGAAATTTTCTGTATCCGTTACCGTGACGCATAACACACTCTCTTTAACAACTTCCTGTTCGACGATCCCAAATACTGGTTTTGCAGTACTTAGAACCTTTCGTCGGGGTCCAGGGGACTTCCCTGGCCGTCATCCCAGTCCTGGCGAAGCCAAGTTGGGATAGGAATTAATGATCTACTTGCTCCTTCAACTGCTCAAGGTCCTTGCGAGCAGGGAAATCCTCGAGCTTCATGCCAAGCGACAATCCCATCTCGGCCAATATTTCCTTGATCTCATTCAAGGACTTGCGCCCGAAATTCTTGGTACGCAGCATTTCTGCTTCAGTCTTCTGCACGAGCTCACCGATATACTTGATATCTGCGTTCTCGAGGCAGTTTGCGCTGCGCACGCTGAGTTCGATTTCCTCGATTCGGCGGAAGAGGTTCTCGTTAAGCTTCTTCTTCGGCTCGGCGATAACAGGCTCTTCCTTCTCGACGATCAAGCCCTCGCCCACGAATATACCGAGCTGATCGAGCAGAATATGGGCAGCTTGCGCAACAGCGGACCGGGGATCGATGCTGCCGTTGGTCCAAATTTCCATCGTCAAAGAATCATAGTCCGTACGCTGTCCAACGCGAGCATTGGTAACGACGTGATTGACCTTGCGGATCGGCGAGAACATGGAATCGATGAAGATCGTTCCCATCGGGGAATCCTCAGTCTTGTTCTTCTCTGCCGATACATAGCCGCGGCCCACTTTCACCGTCACGTCCATCTTGAGGGTCGAGCCCTCAGACAACGTGGCAATATGCGCCTGCGGATTAAGAATCGTGACAGCCGGATCTCCCGACAGCATTCCCGCGGTTACTTCGCAGGGGCCGGTTGCCTCAAGGCGAAGCTTTGCTTCTTCCTTATCTTCGAGCCTTGGAACGATTTCCTTGAGGTTCAAAACGACTTCGGTAACGTCCTCGACGACGCCCGGAATAGTGGAGAACTCATGCATCACGCCCTCGATCGAAATCGAGGTGATGGCAGCTCCCTGCAACGAGGAGAGCAATATGCGGCGCAAGCTGCTGCCGATCGTTACGCCGAATCCGCGCTCGAGCGGCTCAGCAATGAATTTACCATAGCGGTCATCAGGAGTTGCTCCTTCGACTTCAATTCTCTTCGGCTTAATTAAATCTCTGAGGCTTACTTTTTTCATGCCAATTTCACCCAACGAAATGCATTTACCTGCGGAAAGTCACTGCTACCAAGATACCAAATTACTTCGAGTACAACTCGACGATCAGCTGCTCATTGACGGTCTGAGACAACTGCGCACGGCTTGGAAGCGCATTGACCGTGCCCTTGACTGCGCCCTTATCCAGCGACAACCACTCGGGGATCACACGGCTCTCAGCGGCCAACATCGAGGCAGCGATATTCATATCCTTCTTGTTGCGCTCTCGGACTTCGACGACATCCCCCACCTTAACTTTATAGGACGGGATATTCACCGATATGCCGTTCACCATCACTAATCCGTGATTGACCATCTGACGGGATAAGCGGCGAGAAGCTCCGAAGCCAAGTCGGTACACGATATTGTCGAGGCGTCGCTCGAGGTTCACCATTAATTCGGAACCGGTAACCCCCTTGGACTTCGTAGCAGCCTCGTACACCTTACGGAAGCTCTTCTCGAGCATGCCGTAAATGCGCTTTACCTTCTGCTTCTCGCGGAACTGCACCTTGAAGTCAGAGAAGGCCTGGCGTCCCTTACCATGCTGTCCAGGAGCTCCTTCACGGCGCTCGATGGCACATTTATTCGAGTAACAGCGCTCTCCCTTGAGGAAGAGCTTCTCCCCCTCGCGGCGGCACATACGACAACTTGGTCCACAATATTTTCCCATATCCCTTCGTGCTCAAAAAACTAAACGCGGCGATTCTTACACTCTTCGACTCTTACGGGGCCGGCAACCGTTATGCGGAATCGGCGTGATGTCCTTGATGAGCGTAATGTTCAATCCAGCCTGATGCAGAGCTCGCAGCGCGGACTCACGACCAGAACCGGGGCCCTTAACATAAACCGTAACAGCTCGGACTCCGAATTCTCGGGCCTTCCGAGCAGCAGCCTCACCGGCAACCTGAGCTGCGAACGGGGTCGACTTGCGCGATCCCTTGAAGCCGTTCGAACCGGAGCTGGACCATGCCACGACCGCTCCCGAAGGATCGGTGATGGTGACGATGGTGTTGTTAAAAGTCGCATGAACGTAAGCGACGCCGACAGGAACGTTCTTTTTAACTTTCTTCTTACGAACCGCCGGTTTTGCTGCGGCCGGGGTTGTTGCTTCGTTTGCCAAGGGACATCTCCTCTACAATACAAATCTTTACTTCTTCGTTGCTGCCTTCTTGCCCGTGATCGGAGCCTTGCGTGGGCCCTTACGGGTGCGGGAATTCGTGCGAGTGCGCTGTCCGCGAACCGGAAGACCTTTGCGATGACGCAAGCCACGGTAGCAGCCCATGTCCATCAAACGCTTCACTGCCATCTGGCCTTCACGACGAAGATCTCCCTCAACCTTGAAACGAGCCTCGATGATGCTTCGAATCTTCGCGACTTCGTCTTCAGTCAAATTGTCAGTGCGCGTGTTATAATCGATCTTCGCTTCCGTCAAAATTTCCTCGGCGCGCGTACGGCCGATGCCATACAAATAGCCGAGCCCTACGACGACTCTCTTGTTTCTTGGTAAATCAACACCGGAAATACGTGGCATTTTCCATCCTCACTACAAAAATCTTAACCCTGTCTCTGCTTATGCTTGGGGCTGCGCTTGCAGACGACGTAGACTTTCCCCTTGCGGCGAATAACCTTGCAGTAAGCGCAAATTGGTTTTGCCGATGCTCGAACTTTCAAAGTAAACTCCACTCAAAAATAAATTCGTGATCTCAACCCTCTTCGCAAGCGCGAGCTCACGACTGACGTTCACGACTACAAAAAACGACCACAAAAATTTTTGTAGACGCCAACGTTAGCGATCCCTGTTGTGTTGCAGGTTGATCGAAAGTTGAAGACTCGTGCAGACCTTCCCGGACCGATAACACCGGGATTTCATAGCGAAATATGCTATTTCTGCGAGCGTCGGATGTTAACCGGTTTCGAAAACAATCTCAATATGTTGAGCACGCTTTTTAAGCCAATTCCGCCCGCCTCGAAAAGCACGTCAATCCCAAAATTAACGGTACCGTTATCGGCTCGACTGGCGATGAATTAGATTATCTAACAGATTCAGAATGTTAGCTTACGCTCTTCATAACTCGAGCATGGACTTCCTCAATCGTGCCCAATCCGTCGATCTCTATCACCCCGCCCGGCAAACCGCGGTAATACTCGGTAACCGGTGCGGTTTGCTTCCAATAGACCTGCAGGCGGTTGGCAAATACCTGCTCATTGTCGTCGCTACGGCCGGACCCAGACTGTCCCCGATTACGAACCCGCTCAATCAGAACAGCATCAGGAACCTTTAGCTCTACCACATGGCTAATTGGCTTGTTGATCTTCTGGAGCAGGGCAGTCAAGGCCTTGCCCTGATCGACGGTGCGTGGAAAACCATCCAAGAGAAATCCGTTTTCGCAATCCTTCTGTTTGAGGCGCTCATCGATGATTTCCACCACGGTCGCGTCCGGCACGAGCTCTCCGGCATCAAGAAACCCCTTCACCCGCCGGCCCAACGCAGAGCCGGAATTGACCGCTGCACGCATCATCTCGCCGGTAGATATATGGGAGATTTTTGCATCGCGGGCCAAAAGAATGGCTTGAGTGCCCTTGCCTGCGCCCGGTGGACCCAAAAGAATAACGCGCATAACGCCCTTCTCCTTTTAGTACGGAATGAAACTGCTTCTATCGTCGCAACAAACGCGAGCGCATGTGACTCATCGATCCCAAACCGCCACGCATCTTGGTGCTCTTGCTCATGAAGGCTTCATAATTTCGGGCAACCACATGCGACTCGATCTGAGATGCCGTATCGAGCGTGACACCGACAACGATCAAAATAGCGGTTCCACCGAACACATGAGCAAAGGAGGTCGCGCCCATGTTGAAGAAGATCAACTGCGGCACCACGCAAACCGCAGCGATGTAGAGCGCACCCCACAAAGTCATGCGATTGAGCACATCATAAAGATAATCAGCCGTCTGCTTGCCAGGGCGGACAGTCGGGATAAATCCACCATTTTTCTTTAAATTCTCCGCAACTTCCGGAGGATTGAATATCACTGCGGTATAAAAGTAACTAAACAGGATAATCATGGTCACGAATACCGCCGTATAAACCCAGCTGCCTGGGTGCATATACTGCATGAAATCCTGCACAGTCTCATTCTTGGAGAACGATGCGATCGTTGCTGGAACAACGAGGAATGCAGAGGCAAAAATCGGAGGAATTACGCCAGCCATATTTACCTTGAGCGGCATATACTGAGTCTGCGCCTGGGCCATATGCTTACCAACCATGCGACGCGGATATTGTATCGGAATCTTGCGATGCGAACGCTCGACGAACACGATGGCCGCGGTTGTAAGCACAGTAAAGACAATCAGTCCCAGAACGGTCAAAGGTTGGATTTCACCAGTCCTCGACAAGGCAAGCGTCTCGAAGAACACGCTCGGCATACGCGCGACGATACCGGCAAAAATGATGACACTGATGCCGTTGCCAATCCCCTTCTCTGTAATTTGTTCGCCAAGCCACATGATAAATGCAGTGCCGGCAGTAAGTGAAAGCATAGTCGTCAAGCGAAATGTCCAACCAGGCGCATGCACCAGGTTCTGGCCCTCGAGACCATAGGCAATCATCAGGCTCTGAAACAGCGCGAGCAAGACCGTGCCATAGCGAGTATAGCGAGTGATTACCCGCTGCCCGGCTTCCCCCTCCTTCTTAAGTTGTTCGAGCGCAGGGATGGTAGGGGCCAATACCTGAATGATGATGGAAACCGAAATGTACGGGGTAATGCCGAGAGTAAAGATGGAGAAATGTTCGAGCGCGCCTCCGCTGAACATATTGACCAGACCGAAGAGCGTCCCATCCCCGGTATCAAACAAGCGGCGCAGGGCTTCAACATTTATACCAGGGGTCGATACGAATACTCCGAGCCGATACACCGCCAACATTAGCAGTGTAAACATGATTCTCTTTCGCAGTTCCGGAATCTTTCCGACGTTACCAAGGCCGCCGATCATGTGATGTACCTAATGTGGATGACTAAACGCTAAAAATGATAAAACCACAGAGGACACAAAAAACATAGTGTCCTCTGTGGTTTATAGTTCCCCCGCCCTTATGCCTGCTTCTGCTGGGGAGCAATCAGCTCAACCGTTCCGCCGAGCTTCTCAATCTTGGCCTTGGCTGAAGCTGAAATGGCGTGAACCTTGAGGTTAAGCTTCTTGGTCAACTCGCCCGTGCCAAGCACCTTCACTCCCGCCTTGCTGCGGTTATGATTTCCGTAGCTAAGTGCCAAGATCATATCAGCATCAACCGTCGACCCGTTATCGAAACGCTCGAGCTTAGAAAGATTAATAACGTGGTATTGGTTGACTCCAAGCACCTTCTGCCGGGACGTAAATCCGAACTTGGGCAGGCGCCTATAGAGGGGCATCTGACCACCCTCGAATCCAGGGCTCACCTTGCCGCCAGTACGAGCTGTCTGTCCCTTACCGCCCTTTCCTGAGGTTTTTCCGGCACCGGATGACTCACCGCGGCCGACTCTTCGCCTTGATTTGCGGGCCCCATGTGGAGGAGCAAGTTTTGAAAGTTCCATAGCTATATTCTCTCTACTATCTACTTCTGTGTCTGAATCTCGAGCACGCTACGAACGCGGCGCACCATGCCCATGATGGCAGGAGTGGCCGGGTGTTCGCAGGTATCACCGATACGTCCGAGGCCAAGCGCACGCAAGGTGCCGCGAACTCGTTGATCACGTCCGATCAAGCTGCGAATCTGCTTGACCACGATCTTTCCTGCCGTTGTGTTCTTACCGGTCGCCATACAATCTAACGTCCTATAACGCCTTATATCCTAAACGATCGAGGTCGCTGCTGCGCATGGCGGCGACTACCTCTGGCTCCTTCATTCTCAGAAGTCCTTCGATGGTGGCCTGCAACACGTTGTGAGGGTTGCTCGAACCGATGCACTTCGTACGAATATCCTTGATGCCCGCTGCTTCGACTACAGAGCGAACGACCGAACCGGCAATAACCCCAGTACCAGGCTGGGCTGCCTTGAGCATAACCGACGACGCACCAGATTTTCCGAGCGTGTCATGCGGCACTGTGGTTCCACGAAGCGGGACCTTGATGATGCTCTTACGAGCCTGCTCAGACGCCTTACGAATGGCGTCCGGAACCTCGCCTGCCTTTCCAAGTCCGTAGCCGATGTGGCCACGTCCATCACCCGTAACAACCAATGCGCTGAAGCTAAAGCGACGCCCGCCCTTCACCACCTTGGCTACACGATTGATGAATACGGTCTTATCCTTCAGCTCTCCGCACTGATCAGCGGGAATTCGTCGGACATCAATTTTATCTTTAAACGCCATAGCTCACGCACCTGATTAAAACTGTAACCCACCTTCACGAGCACCTTCGGCAATTGCCTGGATGCGACCGTGATACACGAAGCCGTTACGATCAAAAACGACCTGCGAAATCTTCTTGCCCAGGCAGCGCTCGGCCAATACAAGCCCTACCGCACGAGCAGCAGCGACACTCTTCTTGGACTTCGCCTTGCTCGGCGCTTCCTCGACATTGATCGAAGGGATCTTGTCAGCCACTTCCTTCTCCAAAGTCGAGGCAGCAGCCAGTGTCACGCCCGAAATATCATCAACAAGCTGCGCATAGGTATGCTGCACGCTCTTGAAAACCGTCAAGCGCGGGCGCTCGGCCGTTCCCGTTATACGGCGACGAATGCGATGCTTAGCACGATCGCGGGCAGAAGTTTTAATTTTCTTTGACTTAATTGCCATAGCTTACTCCGATGCTGTTAAGCCTTCTTACCGGTCTTACCAGCCTTGCGACGAATCTTCTCTTCAACAAACTTAATACCCTTCCCAAGATACGGCTCTGGAGGCTGCACCTTGCGAATGCGTGCGGCCACCGTACCTACGAGCTCGCGATCTGCGGACTCGAGATCGATAATATTCTTGGTAACCGTGCACTTCACTTCCTTAGGCAAATCCATCTTCACTTCATGTGAAAATCCCACTGCCAGAGTCAGTGCTTGGCCGGCGATCTTGGCATTGTATCCAACGCCGTTGAGTTCGAGCGATCGCTTCCAGCCCTTGGTGACGCCCTGCACCATGTTGTTCAGATGAGCGCGCGCCGTTCCCCAGTTGGCATCCGACTGCGTGTCGGACCCGGTAACGCTCAACACGAGCTTGCCATCCTGAACTGCCACGGCCACGCCGCGCCCTGGCCTGAATTGCAGCTTGCCCTTAGGGCCTTCCACATTGACGACGCCGTCGTTAACTGCGGCTTTAACACCAGCAGGAAGAACAACGGGCATTTTTCCTATACGAGACATACGCTTTACGCTCTCAATTCGTTAGCTAACGACCGCCAAAACTTCGCCGCCAATCTTTCTGCGACGGGCTTCACGATCCGACATAACCCCTTGCGAGGTGGAGACAATTGAAATTCCAAGTCCGGATTCTACGCGAGGCATATGATCCGTGCTGGCATAGACGCGCTTCCCGGATTTGCTGATGCGGCGCAGAGAATTCATAGCCGGCTGTCCTGAACTGTAATACTTCAAGAAAACTTCGAATTCCTCGAACTTATCCTCGGCATCCTTCTTCGTATCGACATGGTCGATGAACCCTTCGGTCTTGAGTACCTCAAGCACCTTGGCGACGAGGCTGGACTTCAGCACACGAACCGACTTGTGACCGGCGCGCTGTGCGTTACGAATTCTGGTAAGTGCGTCTGCTACTGAATCTGTTTTCATACTCTTTCCTTCAAACTACCAGCTCGACTTCATAACGCCGGGAATCAGCCCCTTATGTGCGAAATCGCGGAAGCAAATTCTGCACAGCAGGAACTTCCTGTACACTGCGCGCGGGCGTCCACAGGCCTGACAGCGGGTATAGGCACGCACCTTAAACTTCGGTGTTTGCGAGCTTTTAATAACAAGACATTTTTTTGCCACGCGAACTATTCTCCTCGATTACGAATTCAAATTCTTAGTTGCGCTCCGTTGCATGACGGAAGGGCATTCCGAGATGCGACAGCAGTGCCTTACCCTCTTCATCAGTCCGGGCTGTGGTGACGAAGGTGATGTCCATACCGCGAATCTTATCAAGCTTGTCCATCTCGATTTCAGGGAACACAATTTGTTCCTTGATCCCGAGAGTGTAGTTACCACGACCGTCAAAACCCTTGACTGGAGTACCGCGGAAGTCGCGCACACGAGGAAGGGCAACGGAAACCAAGCGATCTAGAAAGTCGAACATACGCTCTTTGCGCAGGGTGACCATGCAGCCAATCGGCAAGTTCGCCCGCAGCTTGAATGCGGCGATAGCCTTCTTGGAACGGGTGACCATCGGCTTCTGGCCGCTGACCTGCGTCATGGAATAGACCGCATAGTCGATAGACTTGCTGTTCTGGACAACCTCACCAACACCGGCGTTCAGCACGATTTTGACGAGCTTAGGAACCTGCATGGGCGAGGAGTACTTAAACTCCTTCATCAAGGCAGGTATCACTTCTTTGTTATAACGTTCTTGCAATCGGTTCATCGTTCGACTCCTGCAGGCTCACACCCGCATCTGCTCCTTAAATCTGCACAAACTCTTTGCTCTTGGGATCCAGATACCCACGAACCTTGGTCCCATCGGTCAACGTCTTATGCTTGATTCGCACCGGTCGTTGAATTTTCTCAGCGTAAAACATCAGATTCGAGACGTGGATTGGGGCTTCCTTCGGAACTTTGCCGGAGGGCTTATTCGGCCCGGATTGCCGCTGATGGCGGCTCACAAAGTTCAACCCCTCGATGACGGCACGATCGCCAACAAAACGCAGGATTTTACCGGTTTTGCCCTTGTTCGGTCGCTTCTGATTGTTGCCACCGGCAATCACCATGACGGTGTCGCCGCGCTTCAAGTTGTGTTTCTGTTTTGCACTCATTATCTTCACCGACCTCTTACAACACCTCTGGAGCGAGCGAGATGATCTTCATGAACTTCTTCGCACGCAACTCACGAGCAACTGGTCCGAAAATACGCGTTCCCACTGGCTCCTGCGTCGCGTTAATCAGCACTGCGCTGTTATCGTCAAACTTAATATATGATCCGTCATCACGGGCGATCTCCTTGGCCGTTCGTACGACCACGGCCTTGTGCACGGAGCCCTTGGCGATCTTCGAATTCGGGATCGCTTCCTTCACCGCCACAACGATAACGTCGCCGACCGTGGCATATCTACGACGGGAACCGCCGAGCACCTTCACGCAAACAACTCGCTTCGCGCCCGAGTTATCTGCCACATCTAAAACTGTCTTGAGCTGAATCATGGTCGCTACCTTTCAATCAAATTCGCATCACTTATGCAGTGATTTCTGCCTTGGTGATTACCGTCTCGACCTTCCAGCGCTTCAACTTACTGAGCGGGCGAGTCTCGACGATGCGGACACGATCGCCGATTTGGCACTCGTTCTTCTCGTCATGGGCGTAGTGCTTGCTGGTCTTGCGGATGTACTTGCCGTAAGCCTGATGCTGCACCTGGCGCATCACCGCTACGACCACCGTCTTCTTCATCTTGTTGCTGACGACGACACCTTCGCGGGTCTTTCGTAACCCTCTGCCTTCCGTGTGAGTCTGTTTCTCAGCCATACCTTCCTCTTACTCCTCAAATTCCTTAAGCCTGTTTTGCCTTGCCGGCGTCAACGGTACGGGCCGAGATGGCGCCCAAAACGCGCGCCAAGTTGCGCTTCAACTCGCCAATGCGATGCCCTTGCGTGAGCTGCCCTGAAGCATTGCGAAAACGCAGCTTCATCAGCTCCTCAGCCATCGTAGTAGCCCGCGTGCGGAGATCTTCCGTCGACAGCCCGCCAATCTCTTTCAAAAATTCTTTACGCTTCATAACTCACTATCGCTCAATAAAATCTATGCGAAATTTACAGCAAGAACTCGGAGCGCTTCACGATCTTCGTCTTGAGCGGGAGCTTCGAAGCTGCACGCAACAAGGCGCCCTCTGCAACATCGGCCGTCACGCCGGTCATCTCATACAACACACGACCCGGACGAACTTCGCATACCCATAGTTCAGGAGAGCCCTTTCCGGATCCCATTCGGGTTTCAGCGGGCTTCTTGGTCAACGGCTTATCCGGGAACACCTTGGTCCAGATCTTTCCACCACGTTTCGCATGGCGGCTGAGAGCCTGACGACCTGCTTCGAGCTGACGATTGGTAATCCAACCGGCCTCGAGAACTTTGAGACCAAAGTCGCCGAACTCCAGCGTCGTACCGCGCGTCTCGGTGCCCTGCAGATGGCGCACTTGCTTCATCTGCTTTCGATATTTTGTTTTCTTTGGCGATAACATAGCTAAATCTCACTATCTCAAATCTCTTCGGTCAAACTCACCACCCGGGAGCGTCACTGTCTTGCGCCGGGGTTCCAAGGGCCAAGCCCTTGGGCGTCTCATCCGAATCTTGGCTATGCCAAGTTCGGATAGCAAAAATCAGAGCTGCAAGGCTTCCCAAGTCTGCTGCTCGCTCGGTGCGAACTTCTCGCCCTTGAAAATCCAGGTCTTCACCCCGATAACACCGTACGTCGTATTAGCCTCGGCAAAACCGTAGTCAATATCTGCGCGAAGGGTATGAAGAGGCACGCGGCCCTCGCGATACTTCTCGACGCGGGCAATTTCAGCGCCGTTCAAGCGTCCACCGACTTGCACCTTGATGCCCTCCGCCCCCATACGCAGTGCGCGTCCAACAGCCTCCTTCATCGCACGACGGAAATTCACGCGCTTTTCGAGTTGGAACGCTATGTTTTCCGCGACGAGCTGAGCGTCCATATCGGCCTTGCGGGCCTCGATAATATTCAAACTCACTTCGCGAGCGACGAGCGTGCGAAGCTCCTTGCGCAGATCTTCGATATCCTTACCCTTCTTTCCAATCACCAAACCGGGCTTGGCGGAGAAAATATTAATCTTCACTCGTGCGGCCGCGCGTTCAATCTCGACACGCGAAATACCGGCAGCCTGCAGCTTGCTCTTCACGAACTTGCGAATCTTGATGTCCTCGCCGATGTAACGAGCAAACTCACGTGTTGCAAACCAACGCGACTGCCAGGTTTCAGTGACTCCGATTCGGAAGCCGCGTGGATGAATTTTCTGACCCATGAATTCTGTTCCTTCTGTAACGTTAAGAGCCCGATACTTTACCTAAATTTGCCGTTCTAATCAAAACCCTCAGCCTTTTCAGCTACTTACGCTCGCCAAGGTAAATCGTGATATGGGCTGAATGCTTCTCGATGCCCATCGCCCGTCCCTGCGCGCGCGGCATAATGCGCTTGAGTCTGCGCCCCATATCCACGTGTCCGCCGGTTACCCAGAGCTTATCGACGTCAGCGCCGGCGACCTCACGAGCGTTGGCGATCGCAGACTTAAGCAGCTTCTCAGCTAACTGAGCAGCCTTCTTGGGGCTAAACTTCAAAATCTGAAGGGCCGGCTCAACCTGCTTGCCCTTGATAAGGTTCAACATCAAGCGCGCCTTGCGCGGTGCAATACGCACGTGTCGCAAGGTGGCTTTGGCTACGAACTCTTCGGTTGTCTTTTTCATAAACAATCTCAACTAAGAAACTATCCCTACCCCTGTGCGCCAGGAGCCGGTGCTGCTGCCACCTTCGTGGAGTGACCAAAGAAGGTTCTGGTAGCAGAAAATTCGCCAAGCTTGTGTCCAACCATGTTCTCGGTCACGAAAACCGCGTTGAACTTCTTGCCGTTGTGAACGGCAAAGGTCAAACCGATCATTTCGGGAGTGATGGTCGAACGGCGCGACCAAGTCTTGATCACGCCCTTGTGACCGCCATTGCGAGCGCGCTCAACCCACTTCAAGAGATGAGCATCGACAAACGGACCTTTTTTAACTGACCTTGGCATATTCTCTCTCCACTAAACTCTCTAACTTTTCAAACCTCACCTGGGTGAAGGGGCCAACCCCTTCCCGTCATCCCAGTCTTGGCTCTGCCATGCTGGGATAAGAAAACCTATTGAGCTGTTGCCTGTGTCTTACCACGACGGCGAACAATGAATTTATTTGTGCGCTTATTATTGCGAGTCTTGAGCCCCTTGGCCTTCTGACCCGTGCGGCTGACCGGATGACGACCACCGGAAGTCTTACCCTGACCACCACCCATCGGATGATCGACTGGGTTCTTGGTAACACCGCGGTTATGCGGACGACGATTCAACCAGCGGCTACGTCCTGCCTTACCGATTTCGATGTTGGCATGATCAGGATTGCTCACTTCTCCAATAGTCGCATAGCACTCGGCCAAAACTTTACGCATCTCGCTGGAGGGCATACGGAGAAGAGCATACTCGCCTTCCTTAGCCACAAGCTGAGCCGAGTTACCGGCCGAGCGCACCATCTGACCACCACGACCGGGCTTGGTCTCGATGTTGAACACGGGCAAGCCAACGGGGATAAGCTTGAGCGGCAATGCATTGCCCGGCTTGATTTCAGCCTGCGGGCCCGACATCACAGTATCGCCGGTACGAAGACCCTGTGGAGCGATGATGTAGCGTCTCTCGCCATCCTTATACTGAACGAGCGCGATGCGCGCAGTGCGATTTGGATCGTACTCCAAAGCGGTCACCTGACCAGGGATACCGTGCTTCTCGCGGCGGAAATCCACCATGCGATAACGCTGCTTATGACCACCGCCCATGTTGATGTTGGTATTGCGGCCATAGTGATTGCGGCCACCGGTGCTATTCTTCTTCTCGATCAAGCTCTTCTCAGGTCGCTTGTTGCTAAGCTCGGAGAAATCCGCCGAGGAGTATCCGCGCCGTGCCGGGGTAATTGGACGAAATTTTTTAAGTGCCATAGCTGTATCCTAATCTCGCTTAGAGACCCTCGATAACATTGACTGTTTGACCTTCCTTGAGCGTGACGTAAGCCTTCTTATAGGCGGCTCTGCGGCCTTCCGAGCGAGAGGTGCGCTTCGGCTTGCCAAGATAATTTACCGTGTTCACGTCCTTCACGTTCACTTTGAAAACCCGCTCGACTGCCGTCTTGATCTCGTCCTTGGAAGCGCGTCGATCTACCTTGAAGACCACGCGATTGCCAGCGCCACCGACAAGCGAGCTCTTCTCGGTGATCATCGGCGACAAAATTATGCTGTAGTCGCTGACCGCAGCAGCATTCTGCTGTGCCTCGGCCTTCTTGCTCATTTTCCCGCCAGCTTTCTTTGCGCGGGGCTTCTTTTCAGTTTTCTCAGCAGTCATGCGCTTCACCTATATCCCGAAACTACTTGGTTTTTGCCGAAGACTTCTTAGCTACAGCCTTCTTCTCAGAAGCGGCCTTCTTAGCCGGCTTCGCGGCAGCAGGAGCATCAGCAGCCGACTTCTCCGCCTTCACTCGGGCTTGCAGACCCAAGATGGCTTCCTTCGTGCTGATCAGAACCTTGTGACGCATCAAGTCATACACATTGATGCCGCCAACATCGGCCAAGAGCACATTCGGAAGATTTCGGCTCGAGCGAACAATCGCCTCATCGGCGCCGTTCAGCACGAGCGCAAAGTTGCGAGCTTCCACTCCGAGGTTCTTGAGAACCTTGGCCATATCCTTAGTCTTGCCGGATGCAACGCTGATCTTATCGAGCACGACGATCTGCTTTTCCTTGGCCTTGTAGCTCAACACTGCGGCCATCGCCTGGCGGCGCGTGCGCTTAGCAAGCCGATGCTCGTAGCTGCGAGGAAGCGGACCATGGATGCTGGCACCGCCGACCCACAGAGGAGAAATAATCGAACCGGCGCGAGCACGACCCGTTCCCTTTTGCTTCCAAGGCTTCTTTCCCCCGCCCTTCATCATGCTGCGAGTCAAGGCCTGGTGAGTACCTGAGCGGCGCTTGTTCAGCTGCCAACGTACGGTCTCATGCACAAGCTGCTGCTTGATCGGGGCGGCAAAAACTTCAGGATCGAGATCGATCGTGCCGACCTCCTTACCCTGCATGTCTAATACTTTCCAACGTAACGCTTCCACGTTCCTTCCCCTTTAATTAGGCAGCCTTCTTAGGCTTGTACGACTTAATAGCTTTGCGAATCACCACGAGGGATCCGGTTGAACCGGGGATTCCACCCTTGATGAGAATCAGATTCTCTTCGGGCTTCACGCCGACTACCTGAACATTCTGCAGGGTGACATTCTCGTCACCCATCTGTCCCGGCATGCGCTTATTCTTGAAGATATGCCCGGGAAATTTACGACAGCCGACTGAACCAACGTGACGGCGCACCTCATGCGTACCGCGGGTTGACGGCTGCCCCTTCATGCCGTGACGCTTCACGACACCCTGGAAGCCGCGGCCGATTGAGACACCGGAAACATCTACAAGCTCACCCTTCTGGAATATCTCGCCAACTTTCACCTCATGGCCTAGGTTACCCCAGCCTAAGGCGTCAATATCACAGCGAACCTCCTTAACATGGTAGAAGGCACCCTTGGCGGCAGCTTTGAACTGGCCGGTTTCGGCTTTGTTCAAACGCTGGAACTTCTTCGGCTCGAAGCCAAGCTTCACTGCCGAATAGCCGTCCTGATCTTTCTTCTTTACGCCCACGACATAGCAGGGCCCGGCCTGTACCACCGTTACCGGGACGCAGGTACCGTCCTCAGCAAAAATGTGGCTCATACCGAGCTTCTTCCCTAGCAAGCCTTCCGGATAAAGTTTTTCCGTGCTCATTTCTCTCTCGCTTTCTTCAAATCTATTTGAAGACCAAAATCTTCTTGCTCACCTGGCTATTACTGGAGCTTCAACTCCACATCGATACCGGTCGACAATTCCAGCTTTCCTAACTCATCGATAGTCTGCTGTGTCGGCTCCAGGATATCGAGCAGCCGCTTATGCGTACGAATCTCGAACTGCTCGCGAGACTTCTTGTCCGCATATGGAGAACGGTTCACCGTGAAACGCTCAATGCGGGTTGGCAAAGGAATCGGTCCAGCGACGCGCCCACCGGTTCGGCGAACGGTCGAAACGATTTCCGATACAGCGGCATCAAGAAGCTTATGATCGTAGCCCTTGAGCCTAATTCTAATTAACTGACCACCTAGCATTGCATTCTCCCTAACTTAACTTCCCACCGAGCTGGGGTGCAGGGCCCCTCCCCCGGATATCGGGGAATAACCAGGCGCTCTGACTGAACTTCCAGCCAGAACGCCTGTGGGTCCTCGTTACGTAATTACTCGATAATCTCGGTAACGACACCGGAACCAACGGTCCTACCACCCTCGCGGATAGCGAAGCGAACCTGCTTCTCCATCGCGATCGGCTGATAGAGCTCGACTTCGAGGTGGATGCGGTCGCCCGGCATTGCCATCTCTACTCCCTGTGGGAGCTTGATCGAGCCAGTAACGTCCGTAGTTCTGAAATAGAACTGAGGACGATAACCGGTGAAGAACGGCTTATGACGTCCGCCTTCTTCCTTCTTGAGGACGTAGGCTTCAGCCTTGAACTTCTTATGCGGCTTGATCGAGCCGGGTTTTGCGAGGACTTGTCCGCGCTCAACCTCTTCACGCTTCAAACCACGGAGGAGACAGCCGACGTTATCGCCAGCCTGACCTTCATCGAGAAGCTTACGGAACATCTCGACGCCGGTTACGACGGTCTTGGTCGTATCCTTGAGTCCGATGATCTCGATTTCTTCACCGACCTTGACAATACCGCGCTCGATACGTCCCGTTGCTACGGTTCCGCGACCTTCGATCGAGAACACGTCTTCAACTGGCATCAAGAACGGCTTATCAATGTCGCGCTGCGGAACAGGAATATACTCGTCGATCGTGGCAAGAAGCTTGTCGATCGAGCCGATTCCGATCTCGCTGTTCTCGCCCTGAAGAGCCTTCAGTGCTGAACCCTTGATGATCGGAGTATCGTCGCCGGGGAAATCGTACTCCTTGAGGAGATCACGAACTTCCATCTCGACGAGATCGAGGAGTTCCTTGTCATCAACAACGTCAACTTTGTTCAAGAAGACGACGATCTTGGGAACGCCTACCTGACGGGCAAGCAGGATGTGCTCGCGAGTCTGCGGCATCGGGCCGTCGGCTGCGCTTACCACGAGGATAGCGCCGTCCATTTGAGCAGCACCGGTGATCATGTTCTTGACGTAGTCAGCGTGACCGGGGCAGTCCACGTGAGCATAGTGACGCTTTGCAGTCTCGTACTCAACGTGCGCGCTGGCGATCGTAACGGTCTTGCTAGCATCACGAACCGTACCGCCCTTGGCGATATCGGTGTAGCTCTTAGCCGTTGCCATCTTACGACTGGCCTGAGTGTTAACCAATGCAGCAGTAAGCGTGGTCTTGCCGTGATCGACGTGACCAATAGTGCCCACGTTCACGTGAGGCTTACTTCTGTCGAATTTCTCCTTGGACATAGTTTGCTCCAATTAGTCTAGTTAAAAACTGTTACCTTCTTCCAAATACCCAACAGCACCACAAAACCCGACTCGAAAACCAGTTTCGACCGGCGTACACCTAACCTTGTTACGCCTTCGTCGCGATACTCTCCGCAATGTGAGACGGCACCGGTGCATAATGATGGTATTCCATCGTAAACACTGCGCGTCCCTGCGAGTTCGATCGCAAGTCAGTCGAATAACCGAACATCTCAGAGAGCGGAACCTCCGCGCGGATTGCCTGCGCAGCGCCCACTCTCGGTTCCATCCCCATGATTCGAGCACGTCGGCGGTTCAAATCGCCGACGATGGTGCTGACGAAATCATCAGGAGAAATCACTTCCACGGCCATGATTGGCTCGAGCAGCTGGATCTTTGCCTTGCGGCAGGCTTCCTTAACGCACATGGAGCCGGCGATTTTGAACGCCATCTCGCTCGAATCGACTTCGTGGTAGCTTCCGTAGAACACAGCAACCTTGATGTCGATAAGAGGGAACCCAGCTAAAATACCGCCTTCCAACGCTTCGCGTACGCCGTCCTCAATCGCCGGAATGTATTCACGAGGAATAACACCGCCCTTCACTTCGTCTTCGAACTCCACACCGCTTCCTGGCGGCAGAGGCTCGACACGAAGCAATACGTGACCATATTGTCCGCGACCACCCGTCTGCTTGGCATACTTAGTCTCATTCTCGACCTTAGCCAAAATCGTCTCGCGATACGCAACTTGCGGCTTGCCGACCGTCGTATCAACGCCGAATTCACGGAACAGTCGCTGCTTGATAATGTCGAGATGGAGCTCGCCCATGCCGGCGATAAGAGTCTGCCCTGATTCCTGATCGACGCTCACCTTCAAGGATGGATCTTCCTTTGCAAGCTTCATCAAGCTCATGCCCATCTTCTCTTCATCGGCCTTGGTCTTTGGCTCGATCGCAATACTGATAACCGGAGCCGGAGCATGAATACTCTCGAGCACCACTGGATTTTCAGGATCGCACAGC
>JAYRHW010000103.1:0-27171 GCA_041907145.1 Bdellovibrionota bacterium
CCGCCTTGCACGAGCTCGTGGATGCGCGGCATTGAAAGTGTCTCTTTGGGGTCGTGCAGCAATCCAGCCATTATCGCGTTGAGGATTGCCAAGGCGTTATTGCGGAAGAATGGACTATCCGATTTCGCCTGCGGTTGATCCGTCGCCATGATGATCGTGTTTGCGATGAGCTTGGCGTCGGTGTCGTCCTCAATCTTCGAGAGAATATTCCAGCTCAAGCTGCGGGCGGTATCGAGCGGGTTGAACAGGATGATGTTTTTGTTCGGGTTGTACTTGCGAGTCATCGCCGCCAGCTTGCGCCACATTTCCGGCTTGGAATCGATCACGATGGTAGAACGATCCGGGCACATGCAGTCATTGTATAGAATCGGCAAAATCAACTTGGTTGTTTTTCCGCTACCGGTCTTGGCTATGGCCAAGACGTGACGATTGCGTTCGCCGCTGGGGATGACCAGCTTGGCGTTCTTGAATACGGTACCTTCACTGCCACGCAGATCCGTTACGGCGAGTGAGGTGTCCAATTTGCCGTTGCCTTTGGTCCATTTGGCGATTTGTTCAGTGTTCGCAAGATCTCCTGACCCAAGCTCGTTGCTATCCGAGCGCTGCGGACGGCGCGCATCTGAAGAGAATTTGAATGACAGTTCTCCCATGAGAACGCCCGTGCGCTTGTAATTTTGGAGGCTGAGATACGCAACCGAGGTCAAATAGGCCAGCAGGGTCACGAATAGAATTTCCTCTACGACGAAGCGAACCTCCAGCGGTGCTACGAATATCGCGAAAAGGGGCTCGACCAGCGGGACCGGGCTACGCACGGCGTGCGGAGAGTTCATGTAGGTCAGCAAGTTGCCGAGGTAATTAGTAACCGCAGCTGGATTGAGAGCATGCGAAAGAGCGGCGCAGGCCAGCACCAGTCCGATGCTTCCCGGAACGATAGTTTTCTTGCGCTGAATGAATTGAAGTACGAGGAGGCAGATTGCAGGGGTGCCGAGGAAAATGAGGCCCCACATGTAGGGCAGGGTATAGAACCAGCCTACAATGTTTAGCGCTACCTCTTCGAAAAACCTTAGCATGAGGTCAAATTACCATCTAAAAGAGCGTACCGACCACCCTTGGGCCGACTCGCACATTGAACCGTTTATCGTAATCCATGCCAAACTAACGAAATAATATCATACGCTTGCACGGATAACGTACACGTATGTTATAGCGTGGCTGCGCTTGGACGTTGCATATGCGCTCCTGGTGCAAGCTGTCACAACTCCCTGATATTAATCGAAATTTGTCGGTAAAATTCTTAGGCTGCTCTTTTGGTGGCTAGGAGCTGCTCGACAGTGGCGCGCAGGAGCTTAGGATTTACGGGCTTCCTGAGGATCTGAGAAGCTCCGGCCTCAAGCAGCGGAATTGTATGTTCGGGAGGGGCTCCGCTAAAACCGATTACCTGGACCTCGGAGTTAATTTTCCGAATCTGTCGAAGTAGGGACGCACCGTCGAGACCCGGCATGACTGCGTCGAGTAGAATAAGGCGAAGCCTGCGGCCCTGTTGCCGCACGATGGTCAAGGCCCGACTATAGTCCTCAGCCATGGCGCAGCGAAAACCAGCGTCCCTCAAGATTGCCTCGACGGTGCGCAGCACCATTACGTCATCATCGACGAGTAGAATATCCACTGGTTCATCGGGAGATGCGGGGATTTCATCGGACGTAGTACTCGCACTCTCCTCAATTATCGGCAAGTAAATGGAGACGCTGGTGCCGACACCCGGTTTACTCTCGATATTCATGCCGCCGCCGAATTCACGAATACTCGCGAGAGCCTTGGAAAGACCAAGGCCCTCTCCGCGCAGCCCCACGCCGGTCGCGGGATCCCGCTCCTTAGTGGTATAAAATGGCTCGAAGCAGCGTTTCTTCGATTCGGCATCCATTCCTTGACCAGAGTCCGTGATGCTGAGCTTGGCGTAGGTTCCAGCCTTCAGCGCGTCGACTTCGTACTCTCGCAGTACTACTTGATAGGTGCGAATAGAGAGGCTTCCGCCCTCGGACATGGATTCGCGTGCATTTCGCAGAATAGCTTCGACGGCCTGAGCCAAAATTTCTTGACGAGCCTTAACCGGAGCGGGGCTGCCGAAGGCCACCGCCACTTTGAGCCCGGAGGAGAACAAGTCTTCGATGCGATTCACGGCCGCCATCGTAGCCAAATTCAGATCCACCGGCGCTAGACTGGCAGGCGAGCTCTCGTCGAATACATAGAGCTGACGAGTCAATTCGGAAGCCCGTCCCACGATGTCGATAATTGCCTGGCTGGCCTGCTCGATGAGCTCCTTCTTGTCCGGGTGATTCTTCATGGCAGCGGCCTGCCCTATGATGCTTTGCAGGGCATTGTTGAAATTATGGGCCACACCGGCCGCCAGCAGCCTAAGCCCCTCTGACTTCTGCAGTTCAGCGAGCTGCCGCTCAAGGCGAACCATCTCCGTGATATCCGACACGACAAAAAGTAATCCGGCTACGGAGTCCAGTTCGCTGAGTGGAGTGATTTCGAGGTTCACTACCGTTTCGCCAATCGTTATGCGGGAGCGGTGCACATGAGCCTTGCCGTCCAGGAGCTCGCGCATAACGCGCTCGAAGTGCTGCCGGGTCTCGGGTGTACCGAAGCAGCTCAGGATCGGTCTCCCGATGCGGAAGGATTCTATGCGGAAGGATTCGTCGCCAAAATTAAATGGAAAATTTTCCCGCGAGCGGTTGATGCGTAAGAGTCGCAGATCGTGATCGACCGTGAACACCGTCGTGGGGAAAGCAGCAAGGACGGTGCCTACGGAATCGGGGCCGGCGATTCGACCGACGGAGCCGGTAAATTCCGAGGAGAGATCGACTATCATGCCGTCAAAGAGTTGCTCTTCGCTGTTTTGATTCATGCCTGCCCGGCAATGCAGCCAGCGCACCTCATTGTTGTCAGGCCGGATCCAGCGATACGTGGCGCGATAGGATGCCTTGCCGCGTAGCGCCTGCTCGAGGTCAGTCATGAGCAGGAATCGATCGTCGGGGTGTACATGCCGAAGAAATAGGTTCCCATCCCGGGCTATGGTCACATCCTTGACCCCAAGGACCGCCTCGGCGTTTTTGCTCCAGGAAACGAGGCTTCGAAGTTTAGGCGAATAGGCGAAGACGAATACTTCCGCGCGTTCGGTAAGAGCGGAGATGAGTTCGCTGCCGCTCCAGACGGGTTGGGATACGTCGGTTAATTTGACGAAATTACCCACGGCGCCGCGCCTCTCCGCAATGCTTTACCGCAATGAACGAGTCGCCGGCCTAATGCAGCTCTTGAAGCTGCCGGCGGCTACAACAGCGGGAAGTATAGCCAATAAAACCGTGATTGGGCAGAGAAATCGCCAGTGTAACCGTTCACACCGTGTCGGAGGCGATGCGAGAACCGGGGCAGTTAAGGAGCCCCTCAGGGGTGGATTTGCGGAGCAAATCCGGGGTGATAATACTAACCGGTCACAAAACGCTGCCGTCCCCGATCAGGGGACGTCTACAAACACCCTATCAACGGCATTTCTTGGTCACCCAGTTAGTTGCAACCCCCCAATTGAATACCCCCGTGAACGGTTACTCGCGAGTGGGTCGGAACAAATTAAGTCAAAGATCTTAGGACAGTATCCGTCTTGCCGAGAGCGTTCTGAATCTTGCAGCCGGTGGGTCTTCCCGCTAGGGTCGGGGGATGCCGGATTCGCTGCCGCCCGCTCGACGCCTCTCGATAGCCCTCTTAGGGACAAGAGGGATTCCAGCTAACTACGGGGGATTCGAAACCTTTGCCGAGGAACTTTCCACGCGTCTTGTGGCGCGAGGGCATGCAGTTACGGTTTATTGCCGCCATGCCGCGTTTTCGACCCCGCAGCTGCCGGAGGAGTATCGAGGGGTCAAGCTAGTCTCCACTCCTACCATCATGCACAAGTACTTGGAGACACCGCTCCATGCGTTGACCAGCTTTCTCGATCTCTTTCGCAGAAAGTTCGACGTGGCCCTGCTTTGTAATGCCGCCAATAGTCCGTTTGCTTGGCTCGTGCGGTTGCGCGGGCTTCCGCTGTACATAAACGTCGACGGAATCGAGCGTCGGCGCAGTAAATGGAATTCTTTAGGACGGCTGTGGTATTTGCTCGGAGAGCGAAGCTCGGTCTGGTTTGCCACTCGAATCGTGGCGGACGCCGAAGTGATCGCCGCGTATTACCGGGAGCGCTTCAATTGCGAGTCGGCGGTAATAGCGTATGGCGCGGACCCTCGTCCGCTGCCTCCGGGGCAGGTGCATGAAAGATTCAAACTGCGACCTGGAGGATATATTTTGTATGTCAGCCGTCTCGAGCCGGAAAACAATGCGCTCGGCGTGATCCGCGCTTACAACAAGGCAGGCGTAAATCTCCCGCTCGTGGTCGTCGGGGATGCCCCCTACGCTACGTCCTACAAGGAACAGTTGCGCGCGGAGGCAGGCCCAGGAGTAATTTTCACCGGATTCCAATTTGGCGACGCCTATCGAGAGCTTCGCAGTAATTGTTACTGTTATGTGCAGGCTACCGAAGTTGGTGGAACTCATCCGGCCTTGGTAGAGGCTATGGCCTATGGGAATCCGGTTATCGCAAACGATACGCCGGAGCATGTCGAAGTGCTGAGGGACTGCGGCTGGTATTACCCGTTCAATGATTTCGAGCGACTCGCAGAGCTGTTCCGCAAGGCCGAGGCCGAACCCCGAGCACTTTCGGATCTCTCCCGCCTAGCTGCTGCGCGGGCTGCCAAGGAGTACGCATGGGAGGTTATTTGCGAGCGCTACGAGCGACTGCTCATGGGTTCGGCCATTCGTTGATTCTCGTAGGAATTTTAGCTGGTTAGGCTATAAGCTCCCGGGTTATGCTTAGGCAAAAGCGCTGTGCTAGAATGGCTGCGCGTTTGGGCCAGAAACCTTGGAGCTTTGATGAACGGCATTTCGGTAATCGTTCCCGTATACAATGAAGAGGACAATGTAGCCGAGAGCTATGCGGAAATCTCCCGCGTTCTCCGTTCCATGGGCCGTGAATATGAGATCATTTTCGTCGATGATGGATCAAAGGATGAAACGCTGCGCCGTCTGCAGGCCGTGTCCCATGGAGATACCAGCGTTCGTATTATCGAGTTCCGCCGCAACTTCGGTCAGACCGCCGCTATGGCTGCCGGTTTCGATCACGCGCGCCTCGATATCGTCGTTACGCTAGACGGCGATCTACAAAATGATCCGGCCGAGATTCCGCGCATGGTGGAGAAACTCGAGGAGGGGTTTGATCTCGTCGCGGGCTGGAGAAAGAATCGCCAGGATAAACTGTTGAGCCGCAAGCTGCCCAGTAGATTAGCCAATCGTCTGATTTCTTGGTCAACCAATGTGCAACTGCACGACTACGGCTGCACCCTCAAGGTCATGACGAGGGACGTGGCGAAGGGCATTCGCCTATACGGTGAAATGCATCGTTTCATTCCGGCGCTCGCGGCCGAAATGGGCGCAAAAATCGCTGAAATTCCAGTCAACCACCGGGCGCGTCGATTCGGCACCTCGAAGTACGGCATATCTCGCACGCTGCGAGTGCTGCTTGATTTAATTACCGTTAAATTTCTGCTCGGATATTCCAAGCGCCCTATTCATCTCTTCGGCACGGTGGGATTGCTTGCGAGTGGTCTCGGGTTCTTGCTTCTCGCACAGCTCACCTACGAGCGCTTCATCCTGCATGTGCCGATGGGTAACCGTCCGGCCATGATTTTGGGCGTTATGCTCATGATAATCGGACTCCAATTCATGGTGTTCGGCTTACTAGCCGAAGTGTTGGCGCGCACCTATTACGAGTCGCAGCAAAAGCGCGTCTACGTAGTCCGTCGCCTTATCGAAAATCGTAACCCAGGTTCGCCGTTCAAGGATCGCGTGGCGGGCGGCGAAGCGATGTGGGGAAGAAAAGTAGCCCAGTAAACTCCTGCTTCATCTGTCTTTCGTGAGGCGGGATTTCTGCAGAGGATGTAGATAATGGAAGCTCTGTCTCAACCGTCGCGGGTATCCTGGGAGCAGCGCGCGCTGGCCCCCCGAGAAAAAATGAGGGTCCTGCTTGATGCCCGCAAGATCGGTGACGGCGGTATCGGCACGTATATAGAGAACCTGATCGGTGGATTCCTGGAACTGGGTGTAGCGCTCACCGTACTCGGGCCGCGCTCGAAGCTCCTGCGCTTTGGGCTGCTTGATCATGTCGGCATCATTGACGATGAAACGCCCTCGTATTCCTTGGCCGAGACTTTTTTGCTTGGCCGCCGCATTACGCAGTCGGATTTCGATGTCTATCATAGTCCCCACTACACGCTGCCTATCGGTATTACGATTCCAGCGGTCATTACGGTGCACGATCTCATCCACGTGCGGCAGCCAGAGCGATTCTATTATCCAGTTATCGCCAGCCCCTTGATTCGCTCGGCGGTGCGACGGGCGGCACGTGTTATCTCCGTCAGTAATTCCTCGCGTGATGACTTGCTTCAATTCTGCGGGCAGGATCGGGCAGTACGGCTCAAGCTCGCGGTAGTTCCAAACGCTATCGACCCGATTTTTGGAATGAGCGCCGCCGTTCGCACTGAGCGCCCCTATTTCTTGGCGGTAATTTCTAATGCCAAGCCGCACAAGGGGCTTAAGGAGCTCGTCGAGGGCTATCAACTCTTTACGGCAAACGGGAGTCGCGAGGCTCCGAAGTTGGTTATCGTTGGTGAAGGAGCGACCGGCTTACGGGATATTCACGGCAGCATAGTTCCCCTTGGTCCGGTTTCGAAGGAGCGGCTGGTGCGCCTCTATCAAAATGCATCCGCGGTTGTTGTGCCATCGAAGGCTGAGGGATTTTGTCTCCCTGTCTTGGAGGCCCATGCCTGCGGCACGCCTGTCATCTCGACCCCAGTGCCGGCTATCCGCGAGATCCTCAGCGAAAATGATGTCATTTGTTCTGACTATTCGGCGCAGGCTATAGCGGCGGGATTCGAGCTGTTCTCGCTTAGCAGAGATGCTCGCAAGGACTCGGCGCGCCGCGCGTCCGGCCGGTGGTTCGAGCATTTCTCGCGCGCTGAGATGGCAAGACGCGTGCTGGACATTTACGCGAGTGCTGTTCATTCGGGGAGCCCCGGCTAATGAAAGTGGCCTTGGTTCACGATTGGCTCACGGGACTGCGGGGCGGCGAGCGGTGTCTGCAAGCATTCCTCCACATCTATCCCGATGCCGATATCTTCACTTTGCTTCATGTTCCGGGCGCCACTGATGCGCTCATTGATGCGAGAGTTAAGGAAACCTCCTTTTTGCAAAATCTACCGGCTGCGCGCAGGCTTTACCGTCTATGTCTGCCGCTCTATCCGCGAGCGATTCGAAGCTTTGATTTTTCGGGCTATGATTTGGTCATTTCACTTAGTCACGCGGCGGCAAAAAACATCTCGGTTCCGGAAGGGGTGCCGCATATTTGTTACTGCTTCACGCCAATGCGCTACGTTTGGGATCAGGCTAAATTCTATTTCGGCGCGGCAACCCCGCTCCTATGGCCTCTCATTAGGTCGCTAAGAAATTGGGATATGCGTGGCAGTGAAGGGGTCGATGCGTTCGTAGCCATCAGTAGCTTTGTCGCCGCTCGAATTCGCTGTTTTTATGGTCGCGAGGCGGCTGTTATTTATCCTCCCGTGGAGACTTCGTGGATTCAGCCGGCGCTCCAAGGCCAACAGGGGGAAGCCTTTCTCTATGCGGGAGCCCTGGTTCCGTATAAGCGAGTAGATCAGGTGATTGAGGCCTTCAATCTGCTGGGCGAGAAATTGTGGGTGGTCGGGAAGGGGCCGGAGGAAAAGCGCCTTCGCAAACTGGCGCGCTCGAACATCGAATTTTTCGGACATGTGCCGGATCAGGAATTGGCGAGTTTCTATCGCCGCTGCCGAGCATTGATCTTCCCCGGCATCGAAGACTTTGGACTGATCCCACTTGAGTGTATGGCCGCGGGCCGTCCCGTGATTGGTTTGCAGGATGGGGCTCTGCGTGAAACCTTGGTGGGGGTAAAGCCCTGGAATGTTTCTGCACTTGAGCCGGCCCATGCCAGCGGGGTATTCATTAAGAAGCGCCCCAGCGGGGCCGGAGCCGAACTTGATTCTTTGCTTACCAGCGTATATTACTTCATGCAGCATGAGCAGGAATTTCAAGTAGATAGCTCAGTCCGGCAGGCGCGGGCCTTCAGTCCGCAGCGGTTCTTCCAGGCCTGGGAGGCGTTTATAGGCGCCTTCATGTCCGACGTGCGTGCACGCGGTAATCGCAAACGTTCTTATGCTTAAGCAGAAACGGCAACTCTTTGAATATTTGTTCATGGCGGTAGACCTAGTGGTGGTCTCCTTGGCCTGGCTGCTTGCCTATTGGGTCCGCTTTCAGACCGATTTCATCACTGCCGATAAGGGCGTTCCGGCGTTTCAGCATTACGTTTCGATGCTGTTATTCATCTGGCTCATCTGGGCGTTTGTTTTCCGGCGCATGGGACTCTATCGCGCAATGCGCGGCACGCGACCTACCAGGGAAATGTGGCTCCTGATCAATGCGAATTCATTGGCGCTCCTCCTTTTCATTGCGATGACGTACTTATTCCGCGAAAAGAGCGTGCCGTTTTCCCGCTTAGTATTCTTCTACTTTGGAGTGCTGGCTTGCTTTTTTACGATCGCTCAGCGCGCGGTGCTGCGTTCCCTGCTGCGTGAAGTGCGTCGGCGCGGCTATAACCTGCGCTTCCTGTTAATCGTCGGAGCTGGGAAGGTTGCCGGCGATATCGCCACTCGAATTCGCATGCACCGCGAGCTGGGCATACAGGTCATGGGATGCCTGTCGAAAGACGGCTTGGATAAGAAGGGGCCCAAGGGTATTCCCGTTGTCGGTAAGTACGACGATCTCGCTGAACTTTTGACCACCAGAGATATCGATCAACTCATTATCGCCTTGCCGCTGGAGGATAATCACCATCTTCCGGAGATTATGTCGCAAGTTGGCGATCATTTGGTGGACGTAAAGATTGTTCCGGACCTTTATCAGTTTGTTAGCGTGGGCGGGGCTATTGAGGAGTTCGAGGGCCTGCCGGTCATCAGTATCCAGGGTTCGCCGCTTGAAGGAATCAATCTTTTCACCAAGCGTCTGGTTGACCTGCTGCTGGCGCTGGTCGCCGGCATCATCTTGGCGCCGGTTTTTTTAATGATCGCATTGCTCGTAAAGCTTACTTCGCGCGGGCCGGTGCTGTATCGCCAGGAGCGCGTGAGCTTTGACGGCACTCCGTTCAACATTTACAAATTTCGCACCATGTTCGTAGATGCCGAGGTTGACGGTCCTGGCTGGACTTCTCCCGGCGATGCGCGTGTGACTCCGCTCGGACGGTTTTTACGACAGCACAGTTTGGATGAGTTGCCGCAGCTCTATAATGTGATCCGTGGAGATATGTCGATCGTCGGCCCTCGCCCCGAACGACCTGTTTTTATCGAGGAGTTTCGCCGGCGTATCCCGCGCTATATGTTGCGCCATAAGGTGCCGGCTGGTATGACGGGATGGGCGCAGGTCAACGGCTGGAGAGGTGACACTTCTATCGATAAAAGGATAGAGTACGACCTCTATTATATCGAGAATTGGTCGTTGTTTCTGGATATCAAAATTCTTTGGCTGACCCTGTTTCGGGGCATCAGAAATCGAAACGCATACTAGGAGAGTCTCAGGGAGTATTCGCTCATGAACATTACAGTCGTTGGTTCAGGATATGTCGGGTTAGTTGCCGGCGCATGCTTTGCGGAGTCAGGCAATGACGTGCTGTGCGTGGACGTTGATGCGCGCAAAATCGAGATGCTCAAGAAGGGGCAGATTCCGATTTACGAGCCAGGTCTCGATGAACTTGTCGAGCGAAATTATAGTAACGGCCGACTGCAGTTCACGACTTCATTGAAAGAGGGAGTGGAGTCGGCGCAGGTCATTTTCATAGCTGTCGGCACACCGCAAGATGAGGACGGGTCGGCCGATTTGACGCATGTTCTCGCCGTGGCCGAGGGAATCGGCAAGCATATGAACGGTCCCAAGGTGATCGTCGACAAGTCGACGGTGCCGGTTGGTACTGCGGAAAAGGTTCGCAAGGCCATAGCGGCTCACACCAAACATGAATTCGAGGTCGTCAGCAATCCTGAGTTTTTGAAGGAGGGCGCCGCTATCGACGATTTCATGAAGCCGGATCGCGTGGTGATTGGAGCTCCCAGCGAAAAGTCCGCTGCCGTCATGCGGGAGCTGTATGCACCGTTCGTGCGCACCAATAATCCTATCATCATCATGGACGTCGTTTCGGCTGAGATGACCAAGTACGCGGCCAACTCCATGCTCGCTACCCGAGTGTCCTTCATGAATGAAATATCCAATCTCTGTGAACGCTGCGGGGCTGATATCGATGCCGTGCGTGTCGGAATGGGGACCGATTCCCGCATCGGCATGAGCTTCCTTTTCCCAGGCATCGGGTACGGCGGCTCGTGCTTTCCCAAGGATGTTCAAGCATTGGTTAAGACCGGCAAAGACTTCGGTCTAAACTTGCGCATTTGCAACGCGGTGGAGGAGGTGAATAAGGATCAGAAATCGGTCATGGCCAAGAAGATCCTGGCACACTACGGCGCAAAGGATCTCAAGGGCCGCACCTTCGCCATATGGGGATTGGCATTCAAGCCCAAGACGGACGATGTGCGCGAGGCCCCGGCACTCGTGGTTTGCGGTGAACTCATCAGCGCAGGTGCCAAGCTTCAGGCTTTTGATCCTGAGGCGAGAAAAACCTTCTCCGAGAAGTTTGGTGACAATCCGGCGATTACCTATACCGATACCAATTATGACGCGCTCAAGGGAGCAGACGCGTTGATTGTTTGCACGGAATGGAACGAGTTTCGCCGTCCAAACTTTGCCAAGGTCAAGGAGTCGCTCAAGAGTCCCGTTGTATTCGACGGTAGAAATATTTACAGCAGTACCGAGATGTCAAAGCATGGGTTTATCTACTATTCCATCGGCCGTCCACGCGTCGGAATGTAAGGACCCCGTCTTAGAAGGATTTACATGACAAGGATAGTGGTCACGGGGGGAGCGGGGTTTATCGGCTCCCATCTAGTTGATACGCTCATGAAGGCCGGGCACGAAGTCACGGTGTTGGATAATCTCTTCACCGGGCGAAAACGCAATATTACCCAGCATTGGGGTAATCCGCGCTTTGAATTTTTACGGCACGACGTGGTGGAGCCGGTGTTGCTCGAAGCGGAGCAGATTTACCATCTAGCCTGCCCAGCCTCGCCGGTGCACTACCAGTATAATCCGGTCAAAACGATCAAGACGAATGTCCAGGGCACCATCAATATGCTGGGGCTTTGCAAGCGAGTCGGGGCTCGTTTCCTGCTGGCTTCGACCTCGGAAGTGTACGGAGATCCGCAGGAACATCCTCAGCGAGAATCCTATTGGGGGCATGTCAACCCAATTGGTCCGCGCAGCTGTTACGACGAGGGCAAACGCGTTGCCGAGACCTTGACTGAGAGCTATCGCCTCCAAAACGGCGTCGACACGAAGATCGTGCGTATTTTTAACACCTATGGCCCGCGCATGTTATTTGACGACGGGCGCGTGGTTTCGAACTTCATCGTTCAGGCGCTCAAGGGACAGCCGATTACCGTGTATGGGGACGGCAAGCAGACGCGATCTTTCTGCTACGTGTCGGATCTCGTTGCAGGACTGATCGCTACCATGGAAAAGACAGATTTTCATGGACCGGTAAACCTCGGCAACCCAAACGAAATGACCATCGTCGATCTCGCAAAGATGATTATCTCGATGACGAATTCGAAGTCGAAAATTATCTATGAGAATCTCCCAAAGGATGATCCGGTGCGCCGTAAGCCGGACATTTCACTGGCCGGAAATGAATTGCACTGGACGCCCGGGGTCGAGCTGAAGAAGGGGTTGTTGGACACCATCGCTGATTTCGAGCAACGGTTGAAGGAGGAGTAATAGATCTATGGCGCGAGCAGTCGTAACCGGCGGAGCCGGGTTTATTGGATCGCATATCGTCGATGCTCTGCTGTCCTCCGGCTATAGCGTCGATATAATCGATGACCTTTCGTCTGGGAATGAGGCAAATGTGTCGAAGGGGGCCGTACTTCACCGCATGGATATTCGCTCGCCTGAAGCTCGGGCCTTTTTGTCCAAGCACTCGCCTGATTTGCTCGTTCACGCTGCGGCGCAGATTTCCGTACGCGCCAGCATGGAAAATCCCGTTTTTGATGCTGAGACAAATGTTGTAGGCCTCGTGAATCTTCTCCACGCCTTTTCGGGTAGAAAGCCTCCGCACATCGTGTTTCTCTCCACGGGAGGCGCGATTTATGGCGAGCAGGATTATTTCCCGGCAGCGGAAGATCATCCCGTCCGGCCAACCAGCGTCTACGGACTCGCCAAGCGAGTCGGCGAGATGTATCTCGATTTGTGGGGCCGGGAATATAAGCTGACGTGGACTGCGCTGCGTTTGGCGAATGTTTATGGGCCGCGGCAAAATCCGCACGGAGAGGCCGGAGTCGTGGCAATTTTTAGTCAACGCTTGCTGCGAAAACAACAGGCTGTTATCAACGGCGAGGGCACGCAGACTCGAGATTTCGTGTACGTTGGTGATGTGGCCGCTGCGGCCAAGGTGGTCGCCGAGAAGAGGATTACCGGCACCTTTAATATAGGCACCGGCCGAGAAACTTCGGTCAATGAGCTTTACGAGTTAATTCGCAAGAGTGTCGGCACGGATAGTCGTGCTCCCCATGTCGAGGCCAAGGCCGGAGAGCAAATGCGCAGCTGTATCGACGCGTCTCTGGCTGCCAAGACCTTCGGATGGAGGCCTTCGATGAAAATCGAAGATGGAATTAAAGCCACGGTTGAGTGGTTCCGGGCTACTACCAAGTAACAGAAAGACTGAAGAAGTCAGGCATCCTCCAAAACCTGTGGGGTAAACCTCTTCAGTGTGCGGGCTAGCGGCTTAGGATTGGCGCTGCCACAAGTCCTTGGGTTGGTCCTCGAACTGGTTCGTGATCGCCCACCACAAGGTGAGAGCTCCGCCCAGCGTCGTAATAAGTCCGATCACAAGCAGTCCCCAGATTGGAACATCGACTTGGATGTACGAAAACTCGGAGAAGTCCCGCGGGATCCAGGAGCCGGCCATCGCCTGTTCGAGCGATTGTACGACAGAAACCAGATCCAGAGTTTCGCCGGGTTTGACGATCTCCCCTCCGTACGTGATCAGAGCCTCCTGCTTTGTCCAGCTAAAGGCCTTTGACCACTGCACGGTATCTTTGTCGTCTACTCCGAGGCACAGCACGTACTCATGACGGTTGCCGTGCTCCCAGAGGGCTTCCTGGAGTCTAGCCGCATGCTCCGGTTGATTCCGAAACACGACGATCCAGCACTGGAAGTCCTTCTGGGCTCCGAGGGTGGCGTTCAGGCGTTGAAGCATTTCATTTGCTCCAGGCCGGTAACTGCCGCCGTCACCGAGGATGTGTTGCATCGCGATGGCGTCCGTTCTCGGATAGTCCTGCAGATGGTACCGCGACTTCTCCTCCTTCGAGACAGTCGGTAGTGAGTAGACCGTGTAGGTGGCTTGCAGCCGGTTTTCGTAGCTTCCGGTGGTCGTCATATACTCGGCTTTCTCGATTGCGCCGTCCCAAACGATGGTCGAGTAGTGCCCTCTGACTGCCGGCTCCACTCCCCACTTGGTCTTCAGGGCCTCGTAGGTCTCCTTAGTGACGGAACGAGAGTCCCCGTTCTGGCTGTAGAGAGTCCAGGTAGGCGGATGAGGTACCGGCTGCGGACGTAGCACCGTTGTCTTCCCGATCTTGGTAGGGACCAGGATGATGTCGGTGTAGGCCTCACGGTACTCCGCACGCGCCACAAAGCGCGTGTAGTACTCGGTGTCCGTGGTCAGGCCGTTGATGATCAGCAACTTGGCCCCAAGGAGGCACGCGATGCAGACCACGAACATGACCACGAACTCCCACCAAACCGTCTGCCGCGAATACTTGAACGCCGCGATGATGGCCATGACGGCCGGAATTACGAGAATGAACCATTCCATGTTCTTAAGCCTTTCTTTAAGAGGGTTTTGATTTGCCGGAAATGCCGGATGCACTCGACCGAAGGGTGACGGCCGACTACACCCGGCATCTCTGCAAATGCGAACAGGGAATGGAGATAACCTTGCTTTAAAGGATGCCTGACAAGCTTCAGAGAAAGCCTCCGACAAAGGCCTCCTCTGACGCTCATTCAAGGAGCTACTACCCGGGAAGTATTGTATCAAGCTTGCCGTTCTTATGTTCGGTAGAGCTCTAGGTTGGAGGGCTTCAGGGAGTTAACGAGCTAAACCCCCGGAACTAGCGCGGAGCCGAGGCATTAGTATAGTATGCGGGGGCTCGGCGTTTAGCCGGGTCATAGGGTTGTAGGCTGTTTAGGCATGTCACGCGATAAAATCAGAAATTTCAGCATCATAGCACATATCGACCATGGCAAGTCGACCTTGGCCGATCGCATCTTGGAACTGACCGGTGCGCTTGAGCAGCGTGAAATGCAGGAACAGTTCCTTGATAAGCTCGATCTCGAGCGAGAGCGCGGTATTACCATCAAGGCCCAAACCGTCCGGCTGTCCTACAAGGCTAAAGACGGAGAGACCTACTATATTAATCTCATCGATACACCAGGGCACGTCGATTTTCATTACGAGGTGTCCAGAAGCCTAGCTGCCTGCGAAGGGGCGTTGCTGGTCGTGGACTGCACGCAGGGCGTAGAAGCGCAGACACTCGCGAACGTTTATGTTGCGATTGAGAACAATCTCGAAATTATTCCTGTTCTCAATAAGATCGATTTGCCGAGTGCCAACCCGGATAGGGTCATTACCGAAATCGAAGAAATTATCGGCTTGCCCGCCAAGGATGCTCTACGTGTCAGCGCCAAAACCGGCGTAGGTGTAGGGGATGTCTTGGAGGCCATCGTCAAAAAGGTGCCGCCGCCTACTCGCGGCGATCCGAATGGCTCGCTGCGGGCATTGGTGTACGATTCCTGGTTTGACTCCTACTTGGGTGTCGTCGTGCAGGTGCGAGTTTTTGACGGCTCTATTAAGAGCGGCGACAAAATAAAATTTGTCAGCAACGGCGCAGAGTACGAAGTGTATAAAACTGGGGTCTTTACTCCTCATGCCAGGGAGGTTCCAGCGCTTTTGAGTGGGGAAGCGGGATATTTTTCGGCCTCAATTAAGAACCTCCATGATGTAGCGATTGGCGACACGGTAGCCTCTCAGCGAGATGAAAATGTCGTCGCCTTGCCTGGATTCAAGGAAGTTTTGCCGGTGGTATTCGGCGGTCTTTTCCCTGTGGACTCGGATGATTTCCTCGAGCTGCGCAGTGCGCTCGAAAAACTCAGCCTCAACGACGCGTCATTCACGTTCGAGGCTGAAACGTCGGCTGCGTTGGGATTCGGCTTTCGCTGTGGATATCTCGGCCTTCTTCACATGGAGATTATTCAGGAGCGGCTCGAGCGCGAGTTCCATCTGAATCTCATCACGACCGCCCCTTCGGTGGTGTATCGCATCAAGACCAATACCGGAGAGTTTTTGACCATCGATAATCCCGCCAAACTGCCGGCGCTGAACTATATCGAGCATATCGAGGAGCCGGTGGTAGAAGCTACCATTCACAGCCCGACGGAGTTTCTGGGTAATGTGCTGCAGCTTTGCGAGGATAAGCGCGGCCGGCAGCTGAGCATGACGGTGCATGGGACGAATCGAGCCATGGTGGTATACGAACTTCCGCTCAATGAAATCGTCCTCGATTTTCACGATCGTTTGAAGAGCCTTACCAAGGGTTACGCTTCCTTCGATTATGAGGTGAAGGGGTATCAAATTTCAGATCTCGTGAAGCTTGATATTAAGCTCAACGGAGAGACCGTTGATGCATTGGGCATCATCGTGCACCGAGACAAGGCCTACCATAAGGGAAAGGAACTTACCGATAAACTCAAGGATCTTATCGAGCGGCAGATGTTTGATATTGCCATTCAAGCTGCTATCGGGACCAAAGTTATCGCTCGATCGACAGTGAAGGCGCTGCGCAAGAACGTGACCGCAAAATGTTACGGCGGCGATATTACCCGCAAGCGCAAACTGCTCGAGAAGCAGAAAGAGGGCAAGAAGCGCATGAAACAAGTGGGCAGCGTCAGCATCCCACAGGAGGCGTTCTTGGCCGTGCTAAAAATTGGCGACTAGTAATGGCCAAGTACCTCGAGATCACCGATAAGCCTCGCCGCTTGTACGCAATTGGCGATATTCACGGCTGCCCGGATGAATTGGAGTTCCTCCTCGAGCATTTGCGCAATGTCTGCAATATCGACGACAAGGATCAAGTCATTTTTATCGGTGATTACATCGATCGTGGATTCGGTTCGAAGTCTGTCATCGAATGTTTGCTGCGCTTCCAGAAACTGCAGCCGCGCTCGATTTTTTTACGCGGCAATCACGAGGATATGCTGTTGGGGTTTCTCGGTTTTGAGGGTCGGGGTTCTGCCTATATGCAGAATGGCGGAGAGATGTTCTTCGAGAGTTACGGCATCACCTCGTTTGCCAACGGGCAGGAGGCTCGGGACCTGCTGCCGACGGACCATCTCAGTTTCCTCTTGAATACCGAGCGGTACGTCATTAGCGATAGGCACGTATTTGCGCATGCGGGCCTCGATCCATTGCGCGATTTGCATTCGCAACTCGACCAGGATTTGTTTTGGATTAGAGATCCCTTCATCAATAACCTGCACAACTTCGGCAAGGCGGTCGTTTTTGGTCATACACCTTTCGAGGATATTGTGCTGCATTTGCCCTACAAAATCGGCATCGATACGGGTTTGGTATACGGAAATTCACTGACCTGTATCGAAGTTAATCATGAAGAAGTCCTTCAAATTAGGGCCGGAGGCACAAAGATCGAGGTCAACACCTTTGCCGGGAAGGCTTGAGGTGCTATGGTTTGGCCGCTTTTATGGTCTACCCTCATGAGGTCCTGACTGGTAGTATTTTCCTGCAAATGTCGTCATTAGAAATTTCCGCAATTCCAGTTCTTCCCCAAGAAGATTCTCCCGTTGCCGCCGATCGATTGGCAAAGAGCAGGGAACTTCTGCGCTCGACGGTGCGCTATGAGTGCCCGAGTTTCGCGCACAGTATGTGGCAGTTTCTGAGTACATTCGCTTTTTTTGCCCTCAGCATGGCGCTGATGTTTTGGGCATACGACTACTCGTATCTTTTGACCTGCTTGCTGGGAGTGTTTGCCGGAGGATTGCTGCTGAGGCTCTTCGTCATTCAGCATGACTGTGGTCATGGCTCTTTTTTCGACTCCAAGGAATGGAACGATGTGATCGGCTGCTTTTGCAGCTTATTCACCTTGATCCCTTACTACTATTGGCGCAGGCAGCACGCTCTGCATCATGCTAGTAACGGCAACCTCGATCATCGCGGACATGGCGACATGGATGTCATGACGGTGAATGAGTATCTATCGGCAACTCCGCTCAAGCGTCTTCGCTACCGCATTTACCGCAATCCCTTCGTGTTCTTGGTGCTGGGACCGATTTTTTTCGTGACCGTTATTAACCGCTTTGCCTTCGACCGCAAGAAGACCTCTGCGCGCGAGCGGCGTAATGTCTATACGACGAATGCTACCTTGGCCCTGTTTGCCCTGGCGATTGGGCTCTGTATCGGATTTGAGAAACTTTTCTGGATTGCTTTGCCTGTTGTCTACGTGGCTGCCGGCGGGGGCATCTGGTTGTTTTATATTCAGCATCAGTTTGAGCATACCTACTGGCGAAAGGATCGTGAGTGGGATTATGTGACTGCTGCGATGCAGGGCAGCTCGTTCTATAATTTGAGTAAGCCTTTGCGATGGCTCACGGGCAGTATCGGATATCACCATATTCATCATTTGCGCCCTACCATCCCGAACTATTGCCTGCAGCGCTGTCACGAGGAAAACCCCGATTTCCAGAAGGTTTTCACTGTTACGTTTTGGGAGTCGCTGCAGTATATGTTTTTGAGTTTGTGGGACGAGCAGCAAGAGCGGCTGATTAGTTTTCGTGAATTCGCTCGGCGCTACCGCTCAACTCCGGCGCTGTCGTAGAGCCACAAATAGCGGAATCGGCCAGATAATAAAGCATGCAGCGCTCCACAGGAAGCGCTTCAACCTTGAGCCTCTCAGTCGGCCATAAACATATCCGGCGCTAAGCATCAAAGCTCCCACTACAATGACAGCGATAATGAGAATCTCAGCTACGATCGTCATGCCGTATAGTTCTAGTCCAGGATACGAGGACGCGGCTGAGGTCATGAGCAGATCCTTCCACTCCCCTAAAAGATCAGAAGGAAGCCCGCGCTTATTCAAGGCTTCGAAGAGACTGTCAACATTGAGTCGCTGCAGCGGTGTAAGAAAAGGTCCCTTGACCTCAAGGTTGTACGCCAAGACCAAGGTCGCAAGACTACGCATCAAGGAGGTGCTGGGCGTAATCTCGACTTCGGAGATATAGCGCGCGCTCTGCCCAAGCGGAAGAAAGGCTACACGCTCGGGGAATTCGGAAGCGAATATTATCTCGTCCTTCAGTGCTTCAACTGCGCCGATGAAGCTGACCGCCGCACGCGACCGTTGAAAAGCGGGCATAAGCCGCAGGCCGGTTCGGTAATGTTCCAGCAGGAGATCAGACTGCTTTTCCAGTAGCGCCCTGGGGTCTGAAGTCCCAAGCGCCAGAGCCCTATCAGCGCGCATCGCGACTGCTTCAAACTTATAGTCGGAAATGAGGGAAAGCAGTCCGCCGCTAATCGAGTCAGACTCTGCCACGATGCCCAGCAGATCCCCCTGTGCATTGAAGACGGGACTGCCGCTACTGCCATGCGCCCCGCTAAGCGAGGTGCCAAAGTTCAAGGTGCCCTGGGAGAGAATCTTGCCGTCGCTTACGGAGAGCGCGCCGCACTTGGGAAATCCCAGGGAATGGACCTCGGTCTGAATCGCAGGGGGCGCGGTCTGCGCGAAGACGCCGGTGAGGGGCTCGGATGAGTGCATATCCAAAAAGGCGACATCAAGAGCTGGAATGACGGTCCGAATCGTTATGCCTTGGGAAGCAAGCTTCTGTTTTGGCAGCTCGCCGATAGCTCCAGCACGAAAGGCACTGACATCTTCGCAGGCCCCAAACGGGCAGAGTGCTCGAGCAACATGGGCATTGGTAAGTACCAGCCCGTTGGGAAGAATGAACCCTGTGGCGCAAGCATTATTGCCTGGGGAGGTAAGCAGGAGGACCGACGGGATGAATCGGCCCACTTCAACGGTGCCCGGCTCGGCAGCAGCGAGTAAAGGTCGCATTATGAGCGTTGAAAGCGCTAGGATAATCGCGCTATATATCAATGAAACCAAATACTTCGTTAGTACCGGAACGAAGAGGGGCTTAGGAAGTGCGGCATTACGCATATTTCTGTAGTCTAGCCCGGATCTATAGGAAGGAAAATCCGTTACTGAAGATCGGCCCTGGGCGGCTTAAAGAGCGCTCGAAATTTTAGAGTTTTCGAATAGGAGTCATTTCATGAATAAGCCTAATGTTGGCATGGTCGGCCTTGCTGTAATGGGCTCTAACCTTGCTCAGAATATCGAGCGCAATGGATTTCCCTGCGCGGTCTTCAATCGCAGCTTCGAGGTTACCCAAGAGTTCATGACCCGAGTCAAGGGGCGAGCCTTCGTGCCGTCCAAAACACTCGAGGAATTCGTCAGTAGTATGGCATCCCCTCGCCAGATAATCATCATGGTGAAGGCAGGCGCTGCCGTTGACGCCGTTATCGACTCTTTGATCCCGCTACTCTCCAAGGGCGATATCATCATGGATGGCGGTAATTCCTATTTTACCGATACACAGCGCCGAGAGGAGAAGTGCAAGAAGGCCGGACTAAATTTCTTGGGCGTCGGCATCTCGGGTGGTGAAGAAGGCGCCCTCAACGGAGCGAGCATCATGCCGGGAGGGCCGCGCGATGCCTGGAAGATCGCAGCTCCCTTATTTGAGAAGATTTCCGCCAAAGCCCCTCATCCGTGCACTAATTACATCGGTCCCGATGGAGCGGGGCACTTCGTAAAGATGGTGCATAACGGCATCGAGTATGGAGACATGCAGCTCATAGCCGAAGCCTACGATATTTTACGCAGCACGCTTGGTTGTAAGCCTGATGAACTGGCCGAGATTTTTACTGCTTGGAATGAGGGCGTGCTTTCCTCGTTCTTGATCGAAATTACGTCGAAAATCTTCAAGAAGCGCGATCCGGAGGGAGCGGGCTATTTGGTGGATGCCATTCTGGACTCGGCCGGTCAAAAGGGCACGGGAAAATGGACCGCCCAAGTCGCCCTAGATCTAGGTATCGCCATTCCGACTTTGGCCGCTGCTGTGGACGCAAGAATTCTCAGTTCGCAAAAGAAGGAGCGTATCGTCGCAGCCAAGGCTTTTGCGGGACCATCCGGGAAGAGCATGGATGGAGACCGGAAAGCTGCTATCAAGGCGGTCCACGACGCGCTCTATTGTTCCAAGATTATGGCTTACGCACAGGGTATGGCCCTGCTTTCAGCTGCTTCCAAAGAGTATAAATGGGATCTGAAACTTGATGAGATCTCCGCTCTGTGGGAAGGCGGCTGTATCATTCGAGCTCGATTTTTGGAGCAAATTCGCAAGGCCTATCAGCGCGACGCGGCGCTGCCGAATCTTATTATGGATCCGGCAATGAAAAAGGAAGTGGAGTCGTCGCTGCCAAATCTTCGCCAGGTTGTGCAGTCTGCTGTTGAGAAGGGAATCGCCTGCCTGTCGTTTGCCAGTTCAATCGCGTACTTCGATAGCTACCGCACGGCGGATCTCCCGCAGAATTTGACTCAGGCCCAGCGAGATTTCTTCGGCGCTCATACCTATGAACGCAAGGATAAGCCGGGCTCGTTCCATACGGAATGGTAGTATTGTCGCGCCTTATTTGAATGTTTGGCGGATAAAGTGAGCCCCTTCTATTCGGCTTCGCCGCCCTCCCCGGCAGACTGGCCCGGAATGGATTGCTCCAGGCTTAGGATGGCGTACTTGGCCGCCTGGATTAGGAGCGGTGATCGCAGCGGGTCTAGAACAATATCTTTGAGCATTGGGATGGCTCTAACGCAGTTGAGTCTAGTCAAGGCGTTGCAGGCGGCCTGATTGACCGGAAAGGGGGATCGGCTGTCTAGGCAGTCCAGCAGGGTTTTAAAAGCCTGGTAGCGCGCGCCCGGAATTCCCCCAAGGGCCTCGAGCGCGGCAACGCGAGCCATCTCCTTCCCCGTACGAGCTAGCGTGCAGAGCTGCGCGATATCACGTTCATGAACCACGCGTGCCTGTCGAGCGATGGCGTCTGCGCAATTGCGGAAAAACTTTTGATCTTCGGCGATGACCGTGCCTCCAGCGAGCGCGCTGAGGAGCTTTGGTACCACGAGATCCGATTTCAGAAGCCCCAGCGCCTGAGCAATGCCCGCAGCCTGATTCGCGGTAAGGCCGGGCGAGTCCAAGGCTTCGAAGAGAGGTTGCTCAGCGGGCAGGCCATTGCGATGCATGTCGGCTAGACACAGACAGATCTGATAGTCGAGCGAAGCATTCCGGCCACCGAGCAGTGAAATCAACTCGCGTTGTGATCGCAAACTCCGGTAGTCGAAGAGCGCCAGTACGGCCCCGAGCCCCTGTATCCCTTGTTCGTAAGTCTCATAGTCGGGGAGTTCCGGATTGGCCGTTCCGATTCTAGCCCGTTCGACAAGCACTGGCAGGGCGGTCGCACGATTTATCGGATCCTGAAGTGCGCCCAGGCAGCGAGAAGCATTCTCTCTGGCTGCCTGTGAGGTGAACCACCCCTTGATGACGCCGATAAAATGAGTTGGTGCGCCGTGCCCAAGAGCGAGCTCGAGGGACTCGACGCAACGAGCGCGAATTTCGTCGTTATTCGTGTTGAGCGCCAGCGTTCGCGCGCGCTTTTGTAACGTGTCGGGAAGGCAGCCCTGACGGGAGGCCACCGTGTAGAGCCAGGACGCGCTGCCTTCTTCCGCTTTGTGCGCCGCTAGAAGAAGAGCCGGCAGGTGCTCACGCGGGAAATGGGAAAATTGGGCAAGCGCTCGAGCAGCAACCTGCGCCACGCTCGATGATCCGATCTCCTTACCTGGTGGACAGAAGACTTCATGGCAGTCCAGCGCCTTGATGAGTGATGGAATGCTGTCCGGATGCTTGATCTTTCCAAGTGCCTCGGCGCATTCAGCGCGTACTCGTGGTGACGGGTCAGCTACTACGGACACCGCAAGGGTCTCGGAAGCTTGGTCGCCTCCGCCTTCTCCGAGCCGCCGGGCTGCGAACCTGCGGGCATGCTCGCTCTCCTCGAGGTTGTGCAGAGTCGCGCGGAAAATTCGTACAGCGGCCCAGCTGAACTGAGAGACGGTTGGGACTGCGAGCAGATCTATGAGCGCCTGGTCGGCGGGCTGCGGGCTGGCCTTGGGGGCGGGGTCCAGGGACATGACAGCTATACTCCATTACGACGGGCGCAATGAGGGTACACTACCCGGCTCGGAAAAACTAACCAAGCCGTGGCTAAGCATCTGAAAGAGCAGAACTATTAGCAGCGCTGCACACTTGAAGTATGTGCATAGGCATGATAACTTACTTAAATCTTTGAGCGTTTTTCTCTCGCTCGAGCGGGTAGCCTCTACTACTTGCTGTTCAGCGCCTGATTCTCAGGTTTGGTGTTCGTCCTTCGTCACTCGGCATTCGTGTCGAGTGGACGTCGGAGTCATTGGCGCCTAGAGGTAGTGCGGGAGGAAGGAAAGAAGAATGAATTCGCAATTGTGGTTAGTTATCGAGGAGATCGTCAGGGCTGAAGGCCTTGAGCTCTTTGATATCGAAATTCCCAGTGGCCCGACGGGTCCGCTGCGGGTGTACATCTCCCGGGCACGTGCGTCCGGCGAGGAGGCCACTGGAGGAGTGAAGCTTGATGATTGCGCTGCTATTAGCAGAAAAATTATCGATCTTCCGAATATTGAGGAGCTTCTTCCCGGCGATCATGGCATCGAGGTGTCTAGTCCCGGCGTGAACCGCAAACTCTCGCGAGTCGAGCATTTTCGCGGCGCGGTCGGAGAGCGCGTGAAGCTAAAGTTCCGTGAAGCCTCCGGCACCAATAAGACGGTGTGCGGAAAACTCACTGCCGCCAGCGATAGTTCACTGGCGCTCGAGGAGGAGGATTCGCAAACCACCTTGACGATACCGATCTCGGATGTTCGTCAGGCGCGGGTAGATTTTTTGTTTGAGTAGAACCTAATAGCTACGAGAGACATTTATGACAGTCGACTTAAACTCATTGCTTGGCCAAATCGGCAAAGACAAGGGCATCAACAAAGCAATTCTTATTGAAGCTATCGAATCCGCGATGCTTTCAGCGGCGCGCAAGCACTTCGGGCATAACCTCAATCTCGAAACCAAGTTTAACGAGGATAGCGGTGAAATCGAAGTCATCCAGTTCAAGACCGTCGTTGAGCGAGTCGAGGATGATGCGACTGAAATCAGCTTGTCCGAGGCCCGCAAGGAGTTCGACTCGGAGGCTATGGTAGGCGACGAGCTCGGCAAAAAGCTCAATACGGAAGCTCTTGGCCGTATCGCCGCGCAAACTGCTAAGCAGGTCATTATCCAAAAGGTTCGTGACGCCGAACGCGGGGTCATTTACGAGGAGTATAAGAACAGCAAGGGTGAACTGATCAACGGCATAGTGCAGCGCTATGACCGCGGCAACCTCATAGTGAACTTGGGGCGCACTGAAGCTGTGCTGCCGAAGCGCGAGCAGATTTCCCGTGAGCGTTATCGCCAAGGCGATCGCCTTCGCAGTATGATTCTCGATATCGATCGTTCGGCGCGCGGACCGCAGATCATCCTTACCCGCAGCCACCCCGACTTCCTCAAGAAGCTTTTCGAGCTTGAGGTTCCGGAGATAGCGGAACGCATCATCGAGATTAAAGGTGTTGCTCGCGAGCCTGGGGAGCGCGCCAAGATTGCGGTGTATTCGAGTGACCCGAGTGTTGATCCCGTCGGCGCATGCGTCGGTATCAAGGGCTCCCGCGTGCAGGCCGTCGTGCAGGAGTTGCGCGGAGAGCGTATCGATATTATCACCTGGACGCCTGACGAGCCGTCATTCGTGGCCCGAGCCTTGTCGCCGGCTGAGGTGTCGCGCGTGGTGTTGGATGAGGACAATCATTCCATGGAAGTCATTGTTGCCGATGATCAACTATCACTGGCAATCGGCCGACGCGGTCAAAACGTTAAGTTGGCCAGCAAGCTGACCGGTTGGAAAATTGATGTACGCAGCGTCTCGGTGGCCGAGGAAGAGTCCCGCCGTGCTCGCGCCTCGATCGAAGCGATTCCAGGCATTGCGTTTACGACGGCTGAATTGTTGTTCCAAGAGGGCTACCGCAGTGCTCGAGAAGTGGCGGACGCGACGGTCGATGAGTTGTCGACGATCGAGTCTCTCACCCCCGAAGTCGCCTCGGAGCTCATCAAGAATGCTCGTGAGCATTCTGCCAAGCTCGAAAGTGAAGGGGTACTCGAACAGACTGATGGGGCCGCTGCGGTTAGCGATTTGCACAAGTTAGTACTGCCGGCTGAGCTGAAGGACAGGTTGATTTTGGGTGGATATCACACCATTCAGAGCCTTGTGGTGGCGGAGCCGGATCAGTTGCTGACGGTCGAGGGTGTGGGTGAGCCGGAGTTGGCGGCAATCCGCGACGCGACCGACAACTTCTTGCGTGCGACCCCTCCACGGTAAGAACTGAGGAGCGTCGGTGGAACGGCGGTCGAGACAGCGTCGCTGTGTTATCTGCCGCCGTTCGGGTGAGAAGTGGGAGTTGTTGCGATTCATTGCCCAGGGAGATTCCCTGATGTGGGATGAGTTTCAGCACAGCGCGGGTCGAGGAGCGTACGTGCACCGATCCCTGGCATGCTGGAGCAGGATGTCGCAGACGGGTCCATTCGAGCATGCGCTTCGACTGGGACGCTCGGTTCTCACCGCGGATTCGGTGCGAGCGGCGCAGCAGGCAGCACGCGCCAGGGTTCCGGACGTTGAGGGGAACGAGCAGATCGGGGCGAAGGGTGTTTCGCGAGCGGGAGCCCGGAAGGTTAGATTATAAGCAGGTGAGTCTTCTATGTCGAAAATGAGAATATACGAACTGGCGCGCGAGCTGGGAGTCGATAACAAAGTCGTTATCGATAAAGCGATTGAGCTAAACATGAGTGGCAAGGCGTCACACTCGAATTCGCTCGACGCAGATGAAGCTGATCAAATTCGGCGCGCGTTGATTCGCCAAGCAATGGGCGCCGCGCCTGAGCGCGAGACTGTGACCACGCGTGTCGACAAGGCTTCCGGTGTTACCGAGGCTATAGTCGAGAAGCGAAAAGGCAATGTTATTCGCCGCCGCAAGCAGACCCCAGAGGAGCTGGCCGCCGAACAGGCGGCTACCGCACAGGCTCCAGCGGAGACCGTATCTCTGGTCGTAGAGCCCCAGGAGGTTGAGGCCAGCCCGAACGAGGGTCGCCCCCAGAACAAATTTGCCGAAGCTGACGCTCTTTTTAAGGAAGCCGCGGCCAAATCAAAAGTCGACGAATCTGATCCTAGCGAAGGTTCGAGCGAGTCAACGGTCGAGCAGGAGCCAGCAGAGACTCCCGTGGCTGCAGCTCAGACTCCCGAGGCTGCAGGGCCCGCTATCCCTGAGGATACCAAGAAGGGGCCGGGCCCACGTGTGCTTGGTAAGATCGAATTACCGCAAAAGCGGGCACCAAAGGCTGAGACTACTCGTGGATCGGCGGCTGTGGCCGTTGATTTTAACGCTGCCCCCGTCGAGGAAGGCGAGGAAGAAGGCGAGGGCGGTAATCGGCGTGGTGCTGCCGCTAAGCGCAAGAGCCGAAAGCGCGAATTTAGCCGCGGTGACCTCCTGGATTATGAGGGACGAGACGTTCGTAGACTTGGCCGTGCCAAGGGAAAAGGCAAGGACGCGGTAGAGGAAAGGAAGCCCGCGCTTGAAGCGGCGGCCACGAAGCAATCTAAACGAGTCGTTAAGATAAGTGAGGCGGTGAGTGTCGGCGAGTTGGCTCGGCAGATGAGCCTCAAGGCTTCGGAGGTTATTCAGAAGCTGATTGAACTCGGCGTCATGGCCACCATCAATCAAATGATTGATCAGGACACGGCGACAATCGTTGCCGAGGAGTTCGGCTACCAAGTCGAGTCTACTACCTTTAATGAGGGTGAAATTACGGGCGTCGGTGTCGAGACCGATAGCCCCGAGTCGTTAAAGCCTCGCCCACCGGTGGTCACCATCATGGGGCATGTCGACCATGGTAAGACATCCCTTTTGGACACGATTCGCAAGACATCCGTCGCTGCTAAGGAGCACGGCGGTATAACTCAGCATATCGGAGCTTATCGCGTGCTACTTGGAGACGGGCGATCGATCTGCTTTCTGGATACCCCAGGTCACGCGGCCTTTACGGCCATGCGTGCGCGTGGAGCCCAGGTCACCGATATCGTGGTCTTGGTCGTGGCCGCGGATGACGCGGGGAACCATACGCAGGTCGCGAGCAAGGTCGCCATCGATCGCACGGCGCCGGCGGTCGCGGTGACACAGCCGGCCGACGGTGCGGTCCTCGGCACGACCTCGGCGAGTGTCGCCGGCACCGTCGCTGATCCGCACGTGCGCGGAGTCACTGTGAACGGCGTCAAGGCTGTGGTGTCCGGCACGGCTTTTCTCGCTTCGGCCGTGCCGCTGTCCGAGGGCTCCAACGTTCTCGTCGTACGCGCCGAGGACCAGGCCGGCAACTCGACCGAAATGCGGCGAACGGTGGAGATGGATGCAACGCCTCCCGCCGTGTCGATCAACGACCCCGCGGCCGGGACCATCACAGCGACGAGCACGATCGACGTGCATGGGAGCGCCAAAGACGCGCATCTGGAGCGAGTCGAGGTCAACGGCCTGGCGGCGACCCTGCAGGGAGAGGCCTGGTCGGTCAGCGTGCCCTTGAAAGAGGGCTCGAACACCA
>JAYRHW010000104.1:0-17207 GCA_041907145.1 Bdellovibrionota bacterium
CGCGCCAATATCATCATCCATCTGCAAAAGGACCTCATGGGGTGGGGCGTGCTTCAGCCCCTGATTGATAATCGAGAGGTCACTGATATTCATGTATACGACTATCAGACGGTAGTTCTTCAGCGCGGTAAGGTGAGTGAAACGACCGGCATTCACTGGCCGAATCATGCGGCCTATGTTTCCTTCATCGATCGCCTATTGTTGCGACTCGGTAAGTCGCTCTCTACGCAGCAGCACACTGTCGACGCGTCGTTCCCCAACGGCATCCGTCTTTGCGCCATCCATGAATCAGTATGCGGACAACGCGGGCCGTTGCTCTGTATCCGCGTTCCGCGCGTGATGGAAACCACGCTCGAGAGCTTGGTCACCTACCAGGTGGCGCCGCCGCTTATCGTCAATTACCTTGCGTGCTTGATCCGCAGCGGTCGGGCCACGGCTATGGTGGCGGGTGAGACCGGTACCGGGAAGACGACGCTGCTTAAATGCTTGGGCACTCAGTTTGGCCCGGACGAATCCATCGTCGCTGTTGAAGATACTCCGGAACTTAATTTCACTCACCCCTATTTCCGTTCTCTCGTATCTCGACCTGCCAATACTGAAGGCGTCGGTGAGGTTACTCTGCAGGAGCATATCAAAACCACCCTGCGAATGACGCCAACTCGCGTCATCCTTGGTGAGATGAGAACTCCCTACGCAGCCGAGGCCTTTCTTGAGTCGGCGCAGACCGGACACGTCGGGATGTCGACGGTGCATGCTCGAAACGCGCGTGAAACGCTGGTACGCCTTGAGAGCTTGCTGGGACGTGCGCAAAAGTCGGTTTCGGTCGACATTATTCGTCAGCAGATAGCTCTCGCAGTGGACTGCGTCATCTGGATGTTCCGAGAAAAGGGAACGGGCAAGCCGCGCGTGGGCGAAATCATCGAAGTCGGGCATTTCGTCGAGGGTGTTATTCAGGTTAGACCGATGTTTACCCTGATTAAGACGGGTGAGCGGCCGGTATGGAGAGTGGATTCCTGGTCAAGCTCGTTTGATGATATACTTGCAGAAGATGGAATTTATCTTGGCGACTCTCCGCAGGAGATCACCTTTAGCTCGGTCGGCGGAAGCTAGCCAGACACGGCGGTTTTTGAGTAGAGGCTCATGAGTTTAGGTTTAGTTATCGTCTTGGTTCTGTTCCTTGTCGCCGCGTTCGTCGCTGCTGCCATCCTGCTTGATTTACCCATTCTTGGCGGAGGCTCGAATCTGCGCAGCAATATGCGCACGATAGTCTCCACCCAGCGCACGCCCCGTGCCTCCGGCGGACGGCAGGCCGAGCGTGCAACCATTCTGAAGACGGCTGGAGAGTCTAAGGTTGAACGTATCGTCGATTCTCGCCTAACGCTCCGTAAGAAGCTCAAGTTCGCGCAATGGAAAATCCCCCCGATAGGCTTCCATCTCGCTGAGCTGCTCTTGAGTTTGGCCGTTTTTGCCGTTGTCTCCCGTAGCTTCAACGTCGTCATTCAGGGGTTCTCCTTGCTTTCCGGGCCGATCTTCATGCGCTGGCTCTTAAATACCCGCATCGAGAGACGATTCAAGGCGTTTGACGCTGATTATCCAGCCTTCTTGCTGTCGGTAGTAGGCTTGTTGAAGACCGGTATGAACACAATGTCGGCGCTCGAGGCCGCTGCGCAAGGCTTGGAGGGAGGCTCGCTGGTCCGCAATGAAGTGGAGCTGATGGTGGAGCGTTTGCGCTTCGGCGTCTCGGAGGATAAATCAATCGGATCCTTCGGGGAGGATATTTTTCACCCCGAAATCGAACTGTTCGTGCAGGCATTGCTCTTGAGCCGCCGCGTCGGTGGTAATTTATCGGACACACTGGATCGTCTAGCGAAACAAGTTCGCAAACGTCAGTATTTTCGTTCTTCCGCGAATGCTGCTGTCGGCATGCAGCGCGGATCTATTTGGCTCATTATCGGCATCCTCGTCGGAATGGAAGTCTACTTGTACTTCATCTATCCAGAGGCAGTGAAGGGTGCCTGGGCTGATGAGACCGGATGGCAGGTTTGGCAGTTTGGTATCATTGTCGTGTTGCTCGGCATTTTCTGGGTAAAACAAGTCACGCGAATCAGGACATAAACAGTGGAATCGAGAGTTCTCATAGGAATCGTGGCGTTGGTGTTGGCCCTCGTATCGGGCGGCATCTTCGTGTACTACCTCCTCGCGCCTCGTCGTTATGCGAATATGCGCAACTTGATGGGAGCGTCTGGGGCCGGACTGGGCACTCCAAGCGAAGAACGTGCGCGTCTCCGGAACGATCCTTCGGGCAAGGAGTTCGATCGCCTCAAAGAGGAAACCAAGAGGAAAGCCAAAGGCAAAGTTAAGCCGACCCTCGAGGAGAAGTTCTTTCACGCCGGCATCTTCTCCGATCGAGACAAGCGCGAATTCCAACGTCTGCGGTTGCTGATCCCCTTCGTGACTACCCCAGCACTGGGATTCGGCATGGGGGGAATTGGTTTTGACTATGCGATTATCGGAGTCGTGCTGGGCGTGCTCGTAGGGCTTCAGCTGCCATTCACGATCCTCGATCGCAAGATTAAGTTTCGCGCCGAGGAGATTTTGTTTTACCTCCCGCTGGTGATCGAGCAAGTTTCAATCGGTGTCAGCAGCTCTCTGGACATCGGACCGTGTTTGCAGCGCGTTGTCGCGATGGCTGATGAGCGCGATAGTCATAACGTCGTGACGGAGCTCCTGCGGCATGCCCAGCACTATGTGAAATCCGGCGTGTCGCTGGAAGATGCGCTCATGGAAGTAGGAAGACTTTCCGGACATACCGAGCTTAAGCACGCCTTCATGTCGCTATCACAGGTGGCGAAGCACGGTGGTGAAATTACTCGACAGCTTCAGGAGCTCGCGGATGCCGTCTCGTCGCAGCGTGAAACTAAGATCGAGGCCAAGATCAAGAAGCTCGAACTCGAAGCTACGGGCCCCGTGGCGCTGGTATTTTGCGGATTCCTCGTTATCTTGCTCATTGGCTTCGGAATCCAAATGAAAGGTGCTTTCGGGCCCGGGTAACCGACGCTAGACTGAGGTTAGTCGCTCGTATTCCCGTTTTCGCAGCGATTACAGTTGACTTCTATGGCAGGCACAATCCGAAAGAGCAGCGACCTGATTCTCGCTGTCTTCGTCGTTGCAATCACGGCGATGCTGCTTATTCCATTGCCAACGTCTCTGCTGGACTTTCTATTAGCCGCCAATATCTCCTTCGCTCTGCTGATGCTTCTCGTAGGGCTGTATATGCCGAACGCCTTAGCGCTGCTGGCGTTTCCCTCGCTGCTGCTTTTAACCACGCTGTTCAGACTCGGACTCAACGTTGCTTCAACCAGGCTCATTCTGAGCGATGGTTACGCCGGTCAAGTAATCGAATCCTTCGGCACGTTCTTGATCCGCGGGGAAATTGTCGTAGGCATAATCATATTCATTATTATCACGGTGGTTAATTTCATCGTCATTGCGCGCGGTGCAAGTCGAGTGTCGGAAGTCGCTGCGCGTTTCGCCCTCGATTCTTTGCCCGGGAAACAACTTGCGATCGACTCTGACTTGCGCTCCGGCTTGATTTCAGCCGAACAGGCGCAGGCTCGGCGCGACGATCTCCGCAAAGAATCTCAACTCTACGGTTCCATGGACGGCGCGATGAAATTCGTGCAGGGAGATGCGATTGCAGGACTTTTCATCATCGTAACTAATATAGTCGGCGGGATTTACCTTGGGGTAAGCGGGGGGCTTAGCTTCTCCGAGGCTGTGCAGACCTATACGGTCATGACCGTCGGCGACGGACTCGTCAGCCAAATTCCCGCGCTTTTCATCTCCATTTGCGCTGGTATCGTCGTGACGAGGGTTTCTTCCGGCGAGAATACGACGCTTGGCGCCGATGTCGGTGAACAAATATTTAGCCGTCCCTCGGCGCTGCTCTTTGCCGGCGCATTGGCGGTTCTTATCGGCATGCTGCCAGGGCTGCCGGCCGTACCGTTTCTTGTCAGCGGCTTGCTATTAATCAGCGGAGCCTACTTTCTACGCCGTGCGTCTCAGCAATTTGCTGTAGAGGGCCCCATGCGCCGCGAAGCCGGGTTGCTCGGTTCCGCTCCGGTATTATTGTCTGCTCCGGCAACATCGAGAGATGAGGCAGCCTCTGACGATGACCTTACTATCTATCTGGATGCCTCGGTGCTTTATAAACTCTATGGGATGAATGCCGCGCGTTATCGTGGCTGGTGGAAGGAGCTGCAGAATGACTTCTATGCCGATACCGGAGTGCGACTTCCGGAGCTGCGAGTACTACCAGACGAGCATTCGGCTCCGGCTCATTATGCCGTTTCCGCCGGAGGAAGCGCGATTGACGCAGGCACGGTGCTGTTGGACAGCGTAGTCGTCGAGGTTAACCCGGCACAGGCTGCGGTGCTAGGACTCGATCCCATCCGTGAGGAAATCCATCCCCTTAGCGGTGATACCGTATTTTGGGCTACCCAAACCCCCGCATTACGTAAAATTGTGGAAGCCGGAAATATCCGAGTGTTCGATTTCATCGAATTCATCTCGCTCAAGATCGTGGCCTTCTACCAAAGGTTTCCGGAGGAGGCGCTCACGCTCACGGATGTGCATGGGCTGCTCAAAGGACTGGAGAAGAAGTATCCAGGACTTATGAATGATGCTTTGAATCGTAGCTTTATGAATGTTTCGCGGCTCACGGAGACTCTGCAAGAATTAGTCAGAGAGGGAGTGAGTGTTCGTGATTTCAAGCAGATCGTTGAGGCCATCGCGGCCTATTGCTCCTCCTTCGGGACCCAGCTCACGGAAGAGGACACTTTCGACCTGCACGAGGTCGTTGGTTTCGTGCGGCGAGCGAGAAAGCGACAGCTGGTCACCAAGCTACTATCGTCTCGCAGCACGTTGCGCGTATTCACGATGGGAAGCGACATTTCTGACCTTCTTGACGGAGCCTCCCTCGAGGGTGCGCATGGCGCACCTGCCTTGGCTCCGGATGATTTTGAGCGGATGCGCCGGGGGTTACGGGAGGTATTGGAGCCAGTGCGGACGAAGGGGGTTTCTCCAGTGTCGGTGCTGTGTCGTGCTGACTTGCGCCCGAAGCTGATTGGATTTTTGCGTGGGGCTGCCCTAAGTGTATCAGTAGTGACCTTTGACGAGCTTGATCCGGGCGTCCGGGTTGAGCCCGTGGCAGTTTGGGCGGCGTGAGGCAGTTGTATTATCGAATATTATAAGCACGTTGTGGGATTGGCCCGCGGCGGGTAAAATATGAACACAAGGTTCGATTGTGAGTGAAATGACGGAACAGGGCGGCCAGTCTCTTCATACCGATGGGGTAGTCGGGGATTATTTCACGATCGAAGGACATTTAATGTCAACACGGTCGGCCGACGCCTATAAGGCTATCGACAAGTCTCGCGGACAAAGCATATGCCTTTGGATCTTGCGGCATCCGCTGGCAATTAATTCAGACGCGGTGCAGCGCTTCCTGGCTCGACTGACCGCTATCAAGCAAATATCTCCGCCGATTTCCGATCTCGTGTCGTTCGGGGTCGATGCAGCGGGAATGGCGTTCTCGATTTTCGGTCCTCTCGATGGGCATCTTATCGACGCAGGGAATATAGAACTTGCGGAAGCAGAGCGGCGCTTTACGGCGGCGGTGCGAATAATCGGCAAACTGCACTCGTCGGGAATCGTATGTGGCGATCTTTGCGCATCGTCATTCTGGGTCGATCGTCCCGGAGATCTACGCTTTGTTGGCGCAATGGGATCGTTTGATTCCGAAGCCGTTGCGACAGCTATGGTTCCTCCTATGGAAACCTTGCACTATGTGGCCCCTGAACAACGGACCGGGGCGGGGATCGATTCGGCTACGGATGTCTTTGCCTTAGGCGTGCTCGGGTATCGCCTGCTGACGAAGCGGCATCCGCTTGAGGGCTCGCCGGTTGGTACGCTTGGCGCATTCGACATTGGAACGGTGAAACCGATCTCGGCTTTCGTGAATGTACCTCCGATATGGGCCGAGGAAGTCATATTTAAATGCCTGGATCCTCAACCGGAGAACCGTTATCAGACGGCCGAAGAGATCCTGGCTGCCATCTCCTCGATTCGGCAGAGGGTATTCTCAGAGGAGAAGACCCCGGTGAGAACAAAGCGTGACCCTATTTTAGTTAAGGCGGAATCAGGGGCAAATATCGTTCGTTCGGGAGTCGTGACGCCCGCCAAAGTTGATAAGAGCGGACAGGAGCCCGTGCCGCTGCAAAGTCCCACTGCGGTATCTACCCGCGTCAAAATAGCTGGCGGAGTCCTCGTGGCGGCGCTGTGCGGCTTGGTCGCTTTGCAGCAGATTCGCGCGCGGCAAGATGCACCACTTGATACTACTTTGCAGCAGGAACTATCCGTGCACCGCTCGGTCGTTGGCAACGAGCAACTTCGACAGGCAATCGATGTTATCGCTGAACCGCAAGTTTCCCTTACCGAGCGGGCAGCGGAGCTTGAAAAAATCGTAAACTCGGATGACCCCCTCGCGCATGATATCCTGGTCAAGAGCGCCAAGGATGCCAAGTCAGCGCAGCTGAGGGCATTGAGCGAAAAGTCGATCATTGATCGCGCCCGTCGTTTGGGACTTGTCCGCAGTGCGGAGCAGGTGCGCCAGTGGTTGCGAACCCTGAGGCCAGGCGAAATGCCGCCAAGCTATGAGGCAGTTCTGCAGTCATTGGATGTAACGCTACCGACCGAAGCCCATAATTCGTACCTTCGACAGGCCTATGCTACCAATCCATCGATGGTGCTGAGGCTGGCAGCCGCCTTGGCGCTTGACTCGAGTAAGCTCGAGGACTATCAGCCAGTGCTGGGGCAGCTCATCGGCGACGCGATGAAATTTGAGGACGTTAAGAATCACTCCACCCTGGCTTTAATCTTGTCCAATCCTGAGCTTTCGGTCGTTTTTGGTGACGACGTCATTCAGCGCCGAGAACAGATTCCGAATGCCGACGTGCTATGGCTCCTCAAAGTGCTGGCCGACCGCGGTGATATCAACGTGCGCCCGATAGCCAGCGCTGCGGTCGAGCGCGGTATTCTATCGCCGCTGCGAGGTACCTATCTTTCCGTGATTCGTGATCGCGGAGACCTGCCGCCGGATGTCTTGAATTCGCTCATTCGGGCCTCAGCCGGAATTTTGCGAGTGGAAGATATCGGCAGTTTCGGTCGCTGGTACGATGTCCAATCCGAAAAGATTCTGCTGACTATCCTGGCTGACACGACGGATACCGATCTTCTCACCGAGACCTTTGACACAGTCTCCGGAAAAAGTATCAGTAGCGAGCCTGCCTATACGCTTATCGAATGGGTCCGCTCGAATAATTGGGAAAAGCGTGCACAGTTCGCTCATTCTATCGGCGTGCTCTCGAACATTGATATTCTGACTGCCGATGAAGTGATTAAGAATTTGAAGCCCTTCGAAGGGTTCTTGGGTGATACGCGAATTATGAATGTCTTTCTAGACACGAAAAATTCGGCATTGGTCAAGAACATCATCAATGATCATCCCTCGGTGCTGGGCCTCGGTGGATTGCTGAACCTTCTGGAATACTCCGACAAGGATGTGCGGATTGCGGCTGTCAAGCAGCTCACTCGTTACAACGATATGACTGCTCTCAAGCTGATTATTCAGCACTACGACCTGGAAAAGGATGCCGATGTGCGGGCAGTTTATGAGGATTCCTTCTGGGCCATCAAAGAGCGCAAGCAGTCCGCGCGAGCGGGTAAATAGCCGTCAAAGAATATTACTTGGGGAATAGTTATGCTGAGAAAGGCTTTCGTAGCGCTGCCTCTGATGTTGTCTGTAGCCATAACGTCGCTGGCGGGTTGTTCTGCAACACATTCGAGTAGCGAGATTGTCGGCAAATATGCTCCTCTGACGCGTTTTCAACTTGTCGATGGCGACTTCATCCCCCTCGAGCAGTATCGAGGCAAGACGGTAGTGCTGACGTTCTGGGCTACCTGGTGCTCGAAGTCGAATCAACTGCTGTCGCAGCTTGGCGAGTTATCCGCGAAGCTTGCACCCCAGGGTCAGGTCGTTTTTCTTAACGCCAGCGTTGATAACTCTGACAACCTAGAAAAGGTCCAAACCAGACTGCGGGATCCCGCATTAGCATCGACAGTCAACGCATTCTCCGGTAACGCTGAGTATGATGAGGCGTTCATGAGCTTTCGCTGCAACGATCTCCCCAATATTTTTGTCATCAACCCGGTCGGCGTAGTAGTCGCCAACGGAAATGACATACAGACGGTCAAAACTGCCCTAGGAATCGCCTCCTGAAAGCTGGGCGAGCAGGTAGCTGTCTATGAGCGCCTCGAGTTGTGCCTGGGCTACAGTATCAAGCTCAGACTCATGCTGCGCAGTCATACTTGTGTATAGTAACGCGGTGGGAAGGCCCGTCCGCTGCCGATTTCGCTGCCGCATGAGAGCGAACCAGCGCAAAACACTCTGATACGGCACCACAGAGTCACGGAGACCGGTAATGACGAGCATGGCGGGATATTGAAATTCGCGCAGACGCTCCACGGGTGATATGGACTGTATGTTCGCTAATTCTTCCGGATTATGGGTATCGCCCCATTCCTCACGTTCAACGGCATAGAGGGGCGAGAGGGGGTCCTGCACCGCAGCGGCCAAATCAACCAGAGGTCGATCGAGAATAATTGCTCGAAATAGTCCAGGATTTTGCGCTGCGGTAACCGCTACGGTCAGTCCTCCGGCCGACTTTCCGTAGGCAAACAGGCGCTCAGGGGAAGTGTAGCCTGAGGCCACAAGGTGCCTTGCGCATGCAGCCAAGTCCTCGAAGCTTCGCCGTTTACTCAGTCGGGTAGCCTGTCGATGCCAGGCTTCGCCGCCTTCGCCCCCGCCGCGGATATGCGCTACCGCGATTCGAAACCCCTTTGCAAGGAGGAGACTATCCGACTCAAGGTATCCCCGACTTGACACTTGGCCATAAGCGCCGTAGGCGACAAGGAGTAGGGGCGAGGATCCCTGTGCTGCGCTGCTGCTGACAATCGAGATAGGAATGTTGGTTCCATCGAAGCTTAGGGCTTCCTCGACCCGAACTCGACGCTCCTGGCCTGGTGATGCTGCTGGAACATCGAGCAGCCGAGTGGCGGTATTAAATGAAATAATAAATGAATGTCGCGCCAGTGACTCGATCTCCATTCTAACCAAGGGATCATTCGGCGTGGACGCAGGCAGCAGTCGCAATGACTCAGCATCCGCCGGAAGCTCTGGTGCCAGGAGCGAGCGCGAGCCTAGTTGATAGATCGCCAAAGCAGGTCGCAGCCGCTTCCGCCCTATCATGACGAGTGAATCGCCCTTCAATTCGGCATCTTGAATCTGCATATCTCCTGGCAACGGGACGCGCAGGACGGAGGATACTCGATTTGGTATGGATACCTCGACGACGTCGGAGACTTTCACGCGGAACCGCGGACTCAGCAGAAGCTTCGACGAGGGGGAACCGCGCAAGTCCGGCGCAGAGGGAATAGATCTGGCGTCTTCATTGAGCACATAGAGTTCCTTGAGACCACTCCGGCGACGGGAGAGAATGACTTCTCCCGTAAGTGGGGCGCTGCTAAGGTCGAGTGTCTCCAAGTCATCCGCACTTTGATAGAGTTTACGCGTGCCCGCTGCGGTATCACAGCTCCACTGCCAGAGGGTATTTGCCCTAAGGCGCTCGCGTACCGTAAAGAAGGCCAAGCAATCCTTGCCAGTCCAGGCAAAATCCTGCACATCCTCATGCGAAATTTGAGCTATGCGGGAGTTCTCGATATCCCAAAGGAATAGTTCGAAAATTCCCCGCCGCTCTAGGTCGACTGAGAATGCAATCAACTTGTTGCCGGGGGCGATTCTTAGCAATCCAAGCTCGGCGCTCGGATAGGCTCGCAGTACTTCATTCGGGTTAAAGACGATGGCTGGGCCAGGGCTTCCCAAAGTCTCGCGGTAGATAACCGGCTGCCGCCAGCCTTGCTCCGGTTTAGAAAAATAATGGTAATTACCGACGACGATGCCCTGGGATGTTCCGGGCTCAGGAGTTGAAAGGAGCTTCGTTAGGATTGACTGCTTTGTTGCCTGCATGCCGGCAAGTTGCCTAGCCGTGTACTCATTCTCGGCGCGAATGTAGTTAAGAAGTTCTGAATTCAAGTCCGCTGTGAATGCTTCAATCTCAACTGGCGGGGAGGGGGGCGGAGAAACCTCCGGGCTGAAGGAGCAGGAGCTGACGGTAGCGCAGGCTGAGAGCAGTATAAGAAGTAAAGGATCGGCAATGCGGGAGGGGGGACTTGAACCCCCAAGCCTTGCGGCGCCAGATCCTAAGTCTGGTGTGTCTGCCAATTCCACCACCCCCGCGTGTCGACCGACAGTAGCATACCGAATGAGACACTAAAAGCCGAGGCGATAGAGTACCTTAAGTTCAGAAAGAGGGGGGCCCACCGGTGTACTTGCCGGTTCGTTCTATGGTATACCGGCCTGTCGATATTTCGCCCCGTCATGGGGCCTTTGCCCGTAAGGCTTCGACCGTAGAGCTTGGACAGGGCGTGCAACTTTGGAGTTCCTTCATGGATTTTAAATCTTCGATAACCGACATAGACACCGTGACCAAGCAGTTCGTGGTTTCAATTCCTGCTGATCATGTGGCCAAGGAGGCTGAGTCAGCGCTGAAGGGGTATGCCTCGAAGACTAGCATCAAAGGATTTCGCCCGGGCAAAGCTCCCCGAGATTTGGTTGAGAAGCTGCATGGTGCTGAAATTCGCCTTGAGGTGGCCAATCGCCTGATTACGTCCAGCCTCAACGATCTTATCAAAGAGCATAAGCTTGACGTGGTCGGGGATCCGGATGTGAAGGTTGATTCCCTCGAGCCTGGCAAGGAGATCGCTTACACAGCCAAGGTCTCGATTTTCCCCAACCCAGAGATAGCCGCTGTTGATTCCTTCAAGGTGAAGGTCGTAAGGCGTGAAGTCAAAGACTCCGACATAGAAGATGTTATCGAGGACATGCGAAAGAGCCGCGCCACCCCGCAGAAGCTAGCTTTCCGCAATACAGCCAAGAAGGATGATGTCATTGATGGCATGCTCGCTGTCGAAGTCGAGGGGGAGGAGGCCGCTCGCCCGGAGCCCATAGCTATCGTCCTTGGTTCGGGAACTTTGCCCGCGGATGTCGAACAGCAGATCGAGGGCATGGAGGTCGGCCAGTCCAAGGAGATTCATTCTTCGATTCCTGCTACACATCCCAATGAGAAGCTGCGAGGCAAGCCCGCGACGTTCAAGATTACGCTGAACGGTTTGTCGGAGCGTATTTTGCCGGAGCTCAACGACGCCTTTGCTCAGAGTTTAAACATGGGAGTAGGCACGGTGCTCGAGCTCCGCATGAAGATTCGCACGGAATTACAAGGATTTCACGAACGTGAAGTCAAGAAGGATATTCAGGCGGCAGTTCTCGATCAGCTCTTGGAAAAGCATGACTTTCAGGTCCCTCAGATACTGATGGACGACGAAATTCGCAGCATGCTTTCGCGCAATGGCGTGCTGAACCAGAAGCATGGCGACATTTCAAAACTTTCGATGGAACCGATCCGCGAGAAGCTGAACGATGTTGCCGCTCGCCGAGTCCGCAGCGCGATTATTGTCGATCAAATTGGTAAGAACGAAAAGTTGCAAGCCAGCGATGATGACATCAACAAAGCACTGGACGATATCGCCGCCCAGAATGGCGTGACCAAGGAAGACGTTAGGAAGTTTTTCCTCAACCAGGAGCGTGGACTCGGGTTCTTGCTCGAAATCACTCGAAATAAGGTGCTGGAATTCCTCGTTAGCAAGGCTGCGGTCGAGTATACTGATCCCAAGACCGAGGAATCGAAGGAAGCCGCTGCCGGGGGCGAGAAAAGCAGTGGAGAGAAGAAGGCGAAGAAAGCTAAGAAGTAGAGGCTTTTTTACCGTGACGCACGGCACCACACGAGCTGCGTTGCGGCTTTCCGTAGTACCACTTATGATTGCTGAAAGGCGGCTAGTGGCAGGTCTTAGAATTAGGATTGGGCAATGAATTACATACCGTACGTTATCGAGCAGACCGGAAGAGGCGAGCGTTCTTATGATATTTTCTCTCGCTTACTCAAGGAGCGCATCGTCTTCTTGGGTAGTGAAGTTAACGATACGGTTGCCAATCTTATCACGGCCCAGTTCCTGTTCTTGGAGAGCGAAGACCCGGAGAAGGACATTTATCTTTACATTAATAGCCCGGGCGGCTCGGTCTCCGCAGGCCTAGCTATTTATGACACCATGCAGTACATCCGGCCGGATGTGGCGACGGTCTGCATTGGGCAGGCCGCAAGCATGGGGGCGGTTTTGCTGGCTGGTGGAGCGAAGGGTAAGCGGTCGGCCCTCAAGCATGCCCGCATCATGATTCATCAGCCTCTGGGCGGATTTCAGGGGCAGGCTTCGGATGTGGAAATTCACGCCCGCGAAATGTTGAGAGTAAAGCGCGAAATTAATGAAATTATGGCTAGACATACGAGCCAAGATATTAAATTGATTGAGAAAGATACCGATCGTGACTTCTTTATGACGAGCGTACAGGCCAAGGAATATGGTATCATTGACGAGGTCTTTGATCGTCGCGTTGGCGAGACCAAGAAGCCGTAAAACTCTAGCCTAGGGCGTATTAAACGGCCTGAGGGCCTATTTACCAAAAGGGGGTATCAGAGATTGAGCAGGAGTGGTGACAAAGGCAGACATACCTTGGTGTGCTCTTTCTGCAACCGCTCGCAGGAGGAAGTGCGAAAGCTTATCGCCGGGCCCTCCGTGTATATCTGCGATGAGTGTATCGACCTCTGCAACGACATTATTGCTGAGGAGGTAGAGCACGACGGTACGCTTGCCACTCAGTCCAAGATTCCGCGCCCAAAGGAAATTAAGGCATTCTTGGATCAGTACGTCATAGGACAGGAGTATGCCAAGCGAGTTCTCTCTGTCGCTGTTCACAACCACTACAAGCGTATCGAAAGTAAGTCCGCATCTGGCGAAGTAGAGATCTCAAAGTCGAACATCATGCTCATCGGGCCTACAGGCACCGGGAAAACTCTGCTTGCTCAGACTTTAGCGCGAATCCTACAGGTTCCATTTACTATTGCCGATGCAACAACGCTCACTGAAGCAGGGTATGTTGGTGAGGACGTCGAGAATATCATCCTGAATCTTCTGCAAGCCGCAGACTATGACGTCGAGAAGACGCAGCGCGGAATCGTCTATATTGACGAAATTGATAAGATTTCCCGCAAATCAGAGAATCCCTCAATTACCCGCGACGTTTCAGGTGAGGGTGTTCAGCAGGCGTTGCTTAAAATGCTTGAGGGAACTGTCACTTCCGTTCCGCCGAAGGGGGGGCGCAAGCATCCACAGCAGGAATTCTTGCAGGTTGATACCAGTAATATTCTGTTTATCTGTGGCGGCGCCTTTGTCGGATTGGAGGATATTATCCGCCGCAGGGTCGGCGAGAAGAAGCTGGGTTTCGGCGCACGTTCTTCCGATCCTGCCAAGATCGATGCAGCGGATGCGAAGAGCAATCTGCTGGCTCGCGTTGAGCCTGAGGATTTGTTGAAGTTTGGCCTCATTCCTGAGTTTATCGGACGCTTGCCGCTCGTGGCCCCGCTCGAGGAGCTTAACGAGGAGTCTCTGGTTAAAATCCTTGTCGAGCCAAAGAACGCCATCACCAAGCAGTATAAGCGGCTATTTGAGTTCGAGAATGTGCAGCTTCGCTTTGCTGATGCGGCTATTCGTGCTGTTGCGCGTCAGGCCATCGAGCGTAAATGCGGGGCGCGCGGACTTCGGGCGATTCTTGAGAAAATCATGTTGGATGTGATGTTTGAGGTTCCATCCGAGCCAGACATAAAGGAAGTGATCATATCCGAAGATACGATAGTGAAGGGGGAGAAGCCTCTCATCGTTTACCAGCACCAAGCCGAGTCAGCGTAGTCCTTACCCGCAATTCTTTATTGATCGGCGTTGCACCAGGATAGTCCCCATCTAGGTATTAAGCCCGGGTGCCAGGCTCTCCCGCACAGAGAAGGCAATAAAAACATCGTTAGAACGATTTTTGGCATGATAATTGACCCGACTAGTGGATATCCGGCGTGGGCGTGGCTATACGACTAAAGAGGGTGAAATGTACGACGGGAATGCCGAATTTTCTCGCCCTGTTTTGATATTGTGATTTCGTTTTCCCTCTTCTAGCATCGTATAATTAAGCGAAGATCTAAGAATTTTGGTGTTTAAACGCGTACACAAGGACCTATGAAGGCAACTTTAGTTAATCCGGTTCCATTGCTTGCCCTGCGTGAATTAGTCGTTTTCCCGCAGCAAGTAGTGCCCCTCTTTGTCGGGCGTGAAAAAAGCGTTCGCGCGATTGAAGAGTCCCAGAAAGAAGGCAAGTACATCATGCTTGCGGCGCAGAAGGATGCCCGCACGAGCACCCCGGGGCAAAAGGATATATACAGCGTTGGCACACTGGGGGAGGTCGTTCAGCTCATTCGATTGGCAGACGGCCCCATCAAGGTATTAGTCGAGGGGAAGTCTCGTGCGCGAATCAAAAAATTCGTGCAGGAGGACGAGTACATGCTCGTCGATGTCGAGGAGATTCCGACTTCCTCGGAAGTTACGACCGAACTTAAGGCGCTCATGCGCTCGGTTAATGTAACTTTCGAGAGCTACGTCAAACTTGGCAAGAAAGTTAACCCCGAAATGATCATGCAGGTAAACGCGATCGAAGATCCTTCGCGTTTGGCCGATGCTATCGTAGTGCAGCTCAATATCAAATTGGAGGATAAGCAGGACATCCTCGAAACCATCGATCCGCAGGCGCGGCTCGAGAAGATCCTCGGCCACATGAAGTCCGAGATCGAGATCTTGCAGGTCGAAAAGCGCATTCGCAATCGCGTCAAGAAGCAGATGGAGAAGACTCAGAAGGAGTACTATCTCAATGAGCAGATGCGCGCGATTCAGAAGGAGCTCGGCGAGAAGGACGACTTCCGCAACGAAATTCAGGAGCTCGAGGAGAAACTCAAAAGCAAGGACATGCCTGATGATGCTCGCGATAAGACCGACAAGGAGATTCGCAAGCTGAAGATGATGTCACCGATGTCCGCAGAGGCGACCGTGGTTCGTAACTACGTCGACTGGATGCTGGCGCTGCCTTGGAACGAGGTGTCCAAGGACGAGATTGATATCGAGAAGGCCCGCAGTGTGCTCGAAGAGGATCACTACGGGTTGGAGAAGGTGAAGGAGCGCATACTTGAATATCTTGCCGTCCAGAAACTCGTCGGCAAAATGAAGGGTCCGATTCTTTGTCTCGTTGGCGCGCCTGGCGTTGGTAAGACCTCGCTTGGTAAATCCGTTGCCAAGGCCACGGGCAGAGAATTTGTGCGCGTCGCTCTTGGCGGCGTGCGTGATGAGGCCGAGATCCGCGGGCATCGACGGACCTATATCGGAGCTTTGCCGGGCAAAATTATTCAGTCGCTCAAGAAATCAGGGAAGAGTAATCCGGTGTTTTTGCTCGACGAAATCGACAAGATGTCTACGGATTTCCGCGGTGATCCTTCGTCGGCGTTGCTTGAGGTTTTAGATCCAGAGCAAAACGATACGTTCAACGATCACTACCTAGATTGTGATTACGATCTCTCGAAGGTGATGTTTATAACCACCGCGAATACTTTACATACGATCCCGCAGCCGTTAATGGATCGCATGGAGATTATCCGTATATCCGGTTATACGGAACTCGAGAAGCTCGCGATTGCGAAGAAGTACTTGTTCGATAAGCAGCTCAAGGAGAATGGCCTCGAGTCAAAGAATTTGATTATCGAAGAGGATGCTTATACCGAAGTGATTCGGCGTTACACTCGCGAGTCGGGAGTGCGTAATCTCGAGCGCAACATTGCGACATTGTGCCGTAAGGCCGCTGTCGAGGTCGTTGATAAGGGCTCTGATACCTGCGTTCGCATCGATGCAACATCGATTCCGAAATACCTCGGGCAGCCAAAGTTTCGCTTTGGCAAGTCGGAGGAGGAGCACCAGATTGGGACGACCACCGGCTTGGCTTGGACCGAAAAGGGAGGAGAGCTGCTCGTCATTGAAACGACCATCTTGCCTGGAAAGGGCAGACTGCAGATCACCGGCAAGTTGGGGGATGTGATGCAGGAGTCGGCGAAGGCCGCTCTTAGTTATGTTCGTTCCCGAGCGGAGATGTTAGGGCTGCCGAGAATGTTCTTCGATAGAGTCGACATCCACGTGCACGTACCGGAGGGTGCTATCCCGAAGGATGGTCCGTCGGCTGGTATCACCATGGCAACATCCCTGGTTTCCGCATTAACGGGAATCCCGGTAGATAAAAATGTAGCCATGACCGGTGAAATCACGCTGCGTGGAAATGTTCTGCCAATCGGCGGCTTGAAGGAGAAGGCCCTTGCGGCTCACCGCGGCGGCATTCGCAAGATATTGCTGCCGAAGGAGAATGAGAACGATATCGAGGAAATCCCGCCGACGGTGCGTGCGGACCTTGAGCTCGTTCCGGTCTCCCATGTCGATGAGGTCTTGTACGAGGCTCTTCTGTGTACTTCGAGCAAGGAGTTCGACAAATTCCTTGATCGCAAGTCGGCCCGCGACGAGATGTTCTTCAATGATGTGAAGGGCGACAACAGCGAGGAAGGTGGCAACGGGGGAGGGAAGGATAAATCCCAATCCACGGTGGTAACTCACTAGAAAACGCCAGCCAGGATTTGGCGCCCGAGAGTTTTCTCTCGGGCGCCATTTTTTTGCCTTTATTGACTTCCCAAGGCGTCCACGTTACCTTTTTCCCCCATTCTTCGGGGCGTTTAGCTCAGTTGGTAGAGCGGTACCCTTACAAGGTACGGGTCACAGGTTCAAGTCCTGTAGCGCCCACCATATTCTCGGAGCGAGACTTGGCTTCGCCACTTCTATTGTTCGTGCTGAGACACCCATACTGAGCTTTGAGGCGCTACAGGACTTGAACCGAATAACAGGGCAAGTCCCTTTTGTGGGACTTCCGCGCAGCGGGAGTCCTGTGTAGCGCCCACCATATTCTCGGAGCGAAGCTTGGCTTCGCCACTTCTATTGTCCGTGCTGAGCATTGTGGC
>JAYRHW010000105.1:0-1973 GCA_041907145.1 Bdellovibrionota bacterium
AAGGGCTTCGATGCAAATCGCGCCGACCTCAATCAACGGATTCCCGACGTCTCCCGTTGGTTCACACCCGAGGGCCGACCGGAGGTAATTCTGAATGTCGGAGAGCCTTCTGTAATAGCCAAAGGATTGTTCGGGAATGAGGCCAAGGCATGGCAGGAACATCTCGACGCGGTCAATCAGCACAATGAACTCGTCAAGGACTGGGACGCTCGTTTCCGCGCTGCTCGAGCTGGAAATGTCCAGGCAATTCCTGACTACCGGGAGGAATACAAACTCCAGGCTGCGGGCGGCCAATTGGAGATCCAATATGCGGAGCTGGCTGCCAGGGACTTCGGAGAGAAACGTGCTTGGGATTTGGTTCATAGACTTATGAATCTCTATGATCTCTTCCGGGTGGGCCTCTCGTATCAACACCGCGGCTACATACGAGGCAAACAGGACGACTCAAGTCCGGAACCGGAATCCGAGGTGACGGAGGATGAGAGCATTTTCCTAAATCCCAATGCAAATTTCATCCTGCACGAGGCCATGCGCTGGCACAGTCAACGCGCACGCGGCGTCCACGATAGATCTCGCTTCCCTGTGGCGGTAATCGCCGATGGCATTAATCACGCGCTTGGTCCGGTCAAACCCGTTATGCTTGATTCCTATGACATGGCGGTCTATCTCGACGGGAAGAAAGTGACTCAGTTGGCAGAAGGCGGAACGCTTAGCTTTGATGATGAAGTATATTGGCAGACAGTGTTCCTGCCTCTGGCAAAGGACGAGCCCGGAAAATTTTTGGATGTACGCCTATTGCCGCGCGACAGTTTAGGAAGTTAAAGGAGCAGCACCCCATGATCACATTTGCACCTCGACAAGCCGGTCCGACCACGGCTCCCGAAGCCCCGCCGGCCCCCGTTCCAACCAAGCCTCCACCAAGCCCAGCGCCCGTATCTCCGCCGGAGCCCATCCGAGTGCCACCCCCGCAGCCGATGCCGAGCCCCCAGCGCGAGCCCGCCCGCCGCCCAGGCACTCAGCCGCTCAAGCCCGTTTGCGAGGACTTGGCCTCCGCCTCATTTAGCATTGGCAGGGACCTACTAAAGGTGGGTTAGCTCTGCATCGGTCTGACCCAAGGAAACCAGCGACTATCTCCAACCTACCGATATTATTGAGCCTTATTATCTAGCCTGCGTAGAAATACGTTGCAGAAGCTTTAGCTTTAGGTCGATAGCAGATATTGAGGTGTTCCCTGCGCCCCGGGAACTAGATGTTCGGAGTGTAACTCGTGGGCGTATTGTCCCTACAAACCAATATTGCAGCGATTCGGTCGCAGCGCTCCCTTGCGCAGGCGACGGATAGCATGCGCACGAGCTTTGAGCGCCTCTCCTCCGGTCAGCGCATCAACAAAGCCAGCGATGATGCAGCAGGACTGGCAATAAGCGACAGCCTCAGAGCCCGGGCCAGAATTCAGGCCGGCGCCTATCGAAATCTAAGCGACGGCATCTCCTTGGTCAACATCGCTAACTCTTCACTCGACGAGCAGGCTTCCATCATTCAGCGCATGATGGAGCTGGCAGAACAATCGGCGAATGGAAACTACTCCAGCATACAGCGCGCCCAGCTCCAAAACGAATATGACCTCTTAACCAAGGAGTTCGGGCGGCTAGGCGACACAACCAGCTTCAACGGATTGAATCTTCTACTCGCCGGACGCAGCGGTAATCAAACGGACATTACCCTTCAAGCCGGCACCGATGGCACGGGCGCCTCGACAATCTCCGTGGCAACACAAAATACCGGCACAATGTCCGGCACGATCAATATGCAGAGCCTTATCTCACAAAATGGCATGCTCACTTGGGTAGTCGACCATTGGGCCCAGACGGACTTTACCATGTCCAGTCTCGAGTCGAGCATCGGCAGCCCGGCTCTCTTTGTCGATGCCACTGACGGCAGTGGTCAAAGGCGAAAGATGGCACTCTTCCTTTATC
>JAYRHW010000106.1:0-27574 GCA_041907145.1 Bdellovibrionota bacterium
GAAAGCGACTGTGCCGCCGAGGCGCTCTTTGAGCGCACGTTGGCGGCACTTCCCGCACCGCAGACTGCCGGAGACGCCCCGCCTTCTGCCGCAGAGCCCGCTTCGCCCCAGGGCGCTCAAGTGGATCTGTTCCAGGCAGCTGCTCAGATCGGGATCGTCGGAGAAACCGCAAATGCTGCGGCAATCGATGTCGTTAGCAACGTCGTCGACCTGCTGCACTTGGCTTTGCGTTTGGATGCCGGAGTCTCGCTGGATAAGCAGGACCGCAAGGTTCTGTGGAACCCAGCCGTTGCTTCGGATCTCAAGCACTTGGCCAAGCAGCTCAAGGATGCGCGCTCGGCCCAGCGATCTGCCGCAAATAAAGGCGATGCCCGCGACAAACTCGAGAAGCTCCAAGACGCATTCGCGGAGTTCAATATCCTGCTTGATTCTACCATTGCGTTGCTGGGCAATGGCGGGAGTCACGTGGGTCGAGTGTCAGCGCAGGCTGGACCTCTTTTGCAGTGGATGCGAGTCGAGCACAGCCATCTCAAAGCCGAGGTGGCCGCACTCTTGACGCAGATGCCCAAGCCCCAGGGCGGTTCCGGTCTGGATATCGGACTGGCCTTCCTTTCGGGTGCTTCAGGCTTCGGCGGGTTCGGTCAGTTTGGTCAAATTGGACCGGCGGTGCAGGGTGTTCAAGCGATCACGCAGGTTACTCGCGTGCGGCAACCGGTAATGGCATATCCTGCCCCGGTTATCGCGCAGCAGTACACCCAAGTGCAGCGCTTTGTACCTGCTCCTTTCGTCTCCGCCCCGAGTCAGGCCTACGCCTTCCATCTGAATATTGCTCGTCAGCAATGTCATGGTGCAGGGACAGCCGTCGGAGTGGATGTCCACGTTCGCCGCTAGGACTCAATCGGTCGTAGCAGGAGATTACGGAAGACCCCGCCCGTGTCGACACCTGTCGCGCGGGCGGGGATTTTTCCAGATCGGCGAAAGCATGACTTTATGTTTTGCTGCAGGTTTTTACCTATGAGAGCTTCCCGATCTCTTTTGGGTAAGAGTTGAGAGAACACATGGCAGATTGTGGGCGTTATGTTTTCGCCGCTGTCGTGTTGTTGGCCGGTTACAAGGGAGAAAGCTCATGAACCGGATTTTGCCGTTGTGCGGGATGGTGTTGGGGTTGTGGCTGCCTGGTTGCGGTACGTTGACGCTGGTGTTGGAAAACCCGGACTCTTTGTCCTACGACACCACCGTTGTGTACCATGATACGCAGCCCGTCGTTTGGGATCAGTACTATGTCGATCTCTGGTACGATCAGTATGGCTACACGCCGTATTTTGCCGACCAGTATGTGATCGAAGAGGTGGTCCAGTACTACGACGCCTACCAGACCTATCCCGCCTGGTACTACGACGAGGTGACCTACGAAACTCAGGTTTTCTACGATACCTTTGGCTACGAGCCGGGGTTCGGGGATGGCTGGAGTTTCGATGGCAGCGTCTACTACTGGCAGGGCTAGTCGGACCAAAGCACCTGCATGACACACGGCAAAGAACTTGGCAGGGTTGAGGTCTTTCCCTCATTCGGGAAGGTTTTCTGCCCCCATTTTTGCCGTGTGTTCCCTCGGCTCTTCTTCGTCATCCTGTTGGCCAACTATTTGGTCAGACAGTTCTTCCCAGCTCATATGGCTGCCATGATAGCTGATCTCATGTTCGGATTTCTCGAAGGCCTTCACCAAAACCTTGTCGAGCCGTACCAGAATCTGTCTCCGTTCCCTATTCTCTGCAAATCGTTCCTGATAAGCGCAGGTCTGGGTAAACTCAAAGACGAAGTCCCAGCGCTTCGGAAAGCAAAAGTGATAGTGACGCTGCTTCATTAATGCAGCGAGCTCGACCGAGAACGGCCAGATGGACTCGTCCTTGAGGTCGAAGCGGTAAAAGCTTTGATCCGGATAAGGAAGTATGTCTGCAAATTGAGCTTGAATATTGCTGCGTCTGCAGAGCTTGAGAGGTTTGAGCGTCTTCCCGGACAGTTTAAGGGGCGAAAGCGCCAGCAGTGCACAGCAGGCGACTCTCAAATAAAAGCGAGAATTTTCCGAGAAGTCCTTCGTCAGAGGCGCAGCCCAAAGCGCTATCCGCCAGAGCAGCAAAATCCAAAGACACGCTGCTAGACCGAACTGGTACATAATAAGGTAGCCAAAAAAATCTCCCTGAATCTTAGTGGTTGAGTAAGTGGCTAGGAGGACAGCGAAAGTTAAGTACGATCTGAGTGCTCGATAAAGCCGATCCTCAGCGCCCGGGATCCAAGTTAGAGTGAGGAGCAACAAGGCCACTGTGCTGTGCCAGGGGCCTAGTACCACCACATAGTGCAGGGGTTTGGTAAAATAGGGCGCCATCTTGGCAAATGCATCGAGGAGCGTGAACTGGGGCTCGGCGTTCACAGCGAAAGCCAAGATTCGCGCGATGTTTCCTCGTGGGCCTCGAATAGCCCAGTCGTAAAGGGGCGGTGCCCAAGCAATGAGCGTGAGCGCCCCGCTGCTAAAAGCGAATGCCGCCTCTTTGCCGGTAAGTTTTGATTTTCTTGCTTTCAGGATCACTGCTACTGCAGCGCAAAAGTAAATACCAATTGCCAGCGGCACTGCGCCCAAGTGAGCCTGGGCCATCAGAACCGAAGCAATTGCCATGTAGAGCAGTCCAAGAAAGTCTCCACAGAAGGCGACAGCAGCGCCAAGAATTAGCAGCGCAGTCGGGGAAGGGGGGGTGTATGGATTCCATACATCGCTCATAGGGCCGAAAGGCGAGCGGTCCTCTCCAACAAACAAGATGAGAAAGAGGGGAAGCCAAAGTGCCGAAAGCCAGCGCTGGGTAAAGTTCCGGAGACTTAAATGGACCAATCCGGCAATGACAAGAATATTCAGCACGAACTGCGCCAGAGCATGGCTGGCGCTGAGTGAAAGTTTTAACGGAGAGATTTCGTCGAATAGGGCGTACCAATAGAAGTGAATCGGCCCCGGGTGTCGAAAGCCGAGCCGGCTATACGCCCCATTCCAAGCCTCAAAGTGCTTTGCGTTGGCAACGCTCAATTCGAGCAGGAAGTAATCTGTCAAATCTTTGCAGTAGGTGGAGAGATAGAGCCAGTGTTTGTAGGGCAGATAGAGCAAGGCGATAAGGAGCCCTAGGTAGCTGAACGTTGGGACAAGAATGTTCCTTCGCGAGGTCATCGAAATAATCCGCATCGGCTGGCGGCCCTGCATTAGAGCATTTTTCGCCGTGCGTATCCATATGATGGAGAGGAGGCGATTTGAGGCAGTGCAAAGGTGGAAGCGAGTTCAGTGCGTCGTCTTGCAGTGGGGCTAATGGGAGTCAGCTCCCGGCCCGTATTTGGCCGGGAGCTGACTTGTATGTTACTCGCTGGCGGAGCAGCATCGTGCGAGTGGGCCGTTTGGCGAGGGGGAGACGCCAAGCGATGCGCAGATTGCGGCTGCTTGGGCGCAAGTACTGCAGACTTGCCTTGAGTCGGAGCGCGCGCTGACCTCATTCAACGAACTTCCTGCCCCGTCGAAATTATCCTCCTCGGCACCTAAGAGCACTTTCGAAACCAACGCATCGAGCTCCGTGCCATTTGATTGAGGAGCCAAATGCGAGCCTCCATCGTCTTTATCGGTTGGGCAGGCATCGTTTTGGTGCCCCTCCTCTTTTCCTTTCAGTCCTAAACATTTTTGCAGCGTCTGGCTTAAGTCCTGACCCGCAGCACGTTCTCTGTCGTAGGTTTCGCGAATTCCATCGCAGGCCCCCTTGATGGTGCTACAGGCGCTAGTCATAAGGCAGGCGGTACACAAAAGGGCGAGGGCAAGAACTCGGGTCAAAACTGGGAAACGCATAAAAACCTCCATAAACCGACTAAAATATAAATGTCCAATGCGAACATTTGTTATATTTATGGTACTATTGGCGAGAAGGGTGACCTCAGTTACTTAACTTTTTGGACAAATGGGAGCTAAAAGGTGATACTCGTAGGGGCGATAACTAGCTGATACGACCAGAAAAACCGAATTTATCAAGCTGCTGAGATATTTGACCGATTATTATCAAATGTTCAGAATGAACACATATGCCAACCTTGCCTGATGGCTCAATCCGCCGTCTTCTGATCGCAGTTGTACGCACTGCGTTTCGGCTGGGGGTCAGCGCGCCAGACTTCCTGCGAGTCGCTAAAGAGCTCTATGTGCAGGTTGCGCGCGAGGAGCTTTCTTCTGTAAATGAGAAGGTCAACCTCAGCCGAGTCAGCGTTGCTACGGGGCTTTCTCGTCAAGACATCATGCGAATGGAGAGCCGCAGCCAGTCGGAGCAGGCCGGCTCGGCATCGCTAGCAGCACGGGTGATAGGTCTCTGGTCAAATGGAAAGAAGTATCAATCCAAGAAAGGGCCCCGTCCGCTAAGCGTTCAGGAAGATGATAGCGAGTTTTCGAAGCTAGTTTGGTCAATCAGCACCAACATTCATCCAGGTTCGGTGTTGTTCGAGCTGCAGCGCAATGGTTCGGTGAAAGTCGAAAATGGGCTAGCTCATCTGATACACGGCAGCGCCCGTGTGGCGGGCTCACCGGAACGAGCGGTGGATCTGATGGCCAGAGGCATAGAGAGCTATTTAGAAATGGCGCAGGAAAACCTAGCATCCGGTACGGGAGAGTCTCCGCACCTCCAAATTCATACTGCCTATGACAATATTCGCCCGGATGCCTGGCCCAGAATTCATTCATGGATGAAGGAACAGGGCAGGGAGTTTCATCGTAAAGCCAGAGAATTTCTTTCGGCCTTTGATAGAGATATAAATCCAGCTTCGGGTGAAATGAGCACCGAAAAACTGAAGGTTGAAGTTGTGACGTTTAGTTTAACGGGGCCACTACCAAAGTCCAGGAAGGACGGCTAATCCTGATCGGGGATAACCTCCGGATCTCCGATACCCTCATCGCTGCCGCCCCCGAGACGTATCACGAAGGTGTTAAGATTCTGGTTAATTCGCCGGGCAGTGCTGAGCATGGTGGAGGTCGTCATCAGCACGGCAAACACAAGCATGAGCGAGTACTCTATGGTTGCCGCGCCGCGCTGCTTGGAGCTTCCAGCCCTATTTCTGGATAGTGTCTTCATGCTCTAACCCTATCCGCTGGTCTGCAAGAGTTGCTCCAGGCTATCGAGCCCCTAACGCCCTACCCCCAAATGCAGAACCGGTTACCTATCCGGTGCGCCTGTTCGCAGCCCTAGGCGAGTCTCCTATGAGTTCTAAGAAAGCGACCTAGAAGACTAATAATATTTGCTATTTCGGGACAATGGAAAGGTTCCCAGTCCTCAACCACTAGTACGCTTATGCGGCACGATTCTTGAAAATGTTCATAATGAACATTGCAGCTGACGCTGCCATATACAGGAGCACGAGTATGAATTCATTTACCAGAACACTAATCGCAGCTTTCTTCGTTGTCTTGCTTGCGGCGCCTTCGGCGAAGGCCCAAGTCACACGAGGGGATAAAACCTTAGCCCTCGCACCACTGGTCCTTATAGAGCTGAATTGCTTACAGAGCTCAGCGATCGGTTCCTACCCAAGTGTTGTCGAGGAAATTTCTTTGAGTCGCGAACTGCGCAGTGACTTTCACGGGCAAATTAACCTTGGGGAAACCCCTCAGGGGTCGGGCGTTGTTTTCGGCATCGCTCTAAAACCCGCTCCGTATCCGAATCTTATCGAGGTAGACGGCGTGGGCATTGAAGCCTTCGAGTCCAGGACCAATCCAGCATTGGCTAATGTTTCCACGGGAGCTTCCTTCACAAAGGCATTTGTCGAGAAGGGGTCGTATATTTTCTTGAGTGGTTACGGCGGCGCACACGACACTTTGGGCTCCATAAGTTGTGTTCTCCGGATCGGCGATGCGAACTAGTCCAGTGAATTTTGAACGGCGCTGCCCCCATCAGGCACTGGGGGCAGCGTTGCTCTTTGCGGGAATATTGCTGGTTGGAGCGCGGGCGTGGGCGCAAGAGCCGCGGGTGATTGCCCTTAGTTTTAGATAAAAAAGATGGAGGGATTTTCTATGGTTTCGACTGCATATTCGCAAATAGCAAGGGCATTACCGGTGGAAGAGTTAGTTAGCTTGCTGCGCAGCCAGCCTGACGTGGCTCAGGCCGTGCTTGACCGACGAGGTGCCGCCTACGGCATTTCACAAATGAGCGTGGCATTGAAGGAGAACGCTCCCGAAGATGGCCCGTCGATACGGATTGCATACAAATCAACGAGTCCCAGTTCCGGCAGAGGTACAACTGTCGAGGCTGAGCTGTTTTTGCACAAGCCGGAGCTATCATGGCTAAGGCTTTCCGGCCTCATCTATAAGGGAGTGGAAGCAGTTGACTCCGCCACCGCCGCGGTAACTATGACGGACCCTACGCGGGAGCAGTAAAGTTCCGGTATGCAAGCACGCTGCCGTTACCCCGCGCAGCTTAGTTCTGCGCTCGACCACCTGGCCGTACGAATACTTTGATGTCTTTGATACGATCGCCCTTTTCGAGCTTTTTGAGAATCTCGGCGCCCTTAATCAGCTTACCGAATACTGTATAGGAGCCGTCCATATGGGGAGCGTCAGACAATAAGATATGGAATTGGGATCCGTTCGAGCGGCGCTCTGGATTTACATAGTCAGGTTTGCGTGCCATACCGAGACTGCCGAATTCATTCGGCTGCTTGCTAAACTCCGGCGGGAGTTCGTAGCCGGGGCCGCTTGAGGGCTTGCCATCCGGCGATCCCCCTTGGATGACATAGCCTGGATAAAGGAGATGGAAAGTCAGACCCTTGTAAAAGTTCTTATCGGCAAGGTACTTGAAATTTGCCACATGCCAGGGAGCATCCTCGGGAAAAAGCTCGAAATAGAGGTCCCCCTTCTCTGTGTAAATGATGGCGCTGCGAAGCTTGGCCAATTCCGCGGCCTTGGGCAGCTCGAAGGGGGGTTCGGACTCGGCGAACGCAGCTCCGCTTAGCAGCAATGAGAAAACGAATAGCAACCTACAAAACATAACGCGAACAAGTGTAGCGTCTTTTAAGCGCTCGGGCGAGGTTGGCGGTTTTTGGGTTTACAGCCTAAGCTTTTCTGGCTAACCTATTGTTTTATCTCGGATCTCGCGCTCTCTGTAGGCCCAATGACCAAGCTTTTGCTCCCTGCCGGATGTCTTCGAGTAATGACCTCGCTGGCTGCGGCATGCGTGTTTTTCACCGCAGCACTTCCACTCGCTGCGGAGCAGCGCGAGCTTAAGGTCGAGTCGACAGACAAAGTTGATGCTGTTTTGGTGCTCGATGCTTCCGGAAGTATGCGTCAAACCGATCCGCAGCGACTGCGTGACGAGGGCGCCAAGCTCTTCGTGCAATTTCTCAAACCAGGCGATCGTTTGGGCATCATAGGGTTTTCTGACAAGGCCGAGGTAATTCGCCCGCTGTCCGATTATGCTCCCGATCAGGAGCAGTCGATTGCCAAGGATATAGAGAAAGTCGGCAACTCGGGAGAGTTTACGGATCTCTCAGTAGGCATCAATGCTGCTGGGGCCATGTTGCGGGCAGCCAAGCGTGAGGGAGCTTCTCCCACGATCGTTCTGCTCTCGGATGGAAAGATGGATCCTCCGCCGGCGGCCGGGGCAGCGGCGACACTGACCTCTGATCTCCTGAATAAGGCGCTGCCTGACTTTAAGGCCGAGGGTATCAAGGTTCATACCCTCTCTTTTAGCGACCAGGCCGACAAGGATTTGCTCGCGCAGATCGCTGTCGGCACCGAGGGCAGTCATTTTTTCACCCCGAACTCTGACGATGTTCATCGGTCCTACGCCGATCTCTTTCTGGTGGTGAAGAAGCCCCAAATGCTTCCCCTTACCAGCAAGGGCTTCAAGATTGATGCCGATATTTCCGAGGCAACATTCTACGTGAATGGGGAGCCGGGAGCGGATGTTAAGATTCTCACCCCGTCGGGAAAGGAAATTTCCGCCGCGACCAGCCAGGAGGGGATCAAGTGGTTCAAGGGGCAGAAGTTCGACGTTATCACCATTCAAAAACCTGAGATTGGAGACTGGAAGGTGCTTGGGTTGCCAACCAATGACGGCTTTGCCACCGTGCTCACGAATCTCAAGCTCGTCACTGATTGGCCGAACTCACTAAACCTCGGCACTCCGGCGCTATTGCAGGCTCGGCTGTATGAATCCGAGAAGCCAATCGTGCTTCCTGAGATGACGCAGGCGATTCGCTACGCCTTTCAGATTATTCCTACCGATCGAGTATCGGAGCCTGTCATGCGCGAGGCCTTGTTTGACGATGGAACACACGGCGACAAGATTGCTAATGACGGAATATTCAGCTTCCTTGTCGATCTCCAGGAAGTCGGAGAGTACCGTCTCCAAATCGTGGCCCAGGCGCCCACCTTTGAGCGCCGACAACAGTTAGCCTTTCGTGTAAAGCCTCGGATTGTCACCCTCTCGGTCGGCGGTTCGGAGCACGCGGGGAAAGCTGCGGCAGCAGAGGGCCATGCGGCTCCCGCCTCGGAAGGAGCACACGGCGACCACGCGGCACCGAGCGGCCACGGAGAGAAGGAGACTGCCCCAGCCGAAACCAAAGCCCAGACTGGGGACTCGTTCTTGGTAGAGCTTTCACCCGAGGTTGCTGGCCTCAAGGATGCCGAAGTTAAGATCGTTGCTATCGACAAGAACAATAAGCGTTTTGCCTTCTCAGCGGCTTCAGCCGGCGATGCCTTGACCTATCGAGCTTCGGTGGCCGCCCTGCCGCATGACGGCAGCTACGAGGTCCAGGCATTCTTATCCGGAGAGACCAAAAAGAAGAGCAGAGTAAAGGAAGACAGCAACATCATAAGTTTCGAGAAGGTGACAGCTGGAGAACAGAGCGAGGAAGTTCATGTCGTTGTTGAACCTAAGAAGGAGGAGGAAGAGGCCCCCTCGCCAATTCTGCCGATACTACTCCTGACGCTCCTGAATGCGGCGGCAGGGTTTGCGGGGCATCTGATGCTCAAGAAGGCGCAGAGCGAAGTAAGTTTCAAGGTTCCCGAGTTCGAATCGGTGACTGATGTCGAAGCAGCAATTCAACAATTGGAAGCCGCAGCGGCACAGACCGAGATCGATCTCAACGATCCGCGGCTCAACGCTGAGAGCGCCGGCTCGCTCAAGTTTTACAAGGGCGGTTCGCCCGGCCCGTCGGTGGGCGCGGCACCTGCTCAGCCCGCCGAGGCAGTCTCTGAAGGGAAACCCGCGCCGGAGGAAGTTCCCGCCGCGCCGGCAGCTCCTGCCGAGGAATCTGCAGAAGCAGCATCCTCTGAAGGCGAGGCAGCTTCCGAGGAAAGCTCCGAGGAGGCCAAGCAATGAGCATCGTGCTATTGCTGGTTATTGGTCTGATTGAAGCTGCGGCGGCAGTGGGCGGACTTTTTTACCTGCTACAAAAGCAGAAGGTGGCCTCGACGGGCGGGGCGCTGTCGGTGCTCGAGGACCGCTCCAAGCTCGTGACATCTCTCAAGGAGAAGCTCGAGCAGTTATACGGATCCATGGTTGAACTGCCTTCGCTCATCGAGCGGGCTAAGGAACTGCGTAGTGCGCAGGAAGCTCTCAAGGCCGAGCGCGGGCGCATTACCATCACCCAAGCTGAGCTCGAGACCATCGAGACACGCTTGCGCGAGCTCGAGGAAATTGAGCGTGAACTCGAAGCCAGCGGCATCGAGACCAAGGAAGAGCTCAATATTCTCAACAAGAAGCAGAAGGACCTCACCGCGCGCAATGAGGCGCTCAAGGCTCAGATTGCCTCATCGGTTCAGCAGTTAGACCAACTGCTCGGCCAAATCGAAGTTAGTGCGCAGGTGCAGGATCAGATTCAGAGCATGAAGGGCGAGCTTTTGAACACTGAGATGAAGATTACCGATCTGCTCACACAGATTGAGATGGGCAACGAACAATATTTCATCATGAAACAGCGCTATGACGCTCTCGACATCGAGTACGCGCAGCTCTACGAGAAGTTCTCGGAAGCCGAGGCGATGATGGGCGGCGACAAGAAGGAAAAAGAGTAGCTGCTCCGTCCGCTAGTGAAATGTCATGCCAAAAGATTATTTTTCCGCACAGCGCGCCTTCAACCTTAGTGAGTTAAGCACTGGCGCGCGCATTCATGTGATCGGTGTCAGCGGTGTCGCAATGGCGCAACTTGCGGTTGCGCTTGCCGAGGCAGGCTACCAAGTTTCTGGCAGTGACAAGGAATTTTATGAGCCGATGGGCAGCTACTTGGCCAATTCGGCAGTGCGACTCTGTAAAGGCTATAGAGCGGAGAATGTAGCGGCCGATGTGCAGGCGGTCGTGATCGGGAATGCCGTTAGCTATGGGCACCCGGAAGTCGATGAAGTAGAGCGGCGGCAAATTGCCTACAGCTTCTTTCCGAAATTGCTTCATGAACTGCTTATTGCCGGGCGGCATTCAATCGTTGTTGCCGGAACGCATGGCAAATCCACCACGACTGCCATGATAGCCGCTCTTATGGACACGCTCGGACAGCGCCCGAGCTATTTTATTGGCGGTGTAGCTCGGGATTTGCCAAGGAGTCTCTGTGTTGGTGCGGGAGCGGTGAGCGTTGTCGAGGGAGATGAGTATGATAGCGCCTTTTTTGCCAAAGTCCCCAAATTTAATTTCTATCATCCTGAAACCTTCATTATTACTTCGATTGAATATGATCATGCGGATATTTATCCAGACTTGCAGTCGATCGAGAAGGTATTTGATGAGCAGGTGCGAAGACTCCCCAGCGGCGCCACGGTCATCTGCTGTAATGACTACGATAATCTCTCCCGTTTAGCTTCCCAGTGGAGAAGGGAGTGCCCCTGTTCAATTGTGACCTATGGGGCTAAGGCGGGCGCAGATTGGACTATTGCCTCGGTGTCAGCTCGTGACGGGGTTCAGAACATAGAGGCACGCGGCGCCCATGGGCAGTCGCGACACTGGCAGCTTCGTGTCCCGGGTGCGCACAATGTCCTTAACTCATTGGCTGCATTGTTGGCAGCAGATTTGCGCGGGCTCGACGGGGCCAAGGTAGCCGGAGCTCTGGCGAAATTTAAGGGCGTAAAGCGCAGGCAGGAAGTCCGCTACAACGAGAATGAAATTACGGTCATAGAAGATTTTGCGCATCATCCCACTGCCGTGCGGGAGACCATTCAGGCGATTCGCCAGGCTTACCCAGGAAGGGATCTCTGGGCCGTATTCGAACCGCGATCCAATACCAGCCGCAAGAAGGTCTTCCAGCAGGCGTACGTAGAGGCATTTAGGCTTGCCGATAAGGCCCTGCTCTGCGACGTGACCGCCCGCGCTAACGATTCTAAAGATGATCTGCTCGATGTTTCCGTGCTCTCGCAAAACATCAACACCGCGGGTACGGCATGCCGGACACTGCCGGACGCCGGAAGCATCGCCGGCGCTCTTGGGCGCGAGGCGAAAAAAGGCGACGTATTCCTGATTATGTCCAACGGCTCGTTTGGGGGACTTATCGATCTGTTGCTTCCGCTGCTTGGCCGAGCGTCACATTAAATCTTGGGGATCCATATCAAAGACTACGCGCACATGATTGTTGGGCGTGATGCTGTGCTGCACATCATGCATGATGCGATTCAGTTGCGAGGCGCTCTTGGCCTTGATCAAGTAATGCCAGCGCCATAGGGCGCGAAGTTTTTCGATAGGCGCCGTAGTTGGTCCAAGCACCACAAGAGGGTATTTCCTGGCTTGCATGCTCGCATCGATCACTCCGCGCAGCGCGCGGGCAAAGCGAGCGCCATAATCTCGGTTGGCAGCGCTAATAATGATGCGCAAGATTCGGGTATAGGGCGGATAGCTTAAATTCTTTCTGGAGTTGAGCTCTATCTTGGCGAAACTATCGAAATCCCTCTGCTGCGTCATGACGATGCTATGATTCTTGGGAGCGCGCGTTTGCAGGACGACACTGCCTGGCTTGTCTCCTCGTCCGGCGCGCCCTGATGCTTGTGTAAGAAGCTGAAAGACTCTTTCGCCGGCCCGGAAGTCGGGCATGTGCAAGCCCACATCGCAGTCGATAACCCCGACCAGAGTGACGCCTGGCAGGTCATGTCCCTTGGCAATCATCTGCGTGCCGACGAGGATGTCAGTAGAACCATCCCGAACAGCATCGAGCAGCGCACGGTAGCTCGCAGCATCCTGCACGGCATCTCGGTCGAGTCGCGCGATGCGGGCTTGCGGGAACAAGGCCAGCAGTTCGTCGAATATCTTCTCGGTGCCCGCGCCACGCTGCAGGAGCGGCGCGCCGCCCTTTCCATCACTGCCTTGGCACTGCGAGCAGTATTGCGGGGACAAGACGCTGAGGTTGCAGTAGTGACACTGCAGCGAGTTCCGGTGTTTGTGATAGGTAAGCGTCACGCTGCAGTTGGGGCAATCGACCGTCGTTTGGCAAACTTCACACTGCAGATAGCTGGCAAATCCACGTCGATTGTACAGCAAAAATACTTGTTCCTTGCGTTCGAGGGCCTGTGTAATTGCTTCGGCAAGCTGCGGTGAAATGTTTTTGGACGGCATGTCCCAAGGTTTGACCGTGTTGAGATCGACCACCTGCATTTCGAGCGACTGACTGGCAGCGTGGCGGCTTGGCAGCGAGAGGAGCTTATATTTTCCGGTAACGGCGTTAAGATACGTCTCGAGGGAGGGAGTGGCCGAACCGAGAACCACCGAACACTTTTGCAGTTTGGCACGAACCAGCGCTAAATCCCGGGCGTTATAGCGTAAGCCCTCCGCCTGCTTGTATGAGCTCTCATGCTCCTCGTCGACGATGATGAGGCCCAAATTCTTTACGGGAGCAAAAATTCCGGAGCGCGCACCGATGGCAACGGTGCAGCGCCCTTCCAGGAGCGCACGCCAGGAGTCCCAGCGCGAGCGCTTGTGCAGGGCGCTGTGGAGTACTCCGATATTTTGCCCTAATCGCGCGCGAAAGCGGTCGATGAGCTGCGGGGTGAGCGCAATCTCCGGAACGATGATCAATGCACCTAGTCCCCGCTCCTGCGCATGCTTGATGGCCTCAATGTACACCTCGGTTTTGCCGCTGCCGGTGATGCCATGCAGTACGAAAGCTTCGAATAGGCGGCGCTCTAGGGCGGAGTTAATAGCATCGAGTGCGAGGCGCTGAGCTTGATTGAGCTCGACTGACTCCTTGGCCCATGCGGGTGGCGGCTCCGCATCACTGAGATGCTGATCGACGATTTCCCGTTCAATGAGCCTCACCAAGCCCTTGGCCTGCAGTGACTTGACCACACGGGAGGCACCCTTGACCCGGCGCCCCAATGATTCCAAATCGACTGGAGCCTTTTCCTGCGCCAGCAATCGCAGCAGTTCGCCTTGAGATTTAGCGGGGAGTTTCTCGGGCAGCTTGCTGCTGAGCGAGATGAGGCGTTCAAAGCGGCGTGGAACGACGGGTGGAATTGCTACATCGATGACATTTGACAGCGGTTCGCCATAGTAGTCTGCGATCCATTGAAAGAAGTCGAGCTGCTCCCTGCTAAAGCACGCCAGCGGCTCATCGGTATCGAAGACCGATTTTACTTCGATCTTCTTGTCGTCCTTCACGAGGGGAGGTCTCGCGTTAGTGGCGACCACGTATCCCAGCGCACGGCGTCGGCCGAGCGGCACCTCGACTCGAGAGCCAACTGCAACTTGGGAGGCGAGACTCTCCGGGACGCCGTAGGTCAGCGGCGAGTCCAGCGGGGGGATAACAACGTTTACGAGATTAGCCATGACCGATTGAAGTAGGGGAATTCCGTCTCCGAAGCCCGCTCTTTAATTGCAGCTCTCATTTGCAGCACCTATTTAGAACATAATCTCATCTTTTTGAGGAATTTCCACCTTCATAACGTGCCATTGTCAGCAATAGTCGCTTGGTTTCATGCATCATATAGTGAAGTTGCAGCTCCCCACGAGACTCACATGAGTTTGGAGCGTTCCAAAAGGGCTTCCAATGGATTTTAAGTCGCTATTCCGTAAGAGAGAGTCGCTCATCAGCATCGACATAGGTTCGACTGCTGTAAAAATGATTGAACTCGACACATCGGGCCCACGCCCCAAATTGGTCAACATCGGAGTAGCTCCGATCAGCTATGAAATATTCTCCAACAACTCCATCACCAAGGGTGACAAGATTGCCGAACAGATTTCGGCGCTGCTCGAAGCGAACTCGGTAGCGGATAAGCGTATTTCGACAGCCATTCCCGGGCCCTCCGTCTTTACCAAGAAGATCAAGATGCCGAAGCTCGATCTCGCCGAGCTGGCCAGCAACCTACAGTTCGAAGCCGGCAACTTCATCCCGCATAATATCGATGCCGTGCACCTCGATTACCATATCATCGGCGAAGGCGGGAAAAATCAGCTCGATGTGCTGCTCGTGGCAGTGAAGAACGAGATTCTCGATAGTTTTCTCGAGACTTTTTCGTACGCCGGTCTGGAGGTTGCAGTCGCGGATGTAGACTGTTTTGCGCTGCAAAATATGTTCGAACTCAACTACCCGGAGCTCACCTCGAAAGCCGTGGCACTCGTCAATGTCGGGGCGCGCTATTCGAGTATCAACATTTGCAAGGACGGGCAGTCTCTGTTCACAGGAGATGTAGCCGTTGGTGGAAAACTGTTCACCGATGCAATCGCTGAAGTCATGGGAGTGCCCGCCGATCAGGCCGAGGCCCTGAAGCGTAAGAAGCCCAGCGGTGCCGGCACGAGTGCGCAAAATGACGCGATTGCCGGTGCGGTGCAGGATGTGCTGGATCGCAACATAGAATACATGGCTTCCGAGCTGAATCGACAGCTGAGCTTCTTTTGGAATGCGGCGGCCTCCGAGGAGCAAATCGAGACAATCATGCTCTGCGGCGGCGGATCGCTGGTGAAAGGATTGCCGGAGGAGCTGAGCGAACGAACCGGTATCAAGTGCCAGCTGCTCGATCCGCTGCGTGGCATAGAGAAGGGTGACAGTTTCGATGCAGCATTCCTGCAGGAAGTGGGTCCGCTCATGTCGGTGGCGGTCGGTCTCGGCATTCGAGAACCCGGAGATAAGATTATCCCAGAATATGACGAGGATTAGCCGTGATTAAAATTAATCTGTTAGGCGATGATACCGCCCAAGACAATACGGGCACCGTAGTCGTTGCTGCGTACGTGCTTTCACTCGTGCTCTGCATCGGCGTCTTTGGTTTCATGCAGCGCTCGATAAGCAGCAAGGTGAATTCGCTCCAGACGGAGAAGTCCAAACTTGAGGGGCAGCTCGCCAGACTTCAGGAGACCACCAAAGAGGTCAAGGATTTGGATAAGAGCCGCGCCGAGCTCAACGACAAGCTCGTCGTCATTGCGACGCTCAAGCGCAGCAAGGTTGGCCCCGTCCGAGTGCTGGATGATTTGAACAAGTCGCTGCCTGAGCGGGCCTGGGTAACCGAGATGAAGGAGCAGAATGGCAGCCTTCGCATTATGGGCTTTGCGCTGGACAGTCAGACTGTCGCCGCATTCATGAAGGATCTGGCTTCCTCCGACTACTTTACGGGAGTGGAGCTGAACGAAACACGCACGGTCGAAAAAATGGGAGCGAAGATTCGCGACTTCTCGCTTGATGCGAAGTTGAGCTATGCGGGAAAGATCAAGGCCAAGAAGGATCAAGCCGCGGCTGCACCCGCCACGTCTAATAAGTTGTGAGGTTGAGCATGAACCCAATTATTCAAAGTATCCTCGATCGCCCGCTCAGCCATCGCATCGGCATTTGGGCTGGCAGTATTCTCTTCATCTGCTTCGTTTTTTGGCAGTATTTCTACGGCCCCAAGGTCACTGAGCACGAGGACCTTCGCGGCAAGATCGAGACACTCAACAGTCAGATCGGACATGAGCAGCGCTTGGCCAGAAATCTTGGAAAATTCAAAAAGGAAGTGAAGGAGCTCGAGGAGAAGCTGAAGGTTGCCTTGCAGGAGTTGCCTGACGAAAAAGAGATTCCTGATTTGTTGAACAATATGTCCAGCCTGGCCCGCGATGCTGGCTTGGAAGTCAGCCTATTTCGCCCGAATCCGGAAGTATTCCGCGAATTCTACGCGGAAGTGCCGGTCTCAGTTTCAGTCGAGGGAACCTTTCATCAGGTTGCCACGTTCTTTGATGAGGTCGGACGCTTGCCCCGCATCGTCAATATCAATCAGATTTCCATGAAAGAGCCGAAATTACCGGATGGTGACGATCAGATGCGCATCAAGACCGACTGCACGGCGACCACTTTCCGCTATTTGGACGAGGAGGAACGCATCAAGACTCCGCAAGCCGAGGACAAGAAAAAGCGCCGTAAGAAGTAGCGGTCTTAAAACGTCGTTCTCGGATTTTGCCTGTCAGCTGACTGGAATTTTCCCTCGGCGCGCGCTTGCTTAGATGCCGGGGTGACTCGTCGCGCAATCCCGCAGAAATCTAGTGTTATCGCTAAAATATGCATTGACAGGCAGCGTGAATCTTTTTATTTCAACCTTGGTCAGTAGTGTATTTCAAAATTGGCGACGCGCCCCAGGACTCCTGTTCTTTGTCTCAGCGTCGTCGAGGTTTGTGAGTGGTTTTGCTTCTTGCAAGAGAAGTTTGGCAATAGGTATCATTCGTGAAACTTTTCAAGACTTATCGCTCGCTTTCAGTGTTGTTTGAGTTCATTTTCGCTTCCAGCTGCCCGTTTTTGTCAGCGCGCTGCGTGAATCGAAACGTGTAGCTTCTCGCTCTAAAGCGATGGTTTTGGTGCTTGTTTTGTTTTGTTAGTAAGGACCCTCATTTGGGGTAGGGTCTTTAATATCGCGCCTTGTTAATTGGCCCCCAGGGAATACGCCTTGTTTATCGGCCCTTGGGAAGTTGGTTTTACAAGCAGTGTTAATGTTTATTTTAGTTAGTAAGGGAGAAATCTCATGAACGTTGCCGCGAAGAGTATGCGGATGTCTCGCGTAGTGTTTCTTCTCGCCTCGATCGCCTTCATTTCGGCCTGCGCGGGCAAGACTACTTCTCAACCGACGGATGCGTATACGAGCACTCCCTCGACCACTGAGACTGCTGCCTCGAATGAAACTCTCGCCCCTGCGCCAGAGTCTTCCATTGCGGCATTCCAGAGTCCGGAGCTGACCGCTCCAAAAACCGCAGCTCTCGAGCATGGCGCAAGTGCCACAGCTGCGACGACGACGATTGCGGATAACGCGCCGGTGCTCCGAGGTGTGAGCATCGAGAGCGGCACGACCGGCAACATGATTGTTGCCGATATGGAATCGGCTGGATTCTTCACTCTGAAGAAGACCGCTCCTTCTGAGTATGTATTGACGCTTGAAGGCGCCGCTTTGGATCCCTCAGCCTCTGCTGCTCTCGTGGCAGCACCTGGCTCGGGGCAGATTCGCTCGGTTCGTCCCGTGCCTCAGGGCAAGGACGTATTGCTCAGGATTTTCGCAAATCCCAATTCAGATTTGATTGCTCAGACGCAAAATAACCGCATCATCGTTGCTCCACGTAGCGAGGCTCAAGCGGATATTCGCGCTCAAGCTAAAGCTGACGCAGCTCCGGCTGCCGATGCTCCGAAGGCTGAGGTAACTAAGTCAGAAGGCGGAACGGAAGCGAAAGCTGCTGACACCGGACTTGACGCCGATGTCGGCACGCTGCTCGATGAGACTCCGAAGTATACCGGACGCCTTATCTCGCTCGACTTGCAGGACACCGATATCGATAACGCGCTTCGAATCATCGCCGAGGTTTCGAACCTCAACATCATCGCCAGCGAGGATGTTACCGGAAAAGTTACCTTGCGCTTGATCGACGTTCCTTGGGATCAGGCCTTGGACGTTATCCTCAAGACCAACGGATTGGATAAGGTCCAGGAAGGAAACGTCATCCGCATTGCTCCTGTCGAGAAGCTGCGCCAAGAGCGCGAGGCTTTGAAGCAGGCTCAGCAGGCCGAAGATGACCTCGAGCCGCTCTCGGTGAAGTACATCCGCATCAGCTACGCAAAGGCTGCCGATCTCAAGCCTCTCGTTGAGACGGTACTGAGCGAGCGTGGCTCGGTGACGTATGATGAGCGTACGAACCAAATCATCATCAAGGATATTCGCAAGGGCATTAAAAATGTCGCCGAGCTCGTCGCGAAGTTGGATTTGCGCACTCCGCAGGTCCTGCTCGAGACGCAGATCGTCGAGGCCAGCCGCAGCTTGCTGCGCGACCTTGGCGCTGAGCTCGGATTCCAGTACATCCGTTCGCCAGAGCTTGGAAACGCCACGGGGAATAACTTCCCGAACAGCGTGAACATCGGCGGCGGGTTGCCTGGCGGAAGTGCTTCGAGCTTCCCAGCGTCGGTATCGGCGCTTGGCGGATCGGCAGTCAACTTCCTGTTCGGTAGTGCCGACGGATCTCAGACATTGAGCACGCGCATTAGCGCTCTCGAGACTGAGGGCAAGGTTCGAGTCGTCAGCCGTCCTGCGGTAGCGACCACGAATAACAAGGCGGCCGAAATTAAGAGTGTCGAGAAGATTCGCGTAAAGACTCCGAGCGGCGGTAACTCCGTGTCGGTAGGTCAAGGAGCCACCGCTGCTGGCGGTTCGGGCGGCGTAGCAACGGAGACAATCGAGGTTGGTATCACCCTCAATGTTACTCCGCAAGCCTCGCCTGACTACTACGTGTTGATGGATATCAATGCGAAGTCCAGCACCTTCGGTGATCGAATTGTGGACGGAATTCCTTCTGAGCGAGCACGCAGTGCAACCTCGACGATTCTTGTCTCCAGCGGACAGACATTTGCAATGGGCGGAATATACAAGATTGCGGATACCGACAACGTGTCGGGTGTTCCGTTCTTCAAGGACATTCCGTTCCTCGGGCATCTGTTCCGGCGCGCCCGCATCGATAAGTCTGATGAAGAACTCATTTTCTTCATCACGCCACGTATCGTTGAGGGAAGCTTCGATGACGCTGCTATGAAGGTTGCCTCGTAAGAATTTTAAGGGAGTCTGACTATGCGCTTTAGCTACGCAAGAATGAGAAATCTGCTCGCGGGTTTGGCTGTCGGTCTCGCGGTCGTAGGCTGCGGATCGGCAACAAACAATGACCAGGGAGCGAGCTTCACACTGTTAGGATACTTTGCCGCCCTGCCATCCAGCGGCGCCACTGACCTACCGGTGCAGCTGACAGGTCTGTCCATTTTGCTCAGTGATTCCGATCAGAATGAGACGCCGCCAAGTGGAAATAATCTTGGCAGTGGAACGGTGCTTGCCGTCGTGGGTATTCAAAGCAATCTGGTTGCTCAGGCCATCCGCACTGACCAGGTATTCTTCGAGTACAACATTCCAGGCGCTTCGGCCCAGCCGCCGACCACGAACTATGCGCTCTCGATGACATTAGGGCCCGCTACTTCGGCAACGACTGCCCCCAGTTCGTCCTTGCCGGGTGGTTTCACCGGTCTATCCAATCGCGCGTTCGCACAGGTTCCGGTCATTCCGGCGGAAATTCGCCAGTGGATGAGCTTGAACCGCAACAGCCTTCCCGAGCGTCCATTCGTAATGACGGTGCGCACGGTGGTGACTGGCGTTGGAACGGCCGGCGATCGTTGGGATACAAATGCCGCGGACCTTTTTGTTCAGGTCAACGACGACACGATTATTTCTCCGACGGAGGGAACTCCCCCGTCTGAGAGCGATACCAACGGCGAGCCGGGCGCGCTCTAGAGGTTTGGCTTAGGGGAATTTCTCGTACAAGGTAACGATTAGGGATTGAATGTATGAATAACAGAAAGCTTGGCTCAATTGCTTTCGCTTCCGCTCTTGGAACAATCGGGCTGGTACTGGCCTGTTGTACTGGCAGCACCGATGGAGGTGAGGCAGATTTCTCCGGCGGGCAGTTCGTCGGCTCTGATGCCAACACGGGCTCGATGGCACTCAACGTGCTCGATGCTGACATGTCTGTCGCCGATACCTCTGGATTCGGAGTTAGCGTGCGAGACACGCAAGGCCGTCCCGTATCGGGTATGAAGGTCTCTTGTGACTCAGAGGCTGGCGTAGCGATCCTCGAGCCAGCTAGCGGCTCAGAGACCACGAGCTCCTCTGGCGATATCAGCGGCGTCATTGGATGCGCAGCACCAGGAAGCTATCAGCTTGCATGCCGACTTTCAGTCGGATCGAATAAGCGCAAGCTCGTTGACGTTAAGTGTCGTGGCCCGATTCCGACAGGCTTCACTGGATTCCCAGGCGCTGGTGGCGGTGGATTGGGTGGTGGTTCCGATACTTCGGATAGCGGCGGAGTTGGCGGTACCGATACCGATGGTATTCGTATCACCAATGCGTATTTCGATGACGCCGGAACTGGAGGCAGCTCCAGCTCGTCCAATTTCTCGATTGATACCAAGCAGCGAGTTTGCACGACTCAGACCGGAGACGCAGGAGCTGGAACGCCAACGCCGACCCCTGTCATTACATTGGAGCCGTTCTTTGATACCGTCCTGAATGTTCGTGTGGTTAATAACACCAATCAGGCAGTTAAGTTCAACCAGATGAACTATACGGTTGATAGTACCGAGTACGGTCCCGTGTCGTTTATCGGTGAGGCTACGGCTGTCGAAGGTGGTGGCGGCGAGGGAGAGCTTAGGATGCTTGCGTTCCAGGCAGTTACTGGAAGCCAGAATACAACCAACATTCCCTTTGATGATACGAGCCTGCTGGAGAAGCGTTTTGTAGGTGCTGGTTCAAACGTTACTGTAGGCACTGGCTTTAAGAGTGTCCGCATCACACTGACTGGCACTAATGACAGTGGTGATACCGTCAATATCTCGGCATCGGTAACGCTTAACTTCGCTCCGTTTAATCGTTGCGCAAGCTAAAAGTTGACCGTGAGTCTGCTTTGCAGACTAGTTAGATTCGGGAAGGGCTCGCTTTGCGGGCCCTTCCCTTTTTTGATTAGTGACTGGATGGGGGTATGTCTTCAGAGAATGAACTTAGACAATCCGTGGCAGCCGATCCGGGCAATCCGCTATTTGTAGAGCTCGCAGAAGTTTTACGTAAGCGCGGTGCTGCCACGGAAGCGCTGCAGACATGCTTGATTGGACTCTCAAAGAATCCGACCTGCCATCAGGGCCGCTTGGTTCTAGCGCGATTATTCTACGAGGGCGGCATGTACGGCTTTGCCGTTAGGGAAATAGAAGCTCTGAGAGAAGCCATGCCTGAGAGCAAGACACTCATTAAGCTAATGGAGAAGCTCGCGCCTGGGTCAACAAGCCTGTCCGCGGCAGTTAAACAGGCTGAGACTGAAGTAGTGGCGGAGACTGATTTTGAGTTTGATGAGTTGGAATTAATTGGGGCTGAAAAGCCTAAGAGGTAGCCAACTATCAGTCTCTCTTGTTTCTTCCTCGGCGCCCGCGTGGCTCTTTGTGGTAGAGACATAAAATTTATCAATAAAATCCGAAGACTGGAGTTATTTTTCTGCTTATGGCAGACTAGGGCCCAACTTTGGATTGGTTAGAGCCAGTTAGACTTCATTAGAAGCCGATATGAAAATTGAAGAGATCGCAGAAATTATCAATATTCTCAAACAAACCGACGTCACCGAGTTCGAGATTGATCAGGACGGTACGCATATCCGCCTAGCTCGCGGCGCTCGTGTAGCGGCAGCTACTGCCGCGGCCGCCGTGTATCATCACGTCGAGCCAGCTATTACTGGCACCGTAAATGGCCATGCCTTGCCTGCCGTGGCGCCACAGGCTGCCCCAGCCGGCCCTGCTGCTGTACCTAGCCACCTGGTGAAGGTCGAGTCGCCGATTGTAGGCACCTTCTATCGCAGACCGTCCCCAGATGCCGAGCCATTTGTAGCCGAGGGGCAGACAGTTAAGAAGGGCGATACGCTCTGCATCATTGAAGCCATGAAATTAATGAATGAAATAGAAGCCACAACGTCTGGAAAGGTGGAAAAGGTTCTTCTCACCGATGGCCAGGTAGTTGAGTTTGGCGAAGTGTTGTTCCTGATCAATCCTAACGCCTAATACTATTCCCATTGTGAAGGCTCCTCCGTTCAATAAAGTCCTTATCGCCAATCGCGGCGAAATAGCGCTGCGCGTTATTCGCGCCTGCCATGAGCTTGGCATCAAGACAGTGGCTGTCCACTCGGTTGCCGATAAAGACGCCCTGCATGTGAAGCTGGCTTCGGAGTCAGTCTGTATCGGTCCAGCGCTGGCCAAGGATAGTTATCTCAATATAGCTACCGTAATGGCCGCGGCGGTTGCTACTGGCGCTGACGCCATCCATCCTGGCTACGGGTTCCTTAGTGAAAATGCTGCATTTGCCGAGATTTGCGGCAGCTGCGGAATTACTTTCATCGGTCCCACGGTTCGCAATATGCGCGTCATGGGTGACAAGGCACGCGCGCGCCGGGCGGCTGACAAGGCCGGCGTACCAACGATTCCAGGTGATTCGCGCGGTTTTCTGGATCAAGCCGAAGCATTTAAAGTCGCAGAAGCTGCGGGATTCCCGATTCTTCTGAAGGCTTGCGCTGGTGGCGGCGGGCGCGGCATGAAGATTGTGCAGGCGCCTGAGGAGTTTTCACAGTTATTTGCGACAGCGCAGCGCGAAGTCGAGGCCGCGTTTGGCGACGGACACTTGCTGGTGGAGAAGTACTTGCCGCGAGTTCGTCACATCGAGGTGCAAATTGCCGGCGATCAGTTCCACAATGTAATCCATTTGGGAATTCGCGACTGCTCGATTCAACGCCGTTACCAGAAGATTATCGAGGAATCGCCTTCGATTGGCCTGGATCCTAAACTTCAAACTCAAATCGAGAATGCCGCAGTGGAGCTCGGTAAGTCCGTCAATTACACCAATGTCGGCACGTGCGAATTCTTGGTCGATCTCAATGCCCAGCGTTACTACTTCATAGAGATGAACACCCGCCTGCAAGTGGAGCACCCGGTGACCGAAATGGCCACGGATGTCGACCTGGTGAAGGAGCAAATCAGACTCGCCGCCGGTATGGAGCTTTCACTCCAGCAGAAGGATGTGAAGATAAGCGGACATACCATGGAAGTCCGGGTGAATGCGGAGGATCCCCGTACACTGATACCATCGCCGGGATATGTCAGCAGCTATCATCCGCCCGGAGGCAACGGTGTCCGCGTGGACTCAGCAGTTTACGCCGGATACACGGTCCAGCCGTACTATGATTCATTAATTTCGAAACTGATTGTTCGCGGGCGGGATCGCCAAGCCTGCATCGATAAAATGCTGGTGGCGCTCCAGGAATACATTATCGAGGGCATTCACACTAATATCGAACTGCATCGCCGAATTTTGCGTCACCCCGACTTCCAGAGCGGTAATTTTTATACGAAATTCTTAGAACACGTTAACGTCTTTGCCGAGGATGAAAAATGCGAGGACAAACTCGAAAAAACCGCTGTCGCTGCGTAATTGCTCTTACAGCGCTCGTATCGCCCCTCTTCGTTTCGTTTGCCGGCGCCGAGACCTCGCTTCCGTCTCCCCGCGCTCAAGTGGCTGACTCTGTCTTTGACTTCGGAACGGTGGCGCAGGGCACGACCGTTTCGCATGACTTCATCATGAAGAATATCGGCACCGGCCCGCTCAATATTCATCGCGTCGTCCCTGCTTGCGGCTGTACAGCCGCTTCCTCGTCCGGGGATGTTATCGCGCCGGGAGCTGAGGGGAAGATTGCCGTTCGTTTGGACACCAGTGACTTTACCGGCGAAAAGCTCAAGCTCGTTCGAGTATTCACTAGCGATCAAGAGGACCCGTCCATTACGCTCACTATGAAGGGCACGATAGAGCCGAATGTCGTCATCGAGCCAAACCGGATCAATTTCGACCGCGTAACGCGAGGAGCGCCCCAGAACTCCCTCGTGCGCGAGATAAGCATAACACTGAAGCCTGAAACTGGCCTGGAAATCGCTGATATTAAGAGCTTTTCAAAGCTCTTGAGCGTTCGTACTCTGGAACAGACGGCTCAGCACGCACGCGTTGCAGTAACGCTTGCCAGCGATGCTCCTGTTGGCGAGTTCCGCGACCGATTAATAGTCAACCTGCGCGGGAAGCAGGAGTCCAGCGTGAATGTGCCTGTTTTTGCGTTGGTGGAAGGCCCCCTGAAGCTCACGCCGGGCACCATCTCCGTGGGGGTACTCGAGGGAGCTGAAGTTATCGAACGTAGCGTGAAGTTCGATAATACCGGACCTGGCGCGGTGCGAATTTCTTCGGTGAAGAGCAGTGATCCGGCGGTGACCGCCGATTACGCTGTCATCAAGGATGGCGCTAACTACGTGCTGCGAGTGCGGGTTGACCCGAGCAAAGTTTCACGAGACTTGCGTGCTGTGGTGACCGTAGAAACAGACAGCAAGACTGAGGCTCCGGTGGCGTTGAACGTGTTTGGCATATTGCCCCCGAAGGGATAATCTCTAGAGGTGGGGAGAGGTTCTCGTATCATTGTCAAAAAGTCGCTTGTTCTAACTATCCTGCTGCCGCTCGTCTTCGGTCTCGTTATGCAGACCATCGCGGCCGCCGATTCACTGACCATTTCCGGCCTTACCTTTCCAGTCGATAAAATTGCGGCCGTTGATGCTGATACCGTGCATCTGACGCTCTTTGGTAAAGAGGAGCTAGTCGCCAAGAAGTCCTTGGAATCGACCGTAGCCAGCCGCTACCTGGCCCAACCCGAGCGCATGAAGGGCTTTTCCTTTGAAAGCCTAATCGACTTCGTCAAAGACTCGATTAAGCAGGATGCTCCCGAGCGTGCTGCACAGGCTCTTATCTCACTGTGCAGCCGCTCAGACGATTCCCATGCAGCAAAGTTGCCCGACACTCTGCGCGAGATCGAGAGATCGAGCGCAGCTCCTGCGTTCTTTCGCAGTGCCGGAGATCTGCTCGGTGCACGCGGCTGTCCGAGCGACGTCACCGCAGAGATTCTATTTCGAGCCGGCCTGGGAGATCGGGCGTGGCTGCGAAGCAGCGGCCTTCGACTCATTTTTAGCAACGAGAGTGCACTGCGTCGTCTGGTCGAGAGCCGCGCGTACGAGGCAGGACGCGAGCACGCATTCGATGAGATGGGCCAATACATAGATTTTTACAGCGCCGCTTTTGGCAGCGAGGATGCGCGAGCACAGGAGCTGCGCATTCTTTTCGGGAAGGTCTCCAAAGCAGCCGAGGAAGTAAAGGGCGGAGATTTAGATTCTCTTTACTCGATTTCCGAAACGAGCAAATCAGAGCCTTGGCTGAATGACATCGTCCTTCCCATGTTCGTCGAGGAGCTGCACACCAGGGCGAAGCGGGCGCTGACTCGCAAGGAGGCTGACAACGCGTTGCTCATTTTGGCGCACATCGATCTCAAGAAGCGTACTCCAACCACGCACGAATTGATGCGTACCGCTCTGGAGACCCTCGGACCCGCTACGAACTCTGTCATTGCTCAGCCCATGGTGTCGTCGACTCTGCTCGCGGTTTCGCAGGCGGATTCAAGCGTAAAGGCAGCGTATATCTCCTATCTTGAACGGCTCTCCAGCTATCTCATCCAGCAAGGAGCACTTGATGAGTTGAGTGCCTACTTTGGTCAGCTGACTCAGCTGCGCCCGGATCCGAATCGTGACAATGATCGTATTCGGTTGCAGCAGATCAGCGCTTACATCGATCGCAATATGATGCTCTTTGCCCGTGAGCGCATGAAATACGTTCAGACGGGCGTGCCTCTCGGCTATAAATTGCGCTTCGCATTTGCGGGATTTTACTTTGATCCTGCGTATTTCATCGTTCTCGTGGCTGCTCCTATAGGCGCGGCGGTAGTGTTACTGCTGATTGCGCTTATTGAACGGGTCCGGCGATTCGCCTACGAGCGGCGCAAGCAGAAGGAGCAGGAGCAACGCGAAGAGAAGGAAGAGGTGATTGAACCATTTGTACGCTCCGGACTAGTGCGATCGATGAGCCCCAGCATGATTGAGTACCGTGAGTGCTTGGCGGTGTTTGGCCTTCCAGCCGAGGCAGATTTGAAGGCCATAAAGACGGCTTACCGCCAAGCGGTCAAGGAAGCTCATCCCGATTTGAGTCACCAAGTTGATGCCAGAGCTTCGGAACGGTTCATAGAATTGACCAAAACCTATGAGCGAATCTTGGAACTCCACAAGGATGTGAAGCCGGTGACCGAACCCGAAACGAAGCAGGACGACTTTTCCTAGCGTGCCAGCTGCGTCTTCGCGCGACATGCCAGTGCTGCCTGCCGCTGTTGATGCAGTGGTCGCGACTTCGCTGCGGCGAGCGTTGCCCGCATGTTCCTGTTCTTATTGCTGCCTTGGTATACGGTGCGGGACCGAACAGAGAGCTGTTCGGGACGCGGGAGACTGCGCAGGGTAGTTCCGCCAAGAATGCGCTCCTCCAACAAGGAGCCATCTTTACTGGAAATCAAACGCAAATTTTGGCGCGCTCGGTGCACGAGCGCAGCGCGGATTTCGGTATGGCATTCATATTCATTGAGCATGAGTATCCCCCAGGCGGGATTATGCGAGTTTACGAGGGCAGCGAGATGCGCAAGGAGTCTTGGTGTTAGTTGGGCCTTCATGCCCGCTTTCAGGGGCAATCTCTGGGCCAAGCAGGGCAACTTCCTAAGCTCTTAGAAATACTACCTATGCTGCGGGTGGAAATGAGATGAATTGCATCAATTCTGGGGCAGGCTGCCTCAGTGCTGAGGCAGCGGCCTCATCAGGCTTCCTTTGGTGTTCGGGGCAAAACTGTATATAATCCGGTGCGGCGGTCGGGTGCGTGCGAGAAGTCCCGTAAACCCGGTCAGGCCCGGAAGGGAGCAGCCGTAGCGGTCTGCTTCTGTGATACGTCTTCTGGCCGCCGTTTTACCCTCGTTCTCGTTGATTGCTTACCTTCGTATAGCAGCCGATGTCGTATCTCGTACTGGCCCGCAAATATCGTCCGGATAGCTTCGGCTCCGTTTCTGGACAGGAGCACGTTACACGCACACTGTCGAATGCAATCAAGCGCAATAAAGTAGCGCATGCGTACCTATTCGCTGGACCGCGTGGCGTGGGCAAAACCTCCATCTCGCGAATTTTTTCCAAAGCCTTAAATTGTCAAAAAGGGCCCACCCCGGAGCCCTGTCTGGAATGCACAAATTGCAAGGAGATAGCATCCGGTACTAGCTTGGCGGTTCGCGAGATTGACGGCGCCTCGCACAACAGCGTTGATAACGTGCGCGAACTAATAGATTCCTTCCGCGCGCTGCCGCCCCCCGGTTCCCGATATAAGGTATACATCATCGACGAAGTGCATATGCTCAGCACTTCTGCCTTCAATGCATTGCTGAAGAGCCTGGAAGAGCCTCCGCCGAATACTGTTTTTATTCTAGCTACGACCGAGGCGCATAAAATTCCGGAGACGGTCATTTCGCGCTGTCAGCGGCACGATTTTAGAGCGCTGAATTTCGGCGATATCGAAGCGCGGCTCGTGGAAATCGCCAAGGCGGAAAAGTTCAGGGCTGAACCTGAGGCTTTGCGCATGATCGCTCGCCTGGCCGATGGGTCCATGCGCGAC
>JAYRHW010000107.1:0-3823 GCA_041907145.1 Bdellovibrionota bacterium
AGCATCACCCGGCGCGTGACATGCAGGATACTTTTTATACGAATAACGGCTATGTGCTGCGTACCCATACTACCTCAGTGCAGGCTCGTACGTTGCAGCAGGGCAAGCTGCCGGTAAAGGTAGCCTCCTTTGGCCGCGTGTATCGCAACGAGACCGAAGATGCGTCCCATCAGGCCATGTTTCATCAATTCGAACTTATTTGGGTGGAAGAGGGGTTAACCCTCTCCCATTTGATGGCCATCATCAACCACATCTTGAAGGGCCTCTACGGCAAGCGCACCAAGGTGCGATTCGTTCCCAAATACTATCCCTACACGGAACCCAGCATTGGTCCGCAGATTGACTGCGCACTTTGTCACGGCAAGGGCTGCTCGCTCTGCGGGGGCTCGGGTTGGCTGACGGTCGCTGGCGCGGGCATGGTGCATAGAAATGTGCTGAAGGAATTCAAGTACGATCCCGACCAGGTAAGCGGCTTTGCCTTTGGCCTTGGAACATCGCGGTTGGCTGCCCAACTCGGCAATCTATCGACGCTCAAAATGTTGTACGAGAATGATCTTAGGGTTTTGAAGAGCGTCGTATGAAGGTCCATCTCAGCATTCTTGAAAAGTTCATCGAGCTCCCCACGAAGGAGCCTGCGGAACTTCGTGCCTTGTTTGATGATGTTATCTCTGAAGTGAAGGGGATAGAGGGCAGCGGGCCTGCAACCGTATTCACGATAGAAACGCTTGCCAATCGCGGCGATCATGTTAGCACGCTCGGAATAGCGCGAGAACTTTCGGCGCGCCTACTTTCTCCTGTTTCCGCACCCGCCGTGGCCGGGGAGCTCACGGATCGCAAGACCTCCATCCCCGTGCGAATCGAAACCCCCAAGTGCTTGCGCTACGCACTGCTTGAAATGGCATTGGCCTCGGATATGCAGCTCCGCCCCGAGATTGCGGCAATCATGTCCGGCTCCGAGTCAACAACGGATAAGCACGCGATCGTGGATACTCTGAATTATATTCAGATTGAGATTGGGCAGCCCATGCACGCCTTTGACCGTGAGAAGGTTGATGGTGAAATCTCGATTGCGGAAACGACCCAGGCTGAAAAGATTGAAGCTCTCGATGGTAAGGCATACACCGTTCCTAAAGGTGCGGTGGTTATCAAGGACAAGAAGAAGATCATCGCCGTTGCCGGTGTTATTGGCTGCAAGAACTCAATGGTAACGGCTGGAACAACCGGCGTGCTCGTCGAGTCGGCTACCTTTGATCCTGTTTCAGTGCGAATCACCGCCCGTGCCATGGGAATTTCTACCGACGCTTCCTTTATTTTTGAGCGCGGAGCGGACCGGGAGATGACTGTAACGGCGCTCAAGCGCCTCGTTACCTTGGTGCAGGCCGGTGGCGGCATGAGTAAGGGGTCGCATGTACTTGGTTTTCAGGATGTGAATCCCGCGCCGCCGGATAAGCGAAAGATCTCTCTTAAATTATCCACTATTCGAACGCAACTTAATCTGCAGCGACTAGCAGACATCGAGCTTACTTCCCGGCTTAAGAACTTAGGCTTCGGCTTTGAGGTGGCTGCATCTGATAAATCCGGAGCGCCGATTGAGTGGAAGGTAACCGTACCTACCTGGCGACTCTGGGACGTTCAGAATGAGGAGGATCTTACCGAGGAATTTGCGAGAGTCCATGGATACAACAAGGTGAAGCTGGAGCTTCCGCCGCTGGACTATGAAATACCGGAAGACAATCCGGTTGATACACTTTTGCAGCGAGTCGAGGGCCCGCTCCATGGATCGGGGTTTATCGAAGTAATTTCCAAAATCTTCTATACAGCGGACGATGTTGCGCTATTGGAGTCGCTTGCGCCGGGGATTAAGGATCAACACCTGACTATCAAAAATGCCGTTGAACGGAACTATTCGAACCTCAAAGTCACTAACTTAATTCACCTCGCGCGGTTATCAGGGGAAAATCACCGACACGGGGTGCTGTCGTTTAAGGCTTATGAATTTGGGCGCGTGTTCTCGCTGGGATTGACCGGCGGAAGCTTTGAATTTGAACGCGATGTCCTCACCCTAGCGGCATCGGGTCGCTGGACGGAACACGAATGGCAGAAGCCTGAGACCACCGAGGAGCTTTTATTCCTGTTTAAGGGAGTCTTGGAGAATGTCGCGCGTTCGGTGGGTATCGCCCATGTCGCGGTCGCTCCATCGAGGGAAGCGTTACTCCATCCCGGATGCCAGGGATCTCTCAAAGCTGGCCGGGAGACGCTAGGATCTTTCGGACTGTTGCACCCGAAATTGAAGCAGAAGCTGGACCTTAAGCACGACGTGGTTTTTGCGGAGCTGGACGCCGCGAAACTAATTAAGTGCCTAGCTACGCGAACATATCAGGCACCGAGCGACTTCCCGGCTGTGCGCCGAGACATTACCCTCAAACTGCCTGCCACCACCATGGCGGGTAAGATTTCAAAGGCAATTGTGGATTCTAAACCTGCGAATCTGGCCGATGTTTCTGTTATCGACACTTTTCGAAAGGCCGACGAGGATTTTAGGCGCGTGACCTTCCGTCTGACGTTCCAGAGCAGTGAACGCACTCTGGAGTCGGGCGAGGTAGACCAGGCCTTGGAGGCCACCCTCGGATCACTCAAGTCTGGTTTGGGCATCGAGCGGCTCTAACCCGATAATTGGATTCCCCATGGCGCAGCAAGCAACTCTTGAAGCCAGAAGCGGCCGCATGGTGCCAATTCTGTTCCTGCTATCACTGCTCGTGGTAGCAGGCGTGTTTTTTATGGCGCGTTTCCTCATTAGCGAGAGCCGCATAGATGCTGGCCATCTTTTTGGTGGGCAGGTGCCCTCTCGTCTTAAGACACTTATGGCACTGCGTCTTGAGGATGGTGAACTTGCCGAGTTTTTCGATGCTGGTAATCAGCATAAAGTTAGCCTCGTCATTGCCACCGGCGTGGCCGGGATCCCCGCCGGCGTCTCAGCGCCTGATGTTATGACCGCGCTCGACAAAAATCGAACGGGACAGCAGGGCGATTCAGTTCTTGCCCCAGTGATCCTCAAGTATGGGAATGCTCAAATAAACACTCTTTCTACTTCCAACATAAGTTCAATCGAGCTTCAGGTCCATGGCCGTGCTGTGCAGGCGCAAAAGTTCGAAGCGCCAAAGCAAGCAAGATATCTGATGGGAGTCTTGAACTTGAACAATGCCCAACTCTTTTACCTATTTCTAAAGAAGGGTGAGCCTGTGGATCCAGTATACGCTGGGCAAATCTTAAGCGAGATGCCGCTGGTGCAGGCTGCCGTTAAACTCCTTCCAGGAACGTAGCCCTATGCCTCTTGCCTGCTTCCAGGTCACTGTATCCGGCCGGGTACAGGGCGTAGGGTATCGTGACTGGACCAAGCGGCAGGCCAAGGCTTTGTCAGTCGCTGGATGGGTGAGGAATCTGCCTAACGGAGACGTGGAGGCGCTGCTGCAGGGGGAAGAATTTGCCACAAGAGAACTCGTTGAGCTCATGCGAAGGGGGCCCCCGCTCGCATCCGTAACCCGGCTCGAGGCCATACAAGTCCCCGCTGACACTTCGATCATTGAATTTATGGTGCGTTGTTAGTTCTTGCCCCCCACAAGCGCCAAATGCTCAAGTCATAGGAGCCCTAAGCGCTTCAGGATTGACAGATCCCTCGCCGAGGAATCTCGACTGCAGTTGGAATGCAAGGGGGCTATTAGGCCTGCTAGTGCCTACGGGCAAGGCTAAACACGGCCTCGGGACCCGTCTCATCAAGAACAACATCCCCACTCGTTACTAGTTCTTTGAGCGCGTCTAGAATTTC
>JAYRHW010000108.1:0-3916 GCA_041907145.1 Bdellovibrionota bacterium
CACCCCCTTGGGTTTTCCTTTCGCAACTTGGCTTACGCCAAGATTGCGAAGACGGGCAGGGGGATCCCTGCACCCCCTTGGGTTTTCCTTTCACAACTTGGCTTGCGCCAAGATTGCGAAGACGGGCAGGGGGATCCCTGCACCCCCTGGGGTTTTCCTTTCACAACTTGGCTTGCGCCGCTAAGATTTGGAAAGCGTGAGAGGTAGAGTCCTGTACAATCTTTTCGTTCTCCGCCAAAATGCATGCCGATGATGACGGCAGAAACTAGCAACTCCCCGGATTTTCTTGCAAAGCTCAATCCCCCTCAGCGCGAGGCAGTTGAGCATTTTCTTGGCCCCATACTGGTGCTCGCGGGAGCCGGCAGCGGCAAGACTCGAGTGCTGACGCACCGTGTTGCGCACCTTATCCTGCGGCATGGAGTTCGCCCGAGCAGTATTCTTGCGGTGACGTTTACCAATAAGGCAGCGGAGGAAATGCGTGAGCGCCTCCATCAACTGCTTGGCAGTGCCGGGCAGGGACTTTGGATCTCTACCTTCCATTCTGCAGCACTTAGAATGCTTCGCCGGCACGCTAAGCTCTTATCCTATACCAATGATTTCGTGGTGTATGACGAGCAGGACAGTAAAAATGTAATCAAGCAGGTTATTAGGGAGTTGGGGATAGACGAAAAGAAGTTCCCCCCGCAGCTTTTTTCTCGCTATATCGATCAATGCAAGAACTCATTCATACTCTCCGAAGCGGCTCACAAAGCTGCAAAGGATTTTGCCGCTCGGCAGCAAGCGGAAGTTTATGAGCGCTATCAACGAGAACTGCTCAAAGCAAACGCCATGGACTTCGGTGACTTGCTGGTCAATGCAGTTTTGCTGCTGAAAAATCATCCCGAGGTGCTGCAGCTATACCGCAGCACATTGCATTTTCTGTTGGTCGATGAGTTTCAAGATACCAATCATGTCCAGTACATGTTCATTCGTTATCTCAGTGAGCCGCGCAGGAACTTACTGGTCGTGGGCGATGATGATCAATCCATCTATGCATTTCGCGGCGCTACCATCAGAAATATTTTGGACTTCGAAAAGGATTTCCCCGAAACGAAGGTAGTAAAGCTCGAGCAGAACTATCGCTCATCGGGCAACATTCTCGCTGCCGCCCATGCTGTAATCGAAAAGAACGCTGCGCGTAAATCAAAGAAGCTTTGGACTGATGAGGGAAATGGCGCGGAAATCGGCACTTTCTTGGCAGACGATGAAGGCGAGGAAGCGTCTTTCATTGCTGGGCAAGTTCAGAGTTTTGCCCGTGCCGGCATGTCGTACTCGAAAATGGCGATATTCTATCGCACGAACGCCCAATCGAGAGCGATTGAAGAGGCCCTTGTTTCCCGCGGCATCCCCTATCGCATTTTTGGCGGATTGAAATTCTACGATCGCAAGGAGATTAAGGACATCTTGGGGTACTTACGCATCCTCGTGAACCCACAAGACAATCAAGCCTTCGCTCGCACCCTCAATACACCCCCTCGAGGCATTGGTGCTCAAACATATCAAATCATAGTGGATGAAGCCGCCCAGGCGGGGCTCTCGCACCTGCAATCGGCGCGCGCTATAGCGCAGCGAAATAAGAACGTCGCTGCTTATATTGAACTGATCGACTCGTTCCGGGACCTTTCCCTGCGAGCGCCGCTTTCGGAATTAATTCAGACTATAATCACTAAGACGGAGTACGGACCCAAGCTTCAGGCATTGAAGGATCCGGCCTCCGAGTCCCGGTTAGAAAACTTGCGGGAACTAGTCGCAATCGGCGCAAGCATGGAATATGGCGCAGAATCGCCTGCACAGGCATTGCAGCAGTTTCTTGATAGGGTCTCGCTTACGGCTTCATCAGACATCCCGACAGAAGGAAACTTGCCCTCGAGTAAGAATGGGCAGAGCCCTGCTTCCGTTTCGCTGATGACGCTGCACTTGGCCAAGGGCCTCGAGTTCCCTTTGGTTTTCCTGACCGGCATGGAGGAGGGGCTATTGCCCCACTACCGCTCGCTTCTTGATCCAGTAGCTGTCGAAGAGGAACGGCGGCTCTGTTACGTCGGGATCACTCGCGCCATGCAGCAGCTTTTTTTGACGCGCGCTCGTCACCGCGGAATGTTTTCTGCCGGTGAAGGATTCGGCGTTGGCGGCATGATGCGGGAGGTGAGCCGCTTCGTGAAAGACATTCCCCAGGATCATCTTGATGCGGCTGCGACGGAATTTTGCTCCACTGCCGTACCTTCCTTCTCCTATCAAGACATCGAGGAACTTTCCGATCGGCCAACATATCGCAGCGACTATTCTCCGCGCTCCACGAGTCGCAGGTCATATCCCGCGCGAGCCGCTAAGCCGAAATCGGGCTATGCTCTGTCAGGTTCCGCTATCCCTCCTGGCGTACCGAAAGGACTAAAGACGGCGGACCAAATGTCCAAGGAGTCAAACCATCCTGATTGGTCCGCTCATTTACCGTTAGCGAAGCCTGCAGAACTGAGCCCAGGCAGCGTCGTGATACATCCGAGCTTTGGACGCGGTACGGTTGAATCCATTGACGGCGATCCCGCTCATAACCCGGGAAAGATGAAGATTAGCGTACGTTTTCAAAATCCGGATGAGAGCCGAAAGCTCGTGTTCAAGTTTGCCAGATTGTCCTTAGCCAGCTCATCCTGAGTCGAAGTCGGTAGTCCCAATCATGAGTCGTTCACTCATCTGTTAGTCGCAGCCCCGGTCTTTCTGCGAGAATTTCGTAGAAAAACTCCTCGTTAGCCGCGGCTCAAGCGGCGGGATTGCCAGAATATCGCGCCGCCGGCTGCGAAGTATTCAAATTTTATTGGGAATTCGTCGATAATAGACTATGGAGGGGACTGCCCATCCCCGGTCGATCGTTCGCATGCACACGGTGCAGGTGTACGCGTGATTGTGTAATTAGAGACCTCTTGTGGCAGTAACCCTGGGCAGTAACATTTCAGCACAGTCGACAACACGGCGACTGGCGCAGAGCGGAGAGGCGCTGCAGAGGACGTTGCAGCGTTTGGGCTCTGGGCTGCGAATTAATCGCGCCAGCGATGATGCTGCAGGGCTCTCCATTGCGTCGCGACTCAATACCGATAGTCGTGTTTACACGCAGGCTATTCGGAATGCCAATGATGGAATAAGCGCGCTGTCAATCACGGAAGGGGCGCTTGATCAGATGGGATCCATCGTGATGCGCCTGAAGGAACTAGCCCAGGGTGCCAGCAACGGATCGTTCTCTACGAAGCAGCGCATCACCATGGATCGCGAGGCGGTGAAGCTCGTCGATGAGTACAACCGCATCACGGAATCAACCTCGTTTAATGGCAGAAGTCTTCTGGCAGGATCCGGCTCTGATTTACAGCTTCAACTCGGCTATGGCTCGCGGGGCGCGCTCTCGACGGTGCTGGGGCAGCAACTTGGCCGTGCTGTTATTGGAGGGTATCAGGATGATGTCGTCAACAATTTATTCGGTCTGTCTTCAACCAAAATCGACTTTGGGGATTTTGATAACGACGGCATTCAGGATGTAGTTCAAATTTCCGCCGGTGTTTTGTTTGTGAACCGACTTTCTAAGTCAGGACAGGGGTCCCCCTATCCGATGAACGCGAATGTCTCGGACTTTGCCATGGCCGATCTCAATAACGATGGAAATCTGGATATCATTTATACCATCGACGACGGCAGCGGGGGCTCGGTCAACTATGCCTATGGTGACGGAGCCGGGGGCTTTGGTAGTTCTGACCAAATAGTCACAGGCCATCGCTTCAAGAAAGTAGCCGTAGGCGATTTTGACGGAGACGGCAGAGTCGATATCGCGGCCGCCGTGAAGGGCAAAACCACTGTCGACGTGTTTGGAAATTCCCAATCGGGATTTGAGCATAGAAAG
>JAYRHW010000109.1:0-14614 GCA_041907145.1 Bdellovibrionota bacterium
AGTGAGTTTGGCGCCGATTTTACCGAGCGGGTTGGCAACTCGGTCGACTGGAAAGATGGCGCCGAGGCTCTGCTGAGCAAATTTGCCGCAGCTGGAGTCCCAATGGCTGTGCTGACAAATGCGCCCCCAAGACACCTCGACATAGCAAATGGCCGCTTGGGGATTGGTCGATACTGCAAGGTCCTGCTAACCCCCGCGGACGTCGGATATAGGCATAAGCCGATGCCTGATGGGCTGTTGTTTGCCGCGCAGAGACTCGGAGTGCCGATTGAAGAGTGCATATATGTCGGAGACCAGCATTTCGACCTCTTAACGGCACGAAATGCCGGGATGACCAGCGTGTTTGTGCGTACCGAGCATAGCGGGCCTACGGATATTGAGCCGGACTTCGAATTTGGCTGTATTTCTGAGGTTAGTACTTTGTTCAATCCCTTGATCCCTGCTTAGGGAAGCGGTAGCTTTTCCTATCGAGCACGGATTTTTTCGGAGATACAGTATGAGCAAAGTCGAAGGGGCTTCCATTATTCAGAATTTGCAGTGGCGCTATGCAACCAAGCGTTTTGATCCGAAGCGCAAAATTAGCCCCGCTGATTGGGCGACTCTCGAGCAAGCTCTGGTACTTTCACCCTCTTCATATGGACTTCAGCCCTGGAAGTTTTTTGTAGTAGATGACGCGAAGAAGCGAACGACCCTTCAGGCTGATTCTTGGGGACAGTCGCAGATCGTGGATGCTTCGCACTTGGTCGTATTTGCCATCAAGAGGAATCTTGCGCGCGCGGACGTCGAGCGCTACATCGCCCGTATCGCTGCTGTTCGAAAAATTGGTACGGAGAGTCTCAAAGATTTCCAAAATATGATGCTCGGCATGATCGAGAACCCTGCCCCGGGTTTTGATGTGAATGCTTGGGCGGCGCGACAGGTATATATCGCTCTAGGAACTTTGCTAACCACAGCTGCGATGCTCGGTATTGATGCCTGCCCGATGGAGGGCTTTGTGCCAGCGAAATATGATGAAATCTTGGGGCTGGGCGCTCAGGGCTACGGGGCGACCGTGCTTTGCACGCTTGGATATCGTTCAGCCGATGATTCGTATGCTTCGCTACCGAAGGTGCGTTTCGACCGCACTGAGATGGTTCAGCATATTTAGCATAAGCTACTGATCTTGCTCCCTTTAATTAGGAGTCGTCCCTCGCCTCTGGCGCCATAACACCCATAGGGATGGTTCCATTTCGCTGGATTTTGCCCAGCTCGAGCCGTCATGGTCTGCCGTTTACAATTTCATATGGGTATCTCACGTTGAGAAATTAGGTTTTTCTTCTCGCACTATGTCCTCACGAGGGATGGGAGGCGGGGAGTGAGCTCACGTATCTATCGTGCGGCGTTTGTCATGCAGGCGTCCAGGATAGGTGCGTGAGCTATGGAGGAGGCTTCATCGTGGAGCTTCTGTAGACTCAAACACCCGACGCGTCAGTCGGTGGTCCATACCTAGGAGGACCAAATTATGACGGTGTCTCGCATGTGGATGGCGGTTGCGCTGCTTCTGGCAGTTGCTCCCGCCCTGCCGGCCCGGGCTCAGGAAGCCCGAAAGCCGGATGCTCCCCCTGTTTCGGCGCCTGCGCCGAAACCGGTGGACCCGACGGAACAGCAGAAGCGCGAAGCCGCGCGGCTTCTTCTGCTGAATGGTGGCAAGCCTGCCACCGGCACGAATGCGCGGCAAGTGACGACGACCAGCACGGCACCCGCTGCGCCGGTCGGGACAGGAGTGGCTCCTGTCATCAACGCGACTGCGGCCGGAAACATCGGATACAACTCCGGTGCTTCGAGCCCGCAGCCAGTCATTGTCGTTCAGCAACCTGTCGACCCCATCGCCGTCGCGCAAGCGGAGCAAATCCGAGTGCAGAACGAAGCGGTGCGGCGGCAGATGGACCTCCAGGAGGCCATCGCGCTGAACGACATCGAGCGCCAGCGCCAGTTCGACGAGCAGCAACTCGCGTACGGGTGGCAGGCGCTTGACAACGATCTGTCCGCTCAGTACCAGAACTTGGCCTACCAAGACCAGGGGCTGGCGGCGAACCAGATCGGGCTGCAGAGTGCTGTGACGGGCAACCGCCAACAGTACTTCGCGTACAAGTCGTTTCGCCAGTGGGACAACCTGAACCGCTCCTTTGCGGTTGTGGGGAACTCTCTCGGCGATCTCTCGGCTCCCGTTGCTGGCGTTGTCAACCTCGCCATGCACGGACACGAGGACGACATCGATCGCAACTACGAGGGCCAGTTCAATCAGCAGCAGTCGGCGATGTTGTCGGATATCGACGCGTCCCGCCAGCAGCAGATTGCGGTCCGGGAGGAACTCAGGAACAACCTGAAGACGCGGATGGAAGCCCTCAAGGCACGCCAGGCCGCCCTCCGTCAGCCACAACCGACGACCACCACGTCGCCGGCTCCCCAGCAGCCGCAAGGCCGCTGACTTGGAGATGAGTTGAGGTCTACATGTTTCTACGAAGGGTTCTCACACGACAATGGACAACCATTGTCGCTGTCTTTTTCCTCAACTCTCAACGTGAGAACCCTTCTTCCCCCTCGCAACTTACGCTGCTTCGCTTAGTTTTCTCATTCCATTCGGGAAATAAGGGACGATCCTATTATTCGACCAGTTAAATAGGATCGTCCCTTATTAATTCCAGTTGGGCGGCAGATTTTGCTTTTGGGGGAGATGGAGGGGTTGGGATAACTAGCTGAAATTATGAAGATAAGTTGGAGACGTTGGTTGGCGTACGTCTTGCTCTTTATCAGCCTGGCAGTTGAAGGGAGTTGTACGAACTTTGACGAATTAGACCCAGGAATTATGAAGGTTTCAGCATCCGCCAAGAGCAATAAAATGCAGCCTAATCATGGGCTTACGGCCATTTCTAGCCTCGCACAAGGGCTGGGAAATGGCTCGGCCGAGGCTGATGCGCTGCTGAAAGAGTTCTCCGAAGTAATGGATAAAATTGCCGCTAAGCTGAAAGATTCTCCCTCTGCAAAAAAAGTGAATGATTTCAGTGATTTTGGACTTGGACTGCCAGAGCTGGTCAAGCCTGAACAGATCTCTAAGGAAAAGGTAGTTACAGCTAATCCGCAGCGCGATGAGGACTCTCCGATCCAAGCTGACAGTAAGAGTCCAGACAAACAGTCCACCAAAGAGACGACGGAGCGCGGGCAGCCCGACAGTAGCGACAATTCAAAGCCATTGAAGGAAGCAAAGGATTTCAAAGAGGGTAAGGAACTCGCTCAGCCGACACCGCGAACCGAGAGGAAAGAAGCCGGAGTGGACCGTGCTGCCAAGCAAGACGTTCAGTCACCTGCCACTGCTCTCAAGTCCACCGACGTTGCTATGGCTAAGCCCGTCGATCAAGCGGACCTTGTGGCGGTTGAGGCACCTCAGGCGCAGCCGGCTGCAGTCAAGGCGGCGACTACCGACGCAAAGGTTATCAGCAAGCAGAATGATGGCAAGGCCGAGCAAGCGATCTCCGAGGTTCAGCCGGAAGCCAAATCGAGCACCCAGGAGCAGGGAACCAAGGACAAACTGCCGACTGACGATCTAAAACTTCCTGATATCGTCAGCACAAAGTCAGCGGAGCCATCCGACACTCAGCAAACAACTGAGGCGATGGAAGCCAGCATTCGCAATGCACTCTCCAAGGCAGTCGATGCCATGATTGGGAGGACTCAGCTGGAGTCGTTCAAGAGAGCGGTCGATAGGGAGTTCCAAGGCGCTAGCCATGCAAACAAGCAAGTAAGCGAAATTGGAGCAGCGCAAGGTTTAGAGGATCATAAAGCAGTCAATCCCGCCGGCAATACCTCGAACGGCGTCGGCTCTTTTGCCCGAAATGCAGACTCCACGGCGCGAGCCGAAGCTCCGCGGGCTCCGCGTGCAATGACACAAGCCGCCAGTCTGCGAACGATGGAGAAGGTGGAGAGCGCCCTGAAGGAAGCGGCCAAGTCCCGCGATGGCAAGACTATTTCGTTGCGCCTCGATCCCCCTGATCTCGGCTCGGTCAAGATCGACGTATCGCTGCGTGACGGCAATCTGCATGCACGCATTGTTGCCGAGACTCCTGCAGTAAATCAGTTCTTGCGTGAGAAATCGCACGAACTGCAGTCCATGCTGCGAAAGCTCGGACTGGAAGTCGATTCAGTCAGCGTCTCTGTGGGAAATGAACAGCAGTCAAATGAGCAGCAGCCTTTTGCTTGGGCGCAGAAAGGGAAGGGCGCGGCTGTTCCGAATTTTGTGCAAGGTGAAGCACCTTCTGGAAGCTCTGAGGGTGAACGTGCGGTGTATGATCATTGGGTAGCCTAAGGGTTACGAGGAGTAAGGATATGGTTAACGGAACGAGTTTTAGAGACATGTTGTTGCGGGACAGCTCCGCATCGACGGGAGCGCAGGGAGCGGCAGCAACTCCTGCCACTGAAACGAAGAAGAAGAACGACCAGCTCGGCAAGACCGAATTTCTGAACTTGCTCGTTACGCAGCTCAAAAACCAGGATCCGATGGAGCCGATGAAGAACGATCAATTCGCCGTCAATCTGGCCCAGTTCTCGCAGCTCGAACAGTTAATTGGAATCAATGAGAAGATCGGTTCCGACAAAGCCGACCTCAGCTCGATGTCAGCCTATCTCGGTCACGACGTAACTCTCAATTCTGATGTAGTAAGCGTCAAGAACAACAATGGCGGCTCGATTAAGTTCGAACTCCCCGGAGAAGCGAGTGCCGTGAAGATAGAGCTCCAAGATCCAGTCACGGGCTCGGTGCAAGAGTCCATAGATGTGGGACCGATGACTGGTGGTAAGCATACAGTCGAGTTGGCTAGCCTGAGCACCTCGAGCGGAAATTATAGAGTCAAGATTCAAGCGATTAGCGCCGCAGGCGGCGAATCGACGATTTCAGCCAAGGTCGGCGGGTTGGTGAACGGCTTCATACCTGGACCGACACCAAAGCTGTTGATGAATGGATTTGAGATTGATCCGTCGCAGGTTATTGAAGTCAGCATGCCCTCGTAGTGAGCATGAGATTTTGGGAATGATTTGAATTAAAGGTTAAGGAGATACTACCGTGCCAAGCATCGTAAATGGATTGTTCTCAGGACGCTCCGGACTCGCCAGCCACGGCACTGCAATCGCGGTTGTAGGTGACAACATTTCCAACTCGAGTACGATTGGTTACAAGTCGAGTCGAGCGGAATTTCAAGATCTGATCGCTGGCGGTCAAACCGCAGGCAAGGTCGTAGGATCTGGTTCCACTACTTCGGCGGTCAGTACCATTTTCGAACAAGGAACGTTGGAGTTTACCAATCGTCCGCTTGATCTCGCGATCGACGGAAACGGGTTCTTTGTCGTCGCTGACGGCGCGGAACGTTTCTATACCCGTGCCGGCAACTTCAAGATTAACGCCTCGGGGTATATCGTAAACCAAGCTGACAAGGCCGTGCTTGGCTTCCCCGCAAACGGAACAGGCTCACTGGAGCCCATCAACGTCAACACAGTCTCCCAGAATAGCGTGTCGACGACCCAAGTGGCGGTAGCTGGTAATCTAAACGCCTCCGAGCCCGTTATGGGCGGAGGAATCCCGGACGGAATCCCCGCCGGTGTGGATCCTTCAACGTTTACGGTTGGTCAGCAGGGGGTAACGTACGCGGATCTTAACGCCGCATCTGCCTTTTCGACGGTGGCGCAGGTATTCGATTCTCTCGGCGCCTCTCATACGGTTACGTTCTTTGCGTTCAGAACGGCTGGGAATGAGTATACAGTTCGTGGTTACGTCAACAGTGAGGAAGTCGACACCGCCGGAAGCGTGACAGGCCGCCCACGTTTGCTCACCGATGATCTCACCACGCCAAACGGCGATATTCTCTTGCAGTTCAACGGCGACGGCACGCTTGCAACCGGCAGTTCTTCGCCGCAGTTGACAGTGAATATCCCATGGTCCAACGGCGCGGATGCTAGTCCCGTCGACCTTGATCTTTCTTCATTTACCCAGTACTCGGGAAGTTCCAACATCTTGTCGATTCAACAAGACGGACAAGGCGTCGGCACGGTAACCAGTGTTGATATCGAATCCAACGGACAGATTTTCGCTAGACTTTCGAACGGGCAAGCAGCGGTTATCGGTACCATAGGTATGGTCAACTTCGCCAACCCGGAAGGATTGACCCGCATCGGTAGCAACCTCTTGCAGCAGTCCTCTGCCTCCGGTGAGCCGGTCGTGGGACGCGCGGAGAGCGGCACCTTCGGATCGATTGAATCAGGACGAATTGAGCTTTCCACCGTTGATATCGCAAACGAGTTCGTGAAGCTCATAACCCTGCAGCGCGGCTTCCAGGCTAACTCGCGTATTATTACGACGATTAACCAGCTCTTGAACGACATTATTCAGCTGGCTTAGAGGATACGCTAGCTTGATTGCTCCCAGGCCCAAGCTGCGGTATTTTGCCGTGCATGCAGTGGACTGATCAGGCGCTTATACAAGAAGTAGCAAAGGGAAATCTTCGAGCCGTCGCTCGTCTCATTACGTTGAGTGAAAATCGTACGCCCCGAGCGATCGGAATTCAGGCCGAGTTGTTCAAGCGCACCGGCAAGGCGCATGTCGTAGGAATTACAGGCTCGCCAGGCGCCGGCAAGTCGACACTTGTCGATGCGATTGCGGTCGAGTGGCGCAAACGCGGCAAGAAAGTAGGCATCATCGCTGTCGATCCCACCAGTCCTTTTTCGGGGGGTGCCATTCTCGGAGACCGTATTCGAATGAGTCGAGTTTCCGAGGACGCCAGTGTATTCATTCGTAGCATGGCCACACGGGGGTCGTTGGGCGGCATTTCGCGCGCTACTATTGATGCAGTGCAGATCTTAGACGCAGCTGGCTTCGATCTTATCTTGGTCGAGACCGTTGGAGTGGGGCAAGCGGAAGTAGATATAGTGAGAACAGCCGATACTTGCATCGTGGTTCTAGTCCCGGGAATGGGCGATAGCGTGCAGGCTATCAAAGCCGGCATCCTCGAAATTGCCGATGTCTTTACCATTAACAAGGCTGACCGAGAGGGGGCTGACTCGCTCCATAAGGATATTCGAGTGCTTTTGTCGCTTTCCGAACATGCGGAGGGTGAGTGGGCTCCGCTTATAGTCCAGACCGTCGCAACTGAGCAAAAGGGCATCACCGAACTGATTGAGTCCTTGCAAGCTCATGCTACCTGGTTGGCGAAGGCTCCCGGTGGTAAGGAGAAGCGGCTTCAGATCCTTGAACACAGCATCCGCCAGATAGCGCAGGACTTGATGACGGAGAAACTATTCCAGGGCCGGGCTTCCGACTTGAGGCGGATGGCGTCCGAGTGCCTCGAGCGCAGGGACGATCCCTATTCGGCTGCAAGGAAGCTGCTGGCCTAAAAGCACTCCAAGCTAACGCTTTACCATATCCTCGCGCGTAGGCTATACTGTTGCTCTTTCCACCAAACAAATGTCAGAAGTTTCTCCCGAAAGCAGCGCGCCTTTCCTTCAGCGGCTTTATTTTAGCTGGGCATTCCCCATGCTGCGGGAGGGCAGGAGAACCCCGCTTACCGTGGAGACACTGCTTCCGCTGACTGAGCAGGAACAGGCTGATGACACAGACAAGGCATTTCGGGTAGCGTTCGCGCGCAATCAGGGGCTCGACCGACCGATATTTTGGACCTTCTGGCAGCTTGAAAAGCCCAATATCCGCCTGGCTTTTCTAATTTCGATGTTGCACTTGGCTGTTCTGGTGGGGAACCCGCTGGTTTTGCGCTCGCTGCTCCGGTGGCTCGAGCATTCGTCCGCCTTGAGCATGACGGAGGGCTATCTTCTTGCTACAGCCTTAACCGTGTTCTCCGTAGTAGGGAGCCTGTCAGTTCATCATATGTTCCAAATCGTGCTGCGCATGATGCTGCGGGTGCGAGTGCCGCTGATAGCGCTCATTTATCGGAAGTCTTTGCGCCTGACGCAGGAAGCTCGGCACCGAAGCTCCGCGGGGCAGATTATCAATCTGATGGGTACGGACGCGCAAAAATTCGTCAATGCGGTTAACTTCATTCACTCGTTCTGGTTCCATCCGATGCAGCTCGCGTTTTCACTCATCGCCCTGTATTGGATTCTGGGAGTGCCGGCCTTAGCCGGCGTGGTGGTGCTTCTCATTACGTTCATCATCTCTTGGTTCTTGTCCCGCCGCCAAATCGCCGAACGTGGGAAGCTCATGAGCTTTAGTGATACGCGCGTGTCGCTCATGAATGAGATTCTTATGAGCATGCGCATGATCAAGTTCTACTGTTGGGAGCGCAGCTTCGAGCGAGAAGTTCAGGCGGTTCGCGGCAGAGAGCTCGAGCAGCTATCGACGCTCGCCAAGCTTCAGGCAACTTCCACCCTTATATTTTTGAGCACGCCCGTTGTCGTGGCATTCGCCACTTTTAGTACCGCGGTACTACTCGGTGAGCAGCTTCGAGTGTCGGATGTTTTCTCGGCGCTGGCATTTTTCACGCTCTTACGTCATGCCATGCTGATGCTGCCGGACGTTGCAGCGGCAGCCGTGGAGGCGAATGTTTCGTTGAAGCGAATCGAGGACTTTTTGAAGCTTCCTGAATTGGCTCTGCCGGAGCGTTCGGGCACCATTGGGGGGATCGAGATCAAGGGAGCGAGCTGGGAGTGGAGCCCGGGGGTTGATGCAGTGCGCGGAGTTCATCTGTGTGTGCCAGCGCAGAATCTAATCGCCATAGTAGGGGAAGTCGGTAGCGGAAAGAGCGCGTTTCTGCAGGGAGTGTTAGGTGAGCTGCCGCTCGTGCGGGGAGAAGTAAAGATCGGAGGTAGTGTTGCCTACGTTCCGCAGCAGGCCTGGATACAAAATGGCAGCGTTCAAAATAATATTCTCTTTGGTCTTCCGATGGATAGGCAGCGGTATGATCGCATTCTGCGCGCCAGCGGTCTGAAGGACGACTTGCTCGAGTTCACAGATGGTGATCAAACAGAAATTGGCGAGCGCGGAATCAATCTTTCCGGAGGGCAGAAGCAACGAATCAGCTTGGCGCGAGCGGCCTACGCCGATGCCGATATATATTTGCTGGATGACCCATTGAGCGCTCTCGATAGTCGAGTCGGCGCCCAAGTTTTTGACGACCTGATATTGGGCGTATTGGGAGAGAAGACAAGAATTCTCGTCTCGCATCGTCTTGAGTTTGTCGATGCCGCTGATCGCGTACTCGTTTTCCAAAATGGGAGAATCGCCGAGCAAGGCGGTGCGCGGGAACTACTGGCCCAAGCAGGAATCTTTGCCTCGCTGTGGAGTGTGCATCATGACGGGGCACTCGAGGAAATCGCGACCACTCCTGTGCAAACCCTATCGACTGCGGCTGTTCATGCAGAGCCGGATCTACCCAAGGATCTTGGAGAGGATGGCCCAATTGCGGATAGTGCTGCCCAGCCCGCTCGGCAGCTTATCTCGGATGAAGAGCGCTTTAGTGGAGTCGTAAGTCCCGAGATCTACTATCGGTACATCAAGCTTTTTGCCCCCTGGGCCACGCTCATATTGCTTGCGGGAATATTCGTGTTGAAGGAGGCATTTGGAGTCGGCTCTGACGGCTGGCTGGCCTGGTGGTCAACCCATGAGCGCATGAGTGCTCTGCATTTCGTGCTGGGCTTTGCCATTCTCGGTCTCGGTGCTTGCGGCGCCATTTTCCTGCGCTCATTGATTATATTTCTTCGCGGTCTTTCAGCTGGACGCACGCTGCATAACACGCTGCTTGCAGCCGTGCTTCGCGCGCCGATGAATTTCTTCGAGGAAAATCCAGTGGGCAGGATTCTCAATCGGTTCAGCCGGGATATGGAGGCGATTGATCTCACCATCCCGCGCACGGTACATGAGGTGGCGGGCTGTATTTTCACGATTTTGACCACCTTAGTGGTCATCATTGCCGTCGGACCTGCCGCACTCTTGAGCCTCGTGCCTGTCGTCTATCTCTACTTCATGGTGCAGAGCTATTACCGTCCAGCCGCCCGTGAAGGGCAGCGGCTCGACTCGATTACCCGATCACCAATTTTCGCGCAATTTTCCGAGACGTTGGTCGGAGTCTCCGTCATTAGAGCCTTCGGTGCGATGCACCGCTTTGAGACCGCGATGCTACACAGTTTGGAGACGAATGCACGAGCCTTCTACACGATCGTTGCCGCAAATCGCTGGCTAGGTACTCGTATCGAAACGCTCGGTGCAGGAGTAGTCGGCAGCGCCGCATTCGCTGCCGTGTATTTGCACAGTTCGAGACATCTGGGATTTACGAGTTTGGCCGTTACCTACGCCCTTACGGTCACGGGTACGATGAATTGGGCGATACGCATGTTCAGCCAGCTTGAAAGCAATATGAACTCCATCGAGAGGGTCGGGTATTACAGTGATCTTAGACCGGAACGTTGGGAAGGGCAGTCTGCGCCGGACCAGTGGCCCTATCGCGGCGATATTCAAATCGAGAATCTCGAATTGCGGTATCGGCCTGAGCTACCGGCAGTCATTCAAAATCTAAGCGCGCGCATCGTCGCGGGAGAAAAGATCGGAGTCGTCGGCCGTACCGGATCCGGTAAGAGCTCGCTGCTTCTCGGCCTCTATCGTATCCTGGAGCCGTCGTCGGGGCGGGTGCTGATTGATGATATCGACGTTTCAACGCTCTCGCTCACGGACGCTCGGCAGGCATTGGCTATCATCCCTCAGGACCCTGTCTTATTTCGCGGCACTGTACGCAAAAATCTCGATCCCTTCGGCGCGGCGAGCGATGAGGAGTTGTGGCAGGTATTGTCTCGGTCTCATCTCGAGTCTACGATCCGAAATATACCTGGAATGCTCGACGGGCCGGTGAGTGAAGGAGGCGGCAATTTTAGCGTGGGGCAGCGGCAGCTGCTTTGCCTTGCGCGGGCACTGCTGCGCAAGAATCGAGTCTTGTTGCTTGATGAGGCTACCGCGAGTGTTGATGTAGCCACGGATGCGTTGGTGCAGGCGACCATTCGCGAGGCGTTTGCCGATTGCACTGTGCTTACAATCGCCCACAGACTAGGGACCGTCTTGGATTCTGATAGAATCATGGTGCTCAGTTCGGGCCGCCTGGTTGAATTCGACCGTCCCGAAGTATTGGCGTCGAGACCCCAGGGCGCACTGCGGGGCCTGCTCGACGAGGCTGCGTTATAGCCTGCTTGAGTAACTAATTGAAATCACTGATTTATTCAATCCCGCTCATTACCCAGGCTAGTACAGCACTCCCTTCGAAAATTTTCCGCTTCAGACCTCACCCACGCATGCCGATTTATACTGTGATAGCCCCACCGTTTAGATTCTAAGTTGTTCTAAGTTCCTGCCCCAGCTCGATAGGACGATGTAACGAGATAGCAGCAAAGGGCGCTGTGTTTCCGCTTGTATTGTCGATTCTTGCATTTCTTATCGCGACCGTGGCATTCGTGCGCGCATTGAGCACGCACTTTCAAGAGGCCAGGGAGATCGCGGAACTCCGCGCCAATATTGAGCGTGCTCAGCAGCTATTGCGTCAGCGCGGCGATCTCGCCAATGAAATTGCTCACGAAATTAAAAATCCTCTGACTGCGATTCTGTGCTCTGCCGAGACGCTCGACTTGCTGGTGGGTGCCAATTTGCACGAGGATCACCGGCAAAGTCTACGTTATATCAAGGAGTATGGAGATAACTTGCTGCGCTTGGTCTCTGACTTTCTCGATGTGAGCCGAGCGGAGTCAGGGCATATAGAGGCACGTCCGGAGCAGTTCCCCGTGGTTCCCTGTGTGGAGTCCGTGATCGGGCTCTTGAAGGCCAATGCTCTAAAGAAAAATATTACCGTCCAGCTTGCGATACCCGAGGAGCCGCTCGACTCGTTTTGCGACCCGCGGCATTTCAAGCAGATTATCTTTAATTTGCTGCATAACGCCCTTAAGTTCACCCCCACGAATGGGCAGGTACAGGTCGCTATCGAGCGTAACTTTCCATTTCCAAGCGTAAAGATCGTCGTACGGGATACCGGACCGGGTATGTCGGAGGAGCAGCTCAAGAATCTTTTCCAACTCTATGCCCGCTACGATTCCGGTAAGCCGGAGGGGAGCGCCGGTGTTGGCCTAGGTTTGGCGCTATGCAAGGGCCTGGTGGAAATGAATCAAGGAAGCATTTGTTGTGAAAGCCGGGTCGGCGTTGGAACGGCATTTACGGTGACGGTCCCGTTTGCGGAGCAGCGTGCCGAGCCTCCGAGAACTCTGTCCGGAGCGTACCTTATGCGCAGCAGCGAGGCGCCTTTGCGTGTGAGCGATGCTCCTCGTCCACTCGAGGGGCAGAAGTTTTTGTTGGTTGATAAGGATGAGGGAGCGCGCAACGCTGTAGCAACCTTAATCAATGCCTGGGGTGGGCTCGTCGACGCAGTTTCGCAGGCAACCGAGGCCGTCAAAGCACTTGAAGACCGTACCTATGATGCCGTTATGATCGATGACTCACTGCAGGGCTTAGATAGCCTGGAGCTCATTAAGAGAATTAAAGACGGGAGTAGTTCCAAGGATACGACCGTGATAATCGCGGCCTCGAATCCAGAAAGTGCCGAACTAGCGCACGCCGGGGCGGCTGATAAGTGCGTGGCGAAGCCCCTGAATGGTCGACTACTACTGAAGTCCCTGGCTAACTCGGGGAAATACAATACAACGCATTAATGCCATGTAAGCGGCGGAGCGCTGACAGCTCCGGCCGTTTGCGCATGCTGTGAGACCTAGAGCAGCGCCTGCTCCTTGACGATAATGTTCGCCATAATCTCACTGGTGCCACCGCCAATGGTCATTATGCGCAGGTCTCTCCACCAGCGTTCCGGAGAAAATTCAGTCGTGTAACCGTAGCCGCCATGGATCTGGATGCAACGATCGGCGATCCATATCGCATCCTCACAAACCTGGCGCTTGGCCAACGAAACTTCCTCGCGGCAGGGCTTATGGGCACAAAGTAGATCTAGTGCGGAGTGAGTGATTGCTTCTCCCTGCACAAGTTTGGTGTACATTTGCTGGAACATATCGGCCACTGCGCCGAACTCGACGATGCTCTTTCCGAAAGCTTTGCGGTCCTTGGCATAACGCAGAGTATCGCGAAGGCAGGCGCGGGCACCGCCTAACGAGAGCAGGGTCAGCATCATGCGTTCCCAGTTCAGGTTATTCGAGGCTTGAATCCAGCCATCCCCGACCTTCCCGAGCACGCAGGTATCATCTACTTCCAGATTTTCGAAAGTAAGTTCGGCGGTGTCGGAGGAGCGCCAGCCGAGCTTGTCCAGCTTCTTACTGACTTTGAAACCGGGCGTCTTTGTGTCGACTACGAAGGTGGTAAAGCCCTTATAACCAGCCTCGATATCATTGCGAGCAAGAACCAAAATAAAGTCAGCGCGGGCCCCATTGGTAATAAAGGTCTTCGACCCATTGATGACCCACTTGCTTCCCTTGCGAGTCGCACGGGTGCGGCTATTCGCCAGATCGCTGCCGGCGCCCGGCTCGGTAAAGGCATAGGCACCTATCGCTTCTCCGGCAACCGCGCGCTTGAGCCAACGATCCTTTGCTTCCGTGGTTCCGTACTTAGCGAGGGCGTGCGAAATCACCAGCGAGTGCATGTTAACGCCGGTGGTGAGGCCTACCGCGGGGAGCTCGCCAAAGGCTTCGCACCAGGCGCCGGCTAGCTTATAATCTCCGCCCACTCCGTCATATTCCTCTGGTATCAGAATTCCCAGAAACCCTTGTTCGCCAAGAATGCGAAATACGTCATTCGGGAAAAACCCCTGCTTTTCCCATTCATGTACCTTTGGTTTAAGCTCTGTTTCGACCAAGCGACGCACGCTTTCGGTGAAGATGGTGTGCTCTGCGTAATAGTTAGTGTACATGGGGTTACCGTAATAGCTATCCGTCTAGAAACAATAAAAAAAGACCCGCATAGAAGCAAGCATGAGTGCGCTGTGTCAGTATTCGCCTAGGTATGGTAGAAAATCGCTGTCATGGTAACCCGAGAGCAAATCATAGAGGTTCTGAAGACTGTCGAGGACCCAGAGCTGTTTCTGGATATTTGGTTTCTTGGCCTAATCTACAACATCGAGATTAAGGATGAGTCCGTATATATCGAGATAACGTTCACCACTCCGATGTGTCCGGCCGGTCCCATGCTCGTCGATGAGGTAAAGACGAAGGTCTCTAAACTGGAGGGAGTAAAGAATGTCGAGGTCAAGGTCGTCTTTACCCCGCCCTGGCAACCCTCGGATGAAGTAAAAGCCATGCTTGGAATGATGTAGATGAGCTCCACCATTACACCATCCGCCGAACAGCTCGAGCTTGAAAGCTCGCTGCAGAGCTTCTTTTCTGAACGGGCGGGTACGGAATATCTCAAACAGCGCAGTGCGCGTCCCGTGGCTAGTGATCCGGCTCTTTGGGCCGCCCTCGCCGAGCTTGGACTGGTTTCATACTTCGCTTCGGCTGATGAGGATTCTCGTGCCGGCAGCCAAGAGCTGGGTATCATCGCTCGCCAGGCCGGCGCAGCGCTGCTGGGCGAGCCGCTGGTGGAGGCAATACTTGGCGGACCGCTCTTTTTCTACGG
>JAYRHW010000110.1:0-1945 GCA_041907145.1 Bdellovibrionota bacterium
CAAGGAGCGCCAGCTCCAATACGTTCGCCGCTCCCCAGAAACGACGGAGCTCTATCGAATCGTTTACCACCACCGTAATGATCTTGAATGGCGCTGGGAACAGGAATTCCAACCAGAATTTGGGTGTCTCCGCAAAGAAGTGCTGGATGCTCTCGATAAGTATCTGAACTGCGGCATTCTCACCCATGGGTGCGCCAGAGCTCGTTGCCTTGAACCCCATTGCAACCATTCAATTCTGATTGCGTTTTCCTGCAAACGGCGGGGCATTTGTCCAAGCTGCGCCACAAAACGCGCCCTAATTTTCGCTGAACATTTACACAAAGAACTCTTGCCTGCTGTACCCCAGCGACATGTAGTTTTCAGTATTCCAAAACGACTACGCCCATTTTTTAAATATGACCGAAAGCACTGTAGCCTCCTTTTCCAAGCTGGTTGGGAAACCATCAAAGAGCTCTACCAAGCCGTGCTCCCTCAAGGAGATCCGGGAGCTGTTCTTGTCCTTCAGACCGCTGGCGAGTCACTGAACTGGAATCCACACATCCACGGCACTATTTCTGACGGGGTCTTCGATACCACAGGTACGTTCCATCCTCTCGGATATTTTAGCCAAGAAAAGGCAACCGCTCTTTTCACCCATAAAGTTCTCAAGGCTATGCTGCATTCGGGGCTTATCGACCAGACAATTGTTGAGAATATCTTAAGCTGGCAACACCCCGGATTTTCAGTCTGGGCAGGCGAACCTATAGCACTAAGCGATGACTATGCCCGACTCTTTCTATCAAGGTACATCGACCGGGGACCTATCGCCTTAAAACGCATTTCAATAACTGATGACATCATCACCTATGACACCGAAAACAACTTCACTCACGCCTACCCGCCGAAGCTTCAGCGAAGGTGGGAGTTCTCAGCAGTTGAGTTCTTGGCACGCATCAGCCCCCACATTCCGGACAAATGGGAGTCTACCGTTAGATACTTCGGCGGATATTCACACAGAAGGCGTGGCGATAGAAAAAAGATTGTGCCACAAGAAACTATCTCGGTCCTCCCCGAACTACCAGATAAACGAGCAGCTTCTAAAAGTTGGGCCGCACTCATCAAGAAAATTTATGAAGTCGACCCTCTAGTTTGCCCAAAGTGTGGCGGCTCCATGAAAATTATTGCCTTCATACAGAACCAACACGAAATTAATAAAATACTATCCTCTCTCGCTATCCCGAAATTTAAATCACCACCACCGCTGCGGGGCCCTCCAACTGCCGAGCCATTCGTCGAACTACCTTCTGATGAATTTCTGCCAGTGGTGCATTGACTCCACGCATATAGACTTCATCTCCTTTCTTGCCATTGTTGATAGTCGACAAAACTGCACACCTAAATCCGCTCAGCCCTCCTACCCTCTCACTAAACATCTGCCCAGCAACTCCATTCGAGACCATACACCGCTTCCATTACATACTATTACCACCATCTATTCACTTTCCATCTCGCATCCCGGAATTCACTTTTCCTATCCTTTACCACTAGATTTTATCGCGCAAGCGATAGACCTCGGCTTAACTCTGCGACCAGACATCATCTGCGTCACTGGCGACTTCGTGACTCGCCGCGCAATCACGCGAGAATTTGGCGAGGTCTTGTCTCGACTCTCACGAAATGCGCCGACCTATGCGATCGCCGGAAACCATGATGGTGGATCTTGGGTAAAGCCATTAGGTGGATACGAAACACTCGACGAATTGCGCGATCTTTTGTCCGAATCCGGGATTAGCTTTTTGGAAAATAAACGCGTCACAGTAACGGCAGCGGGAACCAGTGTTGAAATTGTCGGCGTTGGTGATCTTTGGGCCAATGACTTAGATGCGCGCAAGGCATTTGAGGGTAGCGATGATGCTTTGCCACGCGTAGTTCTTTGCCACAATCCTGACGGCAAAACCGCGCTAAA
>JAYRHW010000111.1:0-10878 GCA_041907145.1 Bdellovibrionota bacterium
AACCTTACTCGGGCAGGATAGCTGTTCCGGCACGATCGAGCTTTCAGACATCGAGTTTGCCGCAATGCAAATGCGGCTTCTAAGCCCGACGCCGCCATCGAGCGAGCCTTTTAGCTGCGCTGTCAATGAGTGGATCGTGCTTTCTCGAAAGTAGGGGACGGACAGTTTGTTGCAAAGATTCTGACATTGCACTGCGGGGCGGTTACTGAAGTTTACGTAGCCGCCCCTTTTTTATGCACCAACTCCGAATCTCCTATCGAGCTCATGGTGCACGAGAACGACGCACTGTGAAGCAAAAAGGATCTTCCTTCCCAGGCTTATTTTTTGCAGGCCTCTACGCTCGAGCCCCTTGATACTGTTCTTAGGCATCGAAAGGTGGTCGCTGAGGACGATCACGCAGTTTTCCTCCAACGTCACAGTACGAATATCGTCGCCCTTGACGTCGAGTAAATAGGCTGGGCTGGCTTCCAAGAGCTGCTTCATCAATACATCGAAGCCGAAGCCGCAGACTTGAATGCCGGGCGCGACGTCAAGTATCTCGCCCTTTCTTACTGTACGACCGGCTATGAGCGCAGACTTTATGACACCTAGAATCGCCGACTCATGGAAACCGGGAAAAGAAACCCCCTGCGCCGAGGAGAATTTCAGCGTCTTGGGAAAATCCGGGGTGCTTTCAAGCACGACATAGACTTCGACATCGGGGCGCTGACCATTCGAAAAATAAAAGGCGTTTGCCAGGGTGTGCGCGACTATCTCGAAGTGCCCCTCGGCGCCAATCTGTGCGGCGATTTTGTCCGGATTAACGGTGGCTTGACGCGCCCTGAGTACGAACGTGCGCACTGCTAGCTCTTTTTACCGATAGTCGCGTCGGGCTTCTTCTCGTGACAGCCGCAGTGTCCGCAGCCGCCGCCATGCTTGCGCGGAGAAAAAAAGCCGATGAGCTTCAGGCCCAGGAATAGTCCCGCGATTCCCACAACGGCCATGACCAGAAAATCCTGCATATGCATTCTCTATAATAGCAGGCGTACCGCGAGTTGGTATGTTGCAAACGCTGCGATGTAGGCTAAGCCAGTCATGTAGCTGAACATGAACACAGTCCAGCGCCAGGAACCCGTTTCTCTGCGGCAAACTGCCAAAGTCGACATACACTGACAAGCAAATACATAAAATACCATGAGCGAGAGGGCCGTTGCCAACGTAAAGGTACCGGCCGCCTTTCGTTCTTTGAGCGCAGCGTTGAGCGATTCGTTGGCCGGGTCATCGTCTTGCAGGTTGTACACCGTGGCGAGCGAGCTTACGAATACTTCGCGGGCAGCAAAAGAGGCCAATAGCCCGACTCCGATCTCCCAGTTAAATCCCAGCGGCTGAATAACCGGCTCCATAGCGCTGCCGATTTTGCCGGCGAACGTGTGCCGAACATCTCCGCGCGGATAGCTAGCCAAGAACCACAGTAATACGGAGCAGGCTAGAATGACGGTGCCGGCGCTCTTGAGAAACAGTACGACGCGGTCCAGCACTTCACGCGCGGCTGTCCGTATGGAGGGCAGCCGGAATGGAGGCATCTCCATGACAAACACCGCCGGTTCGCCCCGCAGCAAAGTCATCTTGAGAAGCCAGGCAACGACCGCGGCGCCTGCAATGCCCAAGACATACATGCCGAGCAGCACGAGACCTTGAAGAGAAAACACTCCAGCCACGGTCTGTGCCGGCACGAAGGCGGCTATCAGCAGGGCATACACCGGCAAGCGCGCGCTACAACTCATCAGCGGTGCGATCAATATAGTGGCCAAGCGATCGGTGAAGGACGGAATAGTGCGAGTCGATAGGATCCCTGGAATTGCGCAGGCGAACGAGGAGAGCAGGGGGATAAACGAGCGCCCTTGGAGCCCGAACTGACGCATGATGCGATCCATGAGGAATGCGGCTCGTGAGAGGTACCCGCTATCTTCGAGCAAACCCAGGAAGAAAAAGAGAATGGCAATCTGCGGAATAAAAACAAGCACGCTGCCGACCCCCGCCACGATGCCGTCGACAATCAAGCTCTTGAACATGCCGTCAGGGAGTGTCGCGCCTATGACGGTGCCCAGCTTTGCAACCGCGCCGTCAATAAAATCCATCGGTACCGTTGCCCAGAGAAATATGGCTTGAAAGATAAATGCCATCAGTACCAAGAAAAGCAGCGTGCCCCAGAAGCGATGCGTCAGCAGGGCATCGATACGAGCTGCAAGACTGCCGCCCTCGGGGGTATCAAACGCGCAGCTGGTGCGTACGATCTGATTTATCCAGGTGTACCGAGCCGTAGCCTCGAAGCTCACCCAATCGATGCTGCTGGCCTGAAGCCGCTCGCGAGCTGCTGCTAATTCTGCGCGTATAGGGCCATCTGAAGTTGCCAGCGAATCCGAGAGCAGGGCAGTTCCCATAAACAGCGCATTAATATTCTGTGCCGGGGAGGAGGCTCCCGCTTTTCCGATTTTTTCTGCTTCGATCCTGAAGGTTGAGTCCGCTTGGAGCCAGCCGAATGCTGTGGAGGATTTTTTTGGGGCGCGACTGTGTTCGCGCAGCACGGCGCGCAACTGCTCGAGCCCTTCCGAGCGGTGAGCGGTAATCGCCAGCACCGGAACGTCAAGCGAGCGAGCGAGCAGCTCCTTACGGACATGAATGCCCTGCTTTTCGGCAAGGTCGGACATGTTAAGAGCTACAATCAGAGGGATGCCCAAATCGATAAGCTGCGACGTTAGATACAGATTCCTTTCGATGTTGGTCGAGTCGATAACTGAAACGATAATGTCGGGGAGAGGCGTGCCCGGGATGGCGCCAAGCAGCGCCTTTGTCGCAATCGCCTCATCGAGCGAATTGTGCGAGAGAGAATAGATACCCGGCAAGTCAACGACTTGAGCGGTCACCCCTTCGCCGAGATCCACGTTTCCTTCTTTGCGTTCAACAGTGACGCCAGGATAATTGGCTACTTTGTGTCGAAGGCCTGTGAGCGCGTTGAAGAGGGTAGTCTTTCCGCAGTTAGGATTGCCGGCTAAAACAATTTGCATACGGAACGGAGTATTTGTTCAGTGCGTGAGGCGCTCACGAATTAGGAGCTGCCAACGGGAGTGATTTGAACACTCTTTGCTTCTGAAGTGCGCAGCGACAGCTTGTATCCCAGTGCCCTGAACTGAATGGGATCGCCAAGCGGAGCCGAGCAAACCTTCTCGATTGCCGTTCCGGCGACGATACCCATCGAAAGGAGTTTTCTGCACAGGGTAGGATTGCCGCAGCAAACACCGGAGACGATGGCGCGCTGACCCTCTATAAGACAGTCGAGGGTTATGTTGTCCTGCTTCTTGCCGCTCATAATAATTCCAGGGACTTGAATCTTGATTAGCCTATGACGACTATTAGGGTTCAGTCAAGTAATCGAGGAATAGTCGAATTGTTTGATATATGAAGGAGATGCTCAAGATCTCCCGGCAGGGCGTTTTTGCGGCCCCGGAGGGCGGCCATGGCGCCTGGCTTCCAGGCCCAGGTCCCGGTTGGCCTCGCGCAGCAGAGGTTGGTAGGTTGCCACTCGGCCAGCCGTGCTCTGAGAGCTGGCGAGGTACGACATCAGCAGATAATGGCACAATCCGAGATAGGCAAATGCCGCTACAAATACGAGCAGAGCGGAAAGAGGGACTCCGAGTCCGAAGAGCTCATTGACCCGCAGGGTCAGGCGCCACAGGAAAATTCCTAAGCCGATTGAGAGCAGGGCTCCTCCAGCCAGCAGTGAAAGCGTCGAGAGTCTAATTTCAGCTGAAAGTCTGGGCCAGCGCATGAGCCAAAGTGTGGCGCTCGTGACTGCGATGCTAAGCAGACAGGCAAACAGGGCGGCAAGAGTATTCCCCAGTGACTGCACGCCGGACGGGAAGGCCAGACAGGCTAGCAAGGTACCAGCCAGTAAACCCGCAATAAGCTCCTTGACCCACTTCATGGAACCTCTTGAGAAACACCATTAGGAAGACTCGGCTTCCTTATCTTTGGGATGCTGGGCGGTGCACTTTCGGGCAGTACGGGGCGCAAATTATAGAGCGGAATTGAACGCTCATTCAGGCTTGTGTAGCCAGTGGGGCCTTCCTAAAGCGCACAAGGTAAGGCTGCTATTCAGGAGGAAATTTCACGCCTCGTGCCATCATGTCGAGGGCGCGGTCCGGCGGATATCCGGCATCAATCCAGCGCCTGGCAACCGCTGCAGGCACTCCGCCCTGGATCCAGCGCTGAGCATCCTGAGGTTCAATGGCGAGAAGCTTCCACTCGAAAGCCAGGGCCGGCGATTGCACGCCTGCTTGCACCCAGCGCACGGACTCGGCCGGAGTAAGACTGTAGGCCCGCCAATAGCCGGCCTGCGCGGGAGCAAATGACTGGCCTTGCCACTCAAGAGCGTCGCTCATGGTAAATCCAAGCCGCTCAAAGCTCACGCCGCCGTAAAATTGCGCGACGAGTAAGCTTATATCATGCGCATGCGTGCGCAGTACGCCGGGCAGCGCTACACACTCCTGAAAGAGAGAAGCAAAAAATCCTTCAGTGGCTTGGGTCGGATCCTTGTACGCATTGAGCATTGCATGCGCGGTGTCGACGTCCTGCTTGGTTCCGCCCTGAAGACTTGAGTAGTACTGCAAAACATCGGGCTTATTGAGCCTCTTACCAAGTTCGATGAAGCCCCTGATGTAGTTATCGCGCGAGTATGCAAAGCGGCCATATGCCGCTATCAGATACTTGATTTGCGGAGGTTTCTGCGGTGTGCCGGCGTCACCCAAATAGGCGGCGGTTTCGTTGGCGACGATGAGCAATTCCTCATGAATCTCTTCGGTATATTTCAGGCAAGCCTGCGCATCGAAGGTTTCGGCTTGTGTCCACTCGGTCGAGAACAAGGCTATCTGGTTCCACAGATCATCGGTCCAGCGCCTGGTCTTCTCAAGAATACTGCGAGTGCGTTCAATTTCTTGAGAGCTGATTCCCTCGTATTTGAGCTGCTGAAGGATATTGAGCGCAGCGAAGCGGCCTTGGTACGTGGCCGTGAGATAATTCAGGATTGCGTGGCTAAGGTTAAGGTCTTGCTCTAGCTTTTGATCCACAGGGAGGTACGAGTTCAAATCAGTCGGTTAGAGAATGAGACATACCGGAAAACCTTACATGCTCATAGCACGCGATCAGGTTAACTATCGGCAATTCTTACGTCAACCTAAGCTTGGCATTGACGGACCCTTACAACAGCTCCTGCTTGCTTAGCAGCAGCTTTACTTTAAGATAAGGACATCGCAGGGAGGGAAGCCGGTTATGTCGTTAGACCCCAGTCAGGGTGTGGGCTCCGGAGTTGATGCACCGAGCGCTGATATTTTGCGCCGCGTCGAGCACCCTTCAGCAGCGCGGGAACCTCTCACCCCGGAACAACTTTTCTCACTCATTCTCCAAAAGAGCCCCTCAGGCTGGACTACCCCGCATTCGTCCCAGATCTTGCGCCGTCAATCTCTCGATGCCGATCTCCTTATGGCTAAGGAAGCGGCGTTGGAGCTCTTTTTAGGCCTCAAGGAGCTCTCCTGTTTGAAGCACCCCGTTGTTTGTGTATACGGCGGTGCTCGTATGAATGAGGAACGGGCCGAGCATGCCGAGGATGTTAGACTTACCCGCGCGGTTGGCGGAGAAATAATTCGGCGCGGCTTCTCCCAGATTAACGGGGGCGGCCCGGGCGCCATGCATTATGCCAGTGAAGGCGGACATGCTGCTCGCATCAAACTTGGGGCAGGGGAAGATGTTCCCAGCGTCGTTGGCGTTAGAATTCATCTACCGTTTGAGAAGGTAACATCGCCATTTTTGGACAAGGTCATCGAGTGTAAGTACTTCTTCACTCGCAAGGCTTTGATGGCAAAGTATTCGGCGGGAGTCGTTATGGCTCCCGGCGGCATGGGCTCGTATGATGAGTTTTTTGAGGCCCTGGCGATTGGCATGGCCGGCAAAGAGCCCTATCCGATAGCGCTGCTAGGGGACTACTGGAAGCCGCTCTATGATTGGCTCAAATATCATCCGGAGGGTCCCGGCCAGCGCGGCTATATCTCAAAGTCAGTTCTGAATCAGATTCAGCTCGTCGGCAACGAGACGGAAGCCGTTGATTGGATTCAGTCACAATCGAAGGAGCGAGTCGCTCGTTTTTACAGTCATAAGGCCAATGGAAACCACGGACCTTTGGCGGACGAGATTGTGGGTGACGTAAAGTTGCTGGCTGATCCGCAGTGGAATCTTTCCGATATCACCATGGTTTGGGATGCTTTGCAGGACATGCAGGGAATGTTCCATTTCCTGAACGGCAATCGCATGCCGCTTGTGAGCGTGATCGGCGGGCTCGAGGTGCAAAGCGGCGATCCCCATCAGTTGATGGCGCATAACCTAGGAATTGCACTTGCCCAGCGCGAACTCTCGACCTTAGTGCCGAGAGCTGATGGCTTAATGCTGTCGGCAGCATACGCGGCCAGAGAACAGGGCGGTTACGCGTTCGCTCTCGATCGATCGCGACCAGGTCGTCCGGCTCCGTCGCCGGGCTACGCAGACGACACACATGTTTGTTTTACGGACTTCACGCAGGAGCTTGGACTAGTCAAAGGTTCGGTTGGCATGGTGGTGCTGCCGGGCGGCGTGGGCACCATGCGCATGTTCTCCGAGACGCAAAACCTCATCATGTGTCGCAAGCTTGGTGTGGATGATGGCCGCTATCCCCTGGTGTTGATGGGCAGAGGATTTTTCCATCCGCTGCGCGAGGTTCTCTATGAGGCGGCTGATACACGAGGCTATTTGACCCGCAAGGAGATCGACAGCATGTTGATCACCGACGATCCTGCAGAAGCGGTGCGCCGAATCTGCTCATCAACTCGCTCGCAGCAGGAAATTTTCAGCCGCTCCGGCAGAGTTCCGCTGCCGGTTATGAGCTGATTCCACTCAGAGCGCAGCCTATTTATCCGCGACATAGCTTGTGGTTAGCGCCTCTTTCCACAGATCTGAGAACAGTTAGTCCACAGTGTAGAAAAACTGAAACTACAAACTCAATATTACCGGGCCGTTAGTAGCAGAGCGTGAACCAGCTCCTCAAAAGCCTGGGGAAAACAGGGGCAGAAGAGGGCTCTTTATAAAATGATTTGAAAACATTTTATGCTGCGATTGTTGGCACTTAGTCAGTTGCTCGAAACAGTAGGACTTAAAAGCTAAAGAATGGCCTAGACAGTCATGTAGGATGACCATATATGTTGTAGTTAGAGACGCTGCTCAACACAACATGTTGTGGTTCGTTAGTTCGAATCACCATTTCTATCATCAAAATAAGATAGTGTTTTGTTTGATTAGCCTCCCAAGGGGGCGGGTGTACTTCTGCGCGCAGTTTCTCGGATGAGAAGTGGTCTTTGGTAGCTAGGTAGAGGTCTTTGTTTAGAAGGGGCGTTGGAATGGAAACGGGGTCGACAGGATCGGAGTCAGTAATCGCGAACATCTCCCACAAGCAAAACGGCAACGGATCGCCTGTTCAGCAGGTAAAGGCGATAGACCTCAGCCTGAGCGACGGAAAGGCGAGCCCCAACAAGCTAGACACGTTTACCGTCGTGAAGCGCAACGGCATGCTCGTGCCGTTCCGCCGAGACAGAATTTTCACCGCCATCGAAGGCGCGTTTCGCGCAACTCAGAGCATCCCCAACTCAGCCCCACTTCCACAGGAGACGTATAGCCAGGTGCAATCGGTTGTCAATGAAGTGGTAGCCGAGGTCGAGGCCCAGGCTCGCCAGGGAGCTTGTCTCACCGTGGAGGGTATTCAGGATATCGTCGAAGTAAAGCTGCTCAAGGGCGGTTTTCATGATGTTGGCCGTAACTACATCGTCTATCGCGAAGAGCATAAGCAGATTCGTGAGGACTCGCCGCGCAACCTAAAGATTTTCCGCCGCGATGGAACAACTCAGGTACGCTTCAATCCGATGAAGATAGCTTCGGCTATTGAGCGCGCCTTTCGAGCGTCGTTGAAAATTGAGGGACCTACCCCACAGGACGTCATTGATGCCGTCAATCTGCTCTCAAATAAGGTCGCGCAGCGCGCCATGCAACTGGCGAAGGCAGGGACCGAGCTGCATGTTGAGCTGATTCAGGATGAAGTCGAGCGCCAGATGATGGCCGAGGGCTTCTATCAAGTTGCCAAGGATTTTATTATTTACCGCTCTCAGCGCGCAGCGCTGCGTGCGAAAGAGGAGGCGGAAGCCCCGGCCGCTGAAGCGCCGCGTGTAGAAGTTGTTGACACCGGAGCCCCTGGTAAAGAGTTCCAGGTTACTGCGCGCGATGGGAGTAAGTTCCGTCTGACAGAGGGAGATCTTCGCCGCCGCATTACCTACGCTTGTCGTGGATTTGATAAGCGCGTCTCCAGCGAAGATATTCTTCAGGAATCGCTCAGGAACTTTTACGAGAATATTCGCGTCGACGAGGTCGATTCTTCGAGCATCATGGCCGCTCGCGGCAAAGTAGAAAAGGAGCCAGCCTATTCGTATGTTGCAGCCCGCTTGCTGCTTGATGTGATTTACCGCGAAACCATCAACGTAGAGGCACTGAGTCCGAAACTTGACCAAGCGCACCGCGAATACTTCAAGCGCTACTTGCAGCGCGCTATCGAAGTCGAGCGCATAGATCCCGCGCTTCTCAACTTCGATCTTGATAAAATTGCCTCGGCCATGAAACTCGAGCGCGATTTGCAGTTCACCTTCTTGGGTCTGCAAACACTCTACGATCGTTACCTAATCCATCATGAGGATGTGCGCCTCGAGACGCCCCAGATTTTCTGGATGCGTGTCGCGATGGGACTCGCTCTAAACGAAGGTGCCCAGAAGACCGAGCGTGCCATTGAATTCTACGATGTGCTCTCGCGGTTCCTGTTCACGTCGAGCACACCAACGCTGTTTAACTCGGGAACGCTGCATCCGCAGATGAGCTCTTGCTACCTTTCGACGGTGCAGGATGATTTGAAGAGCATTTTCAAGATTATCTCGGATGACGCGCAGCTCTCAAAGTGGGCCGGCGGGCTGGGTAATGACTGGACGAATATTCGTGCCACCGGAGCTCGTATCAAGGGTACGAACGGCAAGAGCCAAGGGGTTATCCCGTTCCTCAAGGTGGCTAACGACACTGCTGTGGCCGTTAACCAAGGCGGCAAGCGCAAGGGTGCGATGTGCGCATACCTCGAGACCTGGCATTTGGACATCGAGGATTTCCTGGAGCTTCGCAAGAACACCGGCGACGAGCGCCGCCGCACTCACGACATGAATACGGCAAACTGGATCCCGGACCTATTCATGAAGCGTGTGGCACAGAACGGAACTTGGACATTGTTCAGCCCGAGCGATGTTCCAGATCTCCACGATCTTTACGGACGGAACTTCGAGGAGCGCTACACCGCATACGAGAAGATGACCGAGACCGGCGAGATCCGCCTCTTCAAGAAAGTCGAGGCCGTTACGATCTGGAGAAAGATGCTGTCCTTGTTGTTCGAGACCGGACATCCGTGGATGACCTACAAGGATCCCTCCAACGTTCGCTCGCCTCAGGATCACTGCGGCGTTGTGCACAGCTCGAATCTCTGCACGGAGATTCTGCTTAACACTTCGGCCGAGGAGACTGCGGTGTGCAATCTGGGCTCCATCAACATGCTGTCCCATGTGAGCACCGCAGCCGGTTCTCGCGGCGGCTTGGATGAAAAGCTCTTGGCAGCTACGGTTCGCACGGCGGTTCGTATGCTCGATAACGTGATAGATATTAACTTCTATCCGACCCCCGAAGCGAAGAACGCCAACTTGCGTCATCGTCCGATTGGACTGGGGCTCATGGGCTTCCAGGATGCTCTCTACAAGCTGAACTATAGCTACGCGAGCCCCGAGGCTGTGCGCTTCGCCGACGAGAGTATGGAACTTATCTCGTTCTACGCGATTTTGGCCTCTACGGAGCTTGCCAAGGAGCGAGGAACCTATTCCACGTATAAGGGCTCGAAGTGGGATAGAGGACTGCTTCCGATCGATACGATTCGCATCCTGCAGCAGGAGCGCGGCGCGGAATACCTCGAGATGGACGCATCATCAACCTTGGATTGGAACATTGTACGCGAAGCAATCAAGAAACATGGCATGCGTAACAGCAACACCATGGCGATTGCTCCGACCGCTACGATCTCCAATATTACGGGCGTCACGCAGTCGATTGAGCCTTCGTACAAGCACCTCTACGCCAAGTCGAACCTCTCCGGAGAGTTTACCGTGCAAAGTGTGTTTTTGGTCGAACAGCTCAAGAGGCTGGGTATCTGGGATGATGAAATGATTGATGACCTCAAGTACTTTGACGGATCGATCATGGAAATTGAACGCATCCCGGATGATGTGAAGCGCGTCTTCCTCACCGCTTTTGAAATTGAGCCCGAATGGCTGATTGAGTGTGGAAGCCGACGTCAAAAGTGGATCGACATGGGCCAGTCGCTAAACCTCTACATCGCAGAGCCTAGCGGCAAGAAGCTTCATGACATGTACATGCTGGCCTGGAGAAAGGGACTTAAGACCACTTACTATCTGCGCTCGCTCGGAGCCACGCAAATTGAAAAGTCCACCACGGATATCAATAAGCGCGGACTACAGCCACGCTGGATGAAGAACAAGTCGGCTTCGAGTAATATCAAGGTAGAGCGCAGCGAACAGGTTGTCGAAGCCGCTGCCCCAACAGCCTCCGCCTCTCCGGCCATGCCGAAGGCGATGTGCAGTTTGGATGGTGACTGTGAGAGCTGTCAGTAGTTTTTCCTATCCGAACTTGGCGTAGCCAAGATTCGGATGACGGACAGGGGCGTTGCCCCTGTACCCC
>JAYRHW010000112.1:0-7425 GCA_041907145.1 Bdellovibrionota bacterium
GAGCTTACCCGCCGTATCCTTGTCGATCTCCTTCTTCTGGCGAACGGAGTCGAGGATGTCCTTGTGACTTGCATGCAAGTGCGCATGCAGAGCAGCTTCAAACGGTCCAATTTGCGCAACTGAAAGCTTATCGGTCGCGCCAATATTGACGGCGTGGATCGATATGACCTGCAGTTCGACAGGCATCGGTGCGTATTGGGACTGCTTCAGAACTGCCACCAGACGCTCACCGCGGGCCAATTGAGCGCGCGTCGCAGCATCGAGATCCGAGCCGAACTGAGCGAACGCCTGCTTCTCGCGGTACTGCGCGAGGTCCAGACGAAGCGTGCCGGCTACCTTCTTCATAGCCTTGATCTGAGCTGCCCCACCCACGCGGGATACCGAAAGACCAACGTCAACAGCAGGACGAATACCGGAGTTAAACAAGTCCGACTGCAAATAAATTTGCCCGTCCGTAATTGAAATAACATTGGTCGGAATGTAAGCCGAAACGTCCCCTTCAAGCGTCTCGATGATTGGCAGCGCCGTTAACGAACCGGCGCCCATGGCGTCGCTAAGTTTGGCGGCGCGTTCAAGAAGTCTTGAATGTAGATAGAACACATCGCCGGGATATGCCTCACGGCCTGGCGGGCGGCGAAGCAGCAGTGACACGGAACGGTAAGCGACGGCGTGCTTCGAGAGGTCATCATAAACCACCAAGGCATGCTTGCCCTTCTCCATGAAGTACTCGCCAATGGCGCAGCCGGTGAACGGCGCCATGAAAGCCATAGGAGCGGGCTCGGAAGCAGTAGCAGCAACAACGATGGTATGCTCCATCGCCCCGTGCTCACGCAACTTTTCAACGACTTGAGCGACCGACGAGCGCTTCTGACCGATAGCAACGTAGATGCAGATCATTCCGTTGCCCTTTTGATTGATGATTGTATCAATCGCAACGGCCGTCTTTCCGGTCTTCTTGTCGCCAATGATAAGCTCGCGCTGACCACGGCCTACTGGCGTCATGGAATCAATCGCCTTAAGTCCAGTCTGCATAGGCTCATGCACTGACTTTCGCTTTACGATACCAGGAGCCTTGATTTCGAGGCGGCGCGTTTCTTTGGTCTTAACATCGCCAAGTCCGTCAATCGGATTACCAAGAGCATCGACAACGCGGCCAATCATCGCCTCTCCTACCGGCACCTGAGCAATTTTGCCGGTGCGCTTAACGGTGTCGCCCTCATGAATTTGAGCCGTGTCGCCCATGATCACGATACCAACGTTGTCCTCCTCGAGATTCAGGGCCAATCCGAAAATGCTGTTGGCGAATTCAACTAGCTCGCCCGACGCCACCTTGCCCAAACCGTGAACACGGGCAATTCCGTCACCGACTGAAATGACCGATCCGGTCTCGCTCAGCTCTTGAGAAGCAGTGAAATTGCTGATTCTGTCCTTCAGAATTCTGCTGATTTCTTCTGGTTTAATGTCCATGCTGTTTCCTTCTATTACGTCTGAAATTTAGCCTCGTAGTTAGCCCTGCAAAATAGTACGAACGCGCTCGAGAGAGCCGGCGACCGAACCGTCAAGAAGCTTGTCTCCGTTACGAACCGTCACACCGCCGATCAAACCTGGATTAACTCCCCAGGTAATCGAAGCCAGAGAGCCGAATTCCTTTTGCACCTTGGCTGACACAGAGCTGCGCTCCGATTCATCGAGCGGAAATGCTGAAGTGACTTCCAAGGTAAGCTGCTTACGAAGATCGTTTACGAGCCGAGTAAAGGCTGCGGCAATTTCCGGCAGAGCCGAAATGCGGGCGTTGCTCACCAGCAATGCCAAAAAGGACGCCAGCTCCGAGTTCCCAATGGAGTTCATAGCAACCTCTCGGATTACCTCGGTGCGCTTATCGAGAGGAATAGCAGGATTGGCCATGACCGAGCGTAGAGTTGCATCGGTTTGCCAAGCAGCGGCGAAAGCATCGAGTCCGGAGCGCACTTCCTCAAGTTGCGCGGGCTTACATGCGCCCAAAAGCGCGTTTGCGTATCGCCGAGCTATTTTTCCATGTGCTGCTGCCACCGACTCTACCCTTCTATTGAATTAATTGCTGTACAGCGCCAAGCGCGGTCTCGCGAAGCGGCTTGTCAGTTTGCGCATTTACTTCCTTCTGCAACCGCTCACGCGCGCGATCAATCGCCGCATTGACGAGCTCGCGACGAATAAGAGCTTCAGTTGATTTGCGCTCGGCCTCTGCAAGTTCCTTGGACTGCTGCGTGATACGTTCCGCCCGGATCTTTGCCTGAGCAACGATATCGGCGGACTCACGCTGCGTTTCACGCTCGAGATCGGCTGTCATCTTACTGATATCGGCACTAAGGCTTTGCATTTTGGTCTGGGCCGCGGAGAGTTCTGCATGGGCGGCATCGGTTTCACGTTTCGCGGCGGAGACAGCTTCTGCAATCGCAGCACGGCGCGCCAACCAGCCAGACTTAATCGGATTGCGCGTGATGAAATACAGCCCGAAGGAGTAAACAAGGAAATTGAGCCAGAAAAATTTCAGATCCCCGATACTCGGCACATGCTCAGCTCCATGTTCAGCGGCAAAAGCAGCTATGGGCCCCACGATTGTTGCAACTGCAACTACCAACGCTACTTTGATTGTCTTCGATCGGTTCATTCTCAAGCTTCCTAGGAATTCTTTGAATCTCCGCGGCGCGTAGTTGGGTTTTTGACGCGATTCACGATCATATCCGAAAGCGCATCGACCTCACCAAAAGCTTTAGTGCGCAGTTCGTCGACTTTCTTGGCCATCTCCCAGCGCACGGAACGCACGAGTTCTTGGGCGTTGTCCTCCGCCTTCTCGACAATCGAATCAGCTTCGGATTTAGCCTTTGAAACCGCAGCCAACTTTTTCTCCATCGCTGCAACTCTCGCAGTCATGAGCTTTTGCTCGTAGTCTTCGCTGATCGCCTTCGCCTTTGCCAATTCAGCTTGCGCCGTATCACTGGCGCCAACCGTAGCCCTTTCACGAGCCTCGACGAGCGTCAAGTAAGGACCAAAGAGCACCTTGCCAAGTGTTTTCCAAAGGACAACGAACAAGACTGCGCAAACGGCAATCATTTGGGCGTCGAGTAGATTAAGATCAAAATTTTTGAGGATTTCTGCCATGCAATCGATAATTACAATTTACTGGTGAAAACCAATTGTTTTCCGCTCAAATTCTGTTGTGGGATCTTTCGCCTATAATCGGAACTACGCCGCCACACTCGGCTTATCGGCCCCAGTGGTTTTCTGCGAAAGCTTGCTCGCGTCACCAGTCATCGCGCACTTGCCTTCGAAATATACGCCCTCTTCAACGCTCAACACCGCTGCAGTCATGTTGCCGATGACACGCGCGGGCCGTCGCAATGAGAGCCTCTTCGAAGCAACTATGTCGCCATTGACTGTGCCTCGTACTACGATTTCTGCACCGAAAATCTTCCCGTTCACGACAGCAGACTCACTGATCGTCAACGACTCCTTCGAGTGTAGCTCGCCCTCGACTTGGCAGTCGATTTCCGTCGTACCCGAAGAAAAGGTCAGAGTACCCACAACCTTTGTACCCTTGCCGAGATAGGCATCCGGACGACTGGAGGCTCCACCAGCAACCGAGTGCAGAGCACTTTGGCCGGCGACCGTCGCAGACTTCTCATTTTCCTTGGCGTCTTCTCTTAGCTTTACGAATGACATTGGGAGCTCTCAATTAATTCGGGGCCCAGCACAGAAAAGTTAGAAGCGAAAACGCAGCTAACTACCCAAAAGCAATACCCATGCGGGGCTAAAAGTATCGTTTAAGTATCACAAAAGTCAAACTTCAGTATCGATTTTTTGACTTAATGACGAATAAAACCTTGCTTGGTGCAGGCGTAGTCTCACCCACAGATCTGCTCGACTAGACGATCCAGTTCCTGCTCCGAGAAGTACTCAATTTCAATTTTCCCACGACCGGAGCTGTGATGCTTGACGATTACCTTTGTTCCGAGTGAGTTGCGCATGCGATCGACCACTTCCGGAAATGGATTGATCTTCTCAATCCCCGCCATCCCCTCGCGCCTTAGCTTGGAATTTTGGTTGTTATCAAGAATTACCGCTCGCGATGTGATGGCCTCGAGCGCACGAACGGATAAATTCTCGTTTATAACCTTTTTAGCCAGGTTCAACTGAGCAGCCGGTTCCTTTATCGTCAGGATTGCCTTGGCATGCCCCATCGATAGCTTACCCTCTCGCAAGAGCTCAAGAACGGCTGAAGGAAGTTTTAGTATTCGGACAAAATTCGAAATGCTGGCGCGGTCCTTACCTACCCGCTGCGCCACATCCTCCTGGCTCAAGGCGAACTCATCCATAAGACGCTGATACGCCTTAGCCTCCTCCACTGGGTTAAGGTTGGAGCGCTGAATATTCTCGACCAGAGCGATCTCTAATGTCTCGCGGTCACTAAGATCTTGAATGATGCAAGGAACTTGTTTAAGACCAGCTAGCTTAGAGGCTCTCCAGCGCCGCTCCCCTGCTACAATCTCAAACTTAGCTGTGGTTACATACTTAGCTGGCCTAACCAGAATTGGCTGGATCACCCCTAGCGCTCGAACTGACTCGGCAAGCTCAACTATCTCAGCTTCCTTAAACTCCTGTCTTGGTTGCGCCGGGTTTCCAACAACATCCTCAATATTTACGAATTGAACTCGGGGACTACGTGAGTCCTGACCTTCAGCTACTTCAACTTGCCTTGCCAAATTCGAAGTATTGCTTACCGGCACCGCTACATGAACTGGCTCGTCTCGGTTAAAACTAACTGGTACGGGTGAAGAAATTAGCGCACTAAGCCCTCTACCTAAAACGCTTTTTGAATTTTTACCACCTTTCCTAACTTCCATTTTTCCTCGCAATATCAAATACTTGCATTTGTTCCACGTGGAACAAATCAGCCATTAGCCGCAACCTTAAGACCCAAACTGGAGCCAAAACAGCGAGCGTCAACCTCCCCAGCCAAGTTTTTATATGCGACAGCGCCCGCGGAAGCCCCGTCGTAGACGCAAATCGGGACCCCGTGGCTCGGACACTCGGAAAGCTTTATGTTTCGTGGAATTCGGGTCTCAAACATCAGATTCTTAAAGAATGTCTTCGCCTCGCTCTCAACCTGGTTTGAGAGATTGGTCCTAATGTCAAACATGGTCATGAATACGCCTAACAACTTCAAATCTGGATTGAAGGTAGCCTGCACAAATTCAATCGTGCGCATAAGGGCAGATATACCTTCTAAGGCGTAATATTCAGCCTGTAATGGGATAAGAATAGAATCAGCGGCACCAAGCGCATTAAGCGTGAGCAAACCAGAGGAGGGGGGGCAATCGATAATAACGTAATCAAAATTCACTCTAAGAAGGTTGAGCTCAGTCTTAAGGATTAACTCTCGGCCCGGCGTCTTCCCCAGCTCAATCTCAAGCCCAACCAGATCCTTCGACGCTGGAGCAACAGATAATCCATTGATTTGACTTGATTTTATAATTTTTGCCAGGCTGACCCGGCCAAAGAAAACATCGAATAGGTCGCTGCCTTCCTCTTGTAGCTCAATTCCAAGACCGCTAGTGGCAGAGCCCTGGGGGTCAAAATCAACCAGGAGCACTCGCCGACCCAGTCTCGCAAGCTCGGCGGAAAGGTTCACAGCGCTAGTTGTCTTTCCGACGCCGCCCTTTTGATTCGAGATGGCAATTACGTTTCCCATACTCAGTAGCTAGCATGGGCGATCCTCAGCTCACAACAGAGATTCTGCGTTCCACGTGGAACAATTTAGGTCTTGATTCTGGCCTTGATATCGGAAATCGCCTGCAGAAGCTGTTCGATTATTGACTCGGAATGGGAGAATCTAATTACAAATCGGACACTTGCAGCATCACTAAGGGTTGTTCCACGTGGAACAACATCACAGAGAAATCCCTTTTGAAAGAGGGCCTCGGCAAATTCAGATGCTATCATGCGACGCTCGAATACGATGGCAACGATAGGGGACTGCAGCAAAACATCTCGAGTAAGACCGAGCTCCTTCAGACCAGCTCGAAGCCTTGTTGCTCGCTCCAGTACCATTGCTCGCTCGACCGGCATTAGCTCAAGCGCCTCAATGGCTGCCTGGTTTGATGCAGCAAGCGCAGGTGGTAACGAAGCCTCCACAGTGAACATCCGAGAGCGACTTACAACCAAATCCCGGAGCAATCGCGAAGTCGCGATTGCTCCACCATAGCCACCAAGACCAAGCGACAGGTCCGAGATCGTGGCAAGAACTCCCTCACGAGATGGAAGTGCCTCTGCTCTGCCACCACCACGAATTCCGATGCTACCAACTGCATAACTTTCATCGATCACCAGCAGGGCTTGGCCCCGTAAGCAAATCTCAAGTATTTTCTCCAAGTTGCAGTCCTGCCCGCTGAATGGGGAAAGTGTCTCAACAAAGACAACTCGACGTCTTGCCCCTCTGGACTTTTCAAGTTCCACCGCTAGGGACTGGGGATTATCAACGCGAAAATTGTACGTCTGTGCATGGACCAGAAAGGCGGCGTCCCCAACTACTGACTGAGCTGCCTCATCGAAAACTACCGCGTCTCGCTCAGTCAAAAAATTTGAAAAGAGGGAGAGTGTGGCCTGCGCTCGAGATGAGAAGAGAAGGGCAGCCTCAGTTCCAAAAAAGGAGGCTAGCTTAAACTCACAGTTTGCATGGGCATCACGACTGCCCGAGGAGAGGCGAGGGGAGGCAGTGCCCAATCCATCCGCTTCGATCGCTGCGATGGCTGCGCGCTTTACCGCTGAGTGCTGCGCTAAACCAACAAAGTCGAAGGAGGTAAAATCAAGCACCCGCTTGCCTCGTAGAGCGAGGTAGCCCTGCGGGTAGCAAGCTGCTGCGTGGGTCTCCCTTGCAAGCCTAAATGCTTGTAATTGCTCGTATTCTTGCTTGAGAAGCGGATCCATAACGGCTCAAGTAGCAGCCCCATTTTCGAAGCGGTAAAGGGAGCCAAGGATTCAACTATGGCATGAAGCAGAGCAGCAAGCAGCATACGTCCACGAAGACAATGACGCCCCAGGCGATAAGCAAAGGTCTAAGCAGGCATACTTATGATGGGTTCCTGCCAACTAATAAATGGCTCCTAGGAGCTTGCAGCATCCTGCTCGGACTTGAGATATGCCTGATAGGCATCCCAACGTCTCTGCAAATTGGACCAGTATGAAGCGGTTTGACCGACTGCGCGTGCGATGTCTCGGGCGATCTCCTCAGTAATAGTTCCCTGCTCCGCCAGGAGCGCTTCAAGAATCGGCATCTCAATTTTTGAGACCGAAGCAACCTTCTCGATAGCAATCGCTCGTTTGTTCATAAGCTCACGTAACTCGGCGCCAGGATGCGGTGCCGGCTTGACGACCCTCTTCACCTTCGGC
>JAYRHW010000113.1:0-5288 GCA_041907145.1 Bdellovibrionota bacterium
ACGTCCATTGCGAGCGTCACGGGACAAACAATCGATACAGGAGACATTAATGGAGACGGTTTTTTAGATGTTGTGTTCGGGAGCTCGATACTGAGTCCCGGCTTTATTCCGCTTCTCGGGAATGGGGACGGGACCTATTCGCAGGGGACAACTTACTCTGCAGGCTCTCAGCCGCGTGGGGTAAAGTTAGTTGATTTTAACGGCGACGGTTTCCTCGACATTCTAAATTCGGCGAACTCGGCAATTTGGATGAGAGTGGGCAACGGAGATGGTACCTTCGGTGCCGCTACGAGCGTAACTGGGTTTAGCACGCAGCAGCGGCTTTGTGTGGGAGATTTCAATGAGGATGGTGCCACTGACTTCGCAGTTACTTGTTTTAGTAGTTCTGTCAGAGTGGGGTTGGCAAACGCTGCCCAGCTCACGACTTTGCAGAATTTGAATCTCAACAGTCAAAGTTCAGCGCTTAGTACTTTGACGGTGATTGACGATACGTTAAATAGAATTTTGAAAGAACGCGGCGATATTGGAGCAAATCTACGGCGTCTTGAATCAGCGCTCTCCAACCTGGGCTCTGCAAAAGAAAATGTCGAGGCGGCAGCCAGCAGAATCCAAGACGTTGATGTAGCAAGCGAGACTGCCTCTATGATGCGTAATCAAATTTTACAACAGTCATCGAGCTCTATTCTTGCACAGGCCAATAGTCAACCAGGACTGGCGCTGTTCCTCCTGCAAGGGATTTAATTCTCCCCTTAAGGCGGGCCGTCAACCAAGGCAGTGCCAGCAAGGGCAACTGCGGAACTAGCGACTGGCAGTGCCTCACAGGAACTAGCTAGCCCGTCTACATCACCGACTTGAACCGAGTCAATTCGATAAGGAAAAGTTTTAATTGTACTTACATCGATGGTGCCATTAATATATCGCAGCATTTGCAGACGCTGGTCGAGTGCCACGAGTCCAATGTTACCGAGCTCTCTCAGGAATCCGAAGTCTGCGTCCCAGGTCATGTAAGCGCCGGTATTTGGAATCACCGTTTGTGGGATCCAGGCTCCACCGGGGCGTGTATAGAGCACTACGTTTCGCCATGTTCCCACCAATACATCTTTGGTGGCCGTGCTAGAGAAGTTCCCAATTCCTAAGCCATCGATTACCCCTAGTGGATTCATCGCAATTGTTTGCCAAGCGCTGCCGTCGAAATCCAGCATATAGAGGCCTCCGCCGTACATTGTCGATCCGTCCCACATGCCGACCAAAATTTCCGCTTCTGGATCGCTATCTAGATTCGCCGCAAGGAAGCGCTCGGCCCGCGGAAAGTTTGCAACGTTAGAAGCGAGGAGCTGAGAAGTCCACGTTGCTCCGACCTTTCGAAAGGCTCGAAGTTCCATATAGCTTGGTCCGACCGTCCAGTCGCCTACGAGTGCAACAATCCATTTTTGCCCATTTCCATACAAATCAACGACACTGACGTACTGAATATCGTGCTGGTAGTTGAGAGGGGCCGGTAGTTCCTCCGTCCATCCCTGATTATAGTGGTACACTCGGATCCTAGACTCATAAGCGGAGCCTTCAAGCCCGGCGATAATTTCGGCCTTTCCGTCTCCATCCAGATCTTGCGCGGCAATCGCTTCGATATTGTTCGTGATGCCTGCTCCCAACGACTCCTCGCCCCAATTCTGCTGTGCCAAATTGTAGCTATAGACTCGTACCGCGCCGGTGCTGCCGGGGTAGGAATGCTCAAGTCCTGCGACGATAGAATTCACGTTGCCCTTGATCTTGCCGATATCGATCGATTCGATTCGCACTGGGACGTTGGAGACGATTCGCTCGGCCCATGCGCCATTTCGCCTATTGAGCGTGGTCAAGACTCCGGGTCCGCCATGCTGTGAGGCCACTACCACTTCATTGTCAGTGCAGACTTTTGTTTTTGCCGGTTCGACGAAAACCTGCGCATTCGCAGCGCTCTGCGAAAAGCCTGCAGCCCTCGCTAGGAAAAGGAAGGAGATTATGAACCTGAACCCCGAAGACCAACGCATGCTAAGTCATCAAGCAAGGACCAGACCCAAGATTTTGGAGCCTTGAGGTAGAAACGTGACTGCCGCAAAAACTAGAGCGAGGTAGCCAGGGTCGTTAGGGTTCCCGGCAGGCCTACAATGTTAATATATTCAATCAGTTATGTATTTTTCGGGAGCAGATCGCCCAAGGAAGTGGATAGGGTTGCATAAGGCACTTGTTGCCAGCTCTTTTGGGGGTTTTATGACATCTGGTTCTGGAGTTAAGGATACTTGGGTTCGTCCTGTTGGCCGCATCGATGTGGCTCCTATCCTAGCAGCGACTTCTTCTCATACGTTTTCTGGTGCGGAGGTTAAGGGAAAACGCCCCGGTGACCTCTTCCGAACCGCCGACGATGCCCCCTTGGGGTCTGTAAGTCTTGGTGAAGACAAGAACGAGCGAAAGGGTTTTGGCCGTTGGTAGGGCTTGAGCTCCATATAGTATAGTAATAGTCGCTTCATCCCTAAGTTATAACTTATTGAAACTTATCAACTTGCTCCCCAGTCTGGGCGGAAAGCCTGGCCTTGAGCTTCATGCCGGTCGCTCGGTAGCTACTATTGTTCCTTCCACACCTCTAAATCACACGTAATTCCGGCCCCGTTTGATTGACATTTCGCTGCCTTGGATGCTAATTAAAGGCCCTCGCTAATTCGAGGATTTGCTAGCTGTCAAGCGCCTTTAACGCAGTTAAAGAAGCAGTTGGTAGTTAGAAGATGCAATGCGGAGTTCCTGGTAAAGCATCATCTCGGCAATCATTTGGTTAGCGTGCTGCCGTTTCTTCAGAAGTTAATTTCATAGCTTCTGAATGTGAACCACTAGCGCATTAGCACGCGCGGTGACGTTAGAGTCCAGGGAATGCAGCAAGACATATAATTTTTCAGCACGATCGTTTCGTGTGTTTTTCTCACGAAACTGGTTGGTCGTGTGTAGGTGTTGACGAGGGCGAGAGCTTTCTAGTCTAGAAAGCACGCTTGCGCTCGTTAATCGTACGATGATCGGAGTGTAAGGGCGATATGCCAACAATAAATCAGCTTGTTCGTAACCGCAGACAGCAGAAGCGCGCGAAGAGCAAATCTCCTGCTTTAGTGAGATGCCCGCAGCGTCGTGGAGTGTGCACCCGTGTGTACACTCAGACGCCTAAGAAGCCGAATTCAGCGCTTCGTAAGGTTGCCCGTGTTCGTTTGACGACGGGCATGGAAGTGACGAGCTACATCCCTGGCGTCGGACATAACTTGCAGGAGCACTCGGTTGTTCTGATTCGCGGCGGCCGCGTAAAGGATCTTCCCGGAGTTCGTTACCATATTATCCGCGGCAAGCTCGAGGCCCATGGCGTGCAAGATCGTAGACAGGGCCGCTCGAAGTACGGAGCGAAACGGCCGAAGTAAGTTTTGCGCTCCGCGCAAAACTTATCCCCCGTAGCCTTGGCGAAGGGGGATACGAAGCGGAGAAGATTTGAGGAGACCTAGGATATGTCGAGAAAGAAGAGAGATTTTTCCAGAGAGGTGCTTCCTGATCCCAAGTTCGGAGATCAGGTCGTCACTAAGTTCGTTTGCGTATTAATGCGCAGCGGAAAGAAGGGCGTTGCTGAGCGCGCGTTGTATGATGCGTTCGATCAGATTAACGCCAAGATCAAGGAAGATGCTCTTCAGGTGTTTCAGAAGGCGCTCTCGAATATTCGCCCGGCAGTTGAAGTTCGCTCCCGCCGCGTGGGTGGTGCGAACTATCAGGTTCCGACGGAAGTGCGCCCAGCTCGCGCGCAGTCTTTGGCACTGCGTTGGCTTGTTGAGGCGGCGAATGAACGCGGGGAGAGACATCTTTCCGATCGTATCGCTAACGAGCTGATGGACGCAGCGCAGAATCGTGGTGGGGCCGTGAAGAAGCGCGAAGATACGCATCGCATGGCAGAGGCCAATAAGGCCTTCGCGCATTTCCGTTGGTAAGTGCATCAATAGCCGCGCCGTTGTTCGTATAGAAATATTGTACGGCAGCCGGTGAGGTGGGTTGGAGAGTTAAAAGATAGGAATTTTTGAACCGTGGCTAAAATAGATCTCAGCAGAGTACGCAACATCGGCATCATGGCGCATATCGATGCCGGTAAGACGACGACTACCGAGCGCATCCTGTACTACACCGGAATCAACTATAAGATCGGTGAAGTGCATGAGGGCGCTGCTACCATGGACTACATGGAGCTCGAGCAGGAGCGCGGTATTACTATTACCTCGGCGGCTACGACCTGCCATTGGAAGGGTTCAAATAGCGACCGGCCGGATCACACGATCAATATCATCGACACGCCAGGGCACGTCGACTTCACTATCGAAGTTGAGCGCAGTCTGCGCGTGTTGGACGGCGCATGTGCGGTGTTCGACGGCGTCAATGGTGTAGAGCCGCAGTCAGAGACTGTATGGCGCCAGGGCAATAAGTTCGGCGTCCCGAGAATATGCTTCATCAACAAGATGGATCGTATCGGGGCGGACTTTAACATGTCGGTCGGCACCATTCGCGACCGGCTTGGCGCCAACGCGGTCCCGATTCAGATTCCGATTGGTGCGGAGAGCCGCTATCAGGGCTTGATCGATCTCGTTGAGATGAAAGGCGTTTACTATTTGGATGAAACCAAGGGCGCCAAGTTCGAGGTGCGTGATATTCCAGCCGATCTCGTCGATGATGCGCAGAAAGCTCGTGAGTACATGATTGAGGCTGTCGCTGATACCGACGAAGGTATCATGGAAAAGTATCTGGGCGGCTCTGAGATCTCAGTTCCAGAGCTCAAGGCTGCGATTCGCAAGGCAACTATTGCCATGCAGATTTTCCCGGTAATTTGCGGTAGCGCGTTCAAGAATAAGGGGGTGCAGCCTTTGCTTGATGCAGTTATTGACTACTTGCCGTCTCCTCTCGAGATTCCGCCGGTTAAGGGCTCTAAGCCCGGCGCCAAGAAGGAAGAAGAGGGAACCATCGAGCGTAAGGCCGATCCGACTCAGCCGATTTGCGCCTTGGCTTTTAAGATCATCACCGATCCTTTCGTCGGCGTATTGACCTTCATCCGCGTTTATTCGGGAACTGTGACTCCGGGTATCACGCTGTTGAATACGACTCGCGATAAGAAAGAGCGTATCGGACGCGTGATGCGTATCCACGCTGATAAACGCGAAGATGTTGATGAGATTTCAGCTGGAGATATCGGAGCTGCGGTTGGTATTAAGGAAAGTTACACAGGCGATACGCTTTGTGATCCTGAA
>JAYRHW010000114.1:0-2507 GCA_041907145.1 Bdellovibrionota bacterium
AACGAGCTGCGCGGGGTCTCGGATCCCGAGAAGAAGCGCAAGATTATCGGCCGGGTATTCATCGAAGTGTTCGAGGAGGAGTCGCAGAAGATATCGGCAGTGAGTCATTTGGTGCAGGGGACTCTCTATCCGGATGTAATCGAGAGTATTTCCGTGCGCGGACCGTCGGCCACTATAAAGAGTCATCACAACGTTGGCGGGCTTCCAGAGAAGATGAAGCTGAAGCTCATCGAGCCATTCCGCGAACTTTTTAAAGATGAGGTTCGTCGAGTAGGCCGTGACCTCGGTATGCCGGATGAGATTCTGCAGCGACAGCCGTTCCCTGGGCCGGGACTAGCGGTTCGGGTGGTAGGTGAAATCACGGAGGAGCGGCTCAGGTTGCTGCGTGAGGCGGATGCGATATTCTTGGAAGAGATTCGCGCTGAGGGATTCTACGAGAAAATCTGGCAGAGCTTTGCGGTGCTTCTGCCGGTGCAGTCAGTCGGAGTCATGGGAGACGGCCGAACCTATGAGCAGACTGTTGCCCTAAGGGCAGTTTACTCTGAGGACGGAATGACGGCCGATTGGTGTCATTTGCCGCAGGAACTACTTCGCAGGGTCAGTAACCGCATCATCAACGAGGTCCGCGGCATCAACCGGGTAGTGTTGGATATTTCTAGTAAGCCCCCCGCCACGATCGAGTGGGAGTAGTCCCTGACGGCAGTCGAGTTAGCACGCGAAGCCCCCTAATCGAACCGGGAAGGCGCCGGGGGGGGGGTACCTCGCCTGACCAGGAATTTAAAGAATCCTCGTTCTTCTGCCGACATACCTACGATGGCCTGGGCATCTAATACCAGGGACGCGTGTAAGCACCGGCTCCCGTGGTGCCGGCTGGGGAAGTAACGTGAAGAAAACACTCAATATTTTGCTCTACCTTTTGGTCGCGCTGGTGGCGGTTGTTCCGCTTCTCAGTACTACCTATGGAAGACTCCCCGACTGGCTCGGGGCGGGGGCGATTGCAGGCATAAACTTCCTGGGTTGGAGCGTTGTCCTTACGTTTGTCTTCGCCCGCGAAGACTTAAAAAAGAGCATGGTCAAGGTTGCAAAGAATCTTGGTGTCGACACGCGCTTCAAGGCATTGGAGGGAGTCCTCTCGGCGTTGGTTCACGAGGTTGACCGCAAGAACAGCTCGCTTTCCATCAACTTAATCGAGCGAAAAATCTCCTCCAAGGAGGAACTCTCTAGAACACTGGAGCGAATTGTGGCTTTGGCGTTCCGCCTGCTCCGCGCTGAGTCGGCGGAGCTAGCCCTCTTCGACAAGGATTCAGGTCTCTACCACTCATCCTTCGTGCTGGGGAAGCCGTTTCGCAGCAGCGCGCAGGCCATGCTATCGGGCGCCATGGAGGACGATGAGGCCAAGCCCAGTCCGGACGTGATGATTCACCCAATATCATTCGCGGGCTCGATCCTCGGAAGTCTGCGAGTGGCTCTCAGGAAGGGAATGCTCCCGACGGCGGGCGATCAGGAAATTATGCGTTTGCTGGCCCTACAGAGCAGCTTGGCGCTGATTAACGCGCAGTTCACCTCGGAACTTGTTCGTATGAAGCGAGTTTCAGAGGAGTCAGTAAAGGCCAAGACAGGATTTCTTGCCAACCTCAGTCATGAGATACGAGGCCCGCTCGGCATTATGCTGAATGCTGTCGAACTGGTGCTTGATGGTCTCTGCGGTCCGGTGACCAGCGACCAGCTAGAAACTCTCAAGATGGTCAAGGGAAACGGACAGCACCTACTGGAATTGATAAACGACGTGCTAGATTACGCGAAGAGCGAGTCTGGTAAACTTGCCCCCGTCAAAGTCGAGGTGCTGGTTGATGATTTGCTGCAAGACCTGGTTGGGGTCGTTCGCTCACAGGCTGATGCTAAAAATCACCGCCTGAACTTCAAGGCCAGCGAGGGAGTAATGGCGATTTCGTGCGATCGCAGGCACGCCAGGCAAATGCTCATTAATATGCTCACAAATGCCATAAAATACACTCCAGATGGTGGAAGTATCGAAGTATGGGCCGAGCGCATTCCCGGCAGCAAAATAAAGATTAGCGTAAAGGATAGCGGCGTAGGAATTGAGGCCTCGGAGCGCTATAAGGTATTTTCACCCTTTGAGCGCGTCGAGAATGCCTACTCCATAAATCAAATCGGCACAGGATTGGGAATGCCTCTGACCAAGCGCCTGGCGGAAATGAACGGTGGCTTGATCGATTTCTCTTCGGTGCCAGGTAAGGGTTCGCAGTTCTGGCTCATTTTCCCAGCGATTGAGTACAACTCCAGTATGCGTGAGGAGAAGGACTCTGTCGACGAAGCAGCGGTAGGTAAAGGCGAGTCCATTCTTCTGGTCAAACGCGAGGAGGGTGAGCGCGCAATGATCACCCGCTATCTAGGGCACACTGGATTTAGGCTGCTCAATGCCGAAACTCAGACCGACGCTTTGCGCCTTATGGCGGACGAGAAGGTCGACTTGGCTATAGTCGATA
>JAYRHW010000115.1:0-7554 GCA_041907145.1 Bdellovibrionota bacterium
AGTTTTGTGGGTCTCCCTACTCCCGGAGCGGCAGGGTTCGTCGCGGCGCTCGTGAACTTTATGCCCCGGGTGGAGCAAGGATTAATGCTGCATGTGCTCGGCACGATTGTGATGGTAGCGCTTGCCTACCTGATGGTTTCGCGAATCGAATTTTTTAGTATCAAGACATTGAAGTTGTCCGGCATGCGCCTGTTCGCGCGCATAATGCTCGGAGCTGTGATCGCGCTCATTTGGTATAATAGCAGCGTTGGCTTCTTGGTCCTTGCCGGAAGTTATGTGCTTTCTGGACCTTATAAGTGGCTGTATTCCCGCAGAACAAAGGGCAAGCCAACCGCACGCGGTGATGGGAAGATCGTCGAAGCAGTTCAGTAACCGAAACGGCTCAACAGATTGGGCGGAGGCTTAAGCGCTCGCCATCTGTCCGGCTGCGCCCGAATTCTCTAGGTGCAGGGTATAGATATTAATCGGCAAGAAGTTGAGCCATACCCGCTCTCGCTGCATATGATGTCGCTTGTATACCGCATCAAAAAATACATCGAGCTGACGAAGCCGCTTCTTACGGTCGGAGGCTGCAACAACTTTCCCCAGTGAGCGCAGACCAATGTACTCGTAGTACGTCATCTTGGTGGTATTGGTGCTGATGCGTGCAAGCTTGTTGAAAATTGCCTGAACAGTATCAAGATCGAAATTCAGGAAAGGCAAAGCGCATACTATCGTCTCGTAGCTGCCATCTTCAGGGATTTCCTGTGCCGGACCTTCGAAGAACGTGACGTTCTTTGCGTGGCGCTGAAAATCGGGGTTCTTTTTCAGATTCTCCTTCAGCGCTTGCATGAATCGGGGATTGATCTCGCAAATCGTGAGGCGATCGCCCGGAATCATGTCTTGGAGTATCCGAACCGTCACCACTCCGGTGCCGGGACCAAGTTCGAGGATTCTCTGCGGAGCGCGAGGACCGCGAAGCGGGCAAGTTAACGACTGAGCAGCCCATTTAGAGCTTGGAAAGCAGGTCCCGGTAGTCTGGAATTCCTTTAGGAACTCTTTGACGTAGACGACGTGATCCTTAAGCATATCTAAAGCTTACCGAAAAAACGAAACGCCAATTCCAACAACTCGTCACTAAAGCGCTCCGCAAAGGAAATGCCACACAGGGCCCTACCTTTGGGAATAGCTCTAACTCTACTATCGGTTTCACCGTAGTATAAGTTAGGATCTGGAGCAACTAAACCTAAGCTATTTTAATTAGTTATGGCTTTAGTGGCGAATGGTGTGCCTTAGTAGTTCGAGGTACTTACCCGAGTTTCTGCCGCAAAAAAATCTGCTGCATAGCTGCAGCAGTCCGTAACTTCTAAGGATTTGAGGATTGGGGAGGCATTGCACAATGGACGCACAGCAACTTTGGCGTAGATTTCAGGACCACTTCTTTTACGACGGTGGGGCGGGAATTGCCCTCGATATCAGCCGCATTCGCTTCCCCGACTCCTACTTTCAGGCAATGGCCACGACCCTGGAAGTAGCGTTCAACAGCATGGACAAACTCGAATCGGGAAGCATCGCAAACCCGGACGAGCAGCGCATGGTTGGGCATTATTGGCTTCGCGATCCAGATCGAGCACCCCAGAAGGAGCTGACTGCGCAAATCAAGAATACGATAAATTCGATCCAGGAATTCGCCCGTAACGTGCATGAAGGAAAAATTGGTCCGGCTGCCGGTAAGAAGTTCCGGTATTTACTCAACGTGGGCATTGGCGGCTCGGCGCTTGGTCCGCAATTCGTCACGCAGGCTCTTGGCTCAGCAAAAGATCCTCTTAAGGCCTTCTTCTTTGATAATACGGATCCTGAGGGCATGCAGAAAGTGCTCGCGGCTATTCCTGACCTTTCCGCCACGCTCTGCATCGTGACGTCTAAGTCGGGCGGCACCAAGGAAACCAGAAATGGGCAACTGGTGGCAAAGTCGGCGTTTGAAGCGGCGGGACTGCCGATTTCCAGGCACATGATCGCCGTGACCGGAGAAGGTAGCGAATTAGATAGAACCGCCGAACAGGAGAAATGGCTCGCACGCTTCCCGATGTGGGATTGGGTTGGCGGCCGTACCAGCGAGTTCAGTGCCGTGGGACTGCTCCCGGCAGCGCTGCAGGGTTACGATATCGTGGCCATGCTGGCTGGAGCTCGAGAGATGGATGCTCTTACCAGACGCCATGAAGTGCGGAAGAATCCGGCTGCCCTGCTCGCATTGATGTGGTTTCAGGTTGGCGGGGGCAAGGGGCTCAAGGACATGGTTGTCTTGCCATACAAAGACCGCTTGGAACTCTTCAGTAGATATTTGCAGCAGCTTGTCATGGAGAGTTTGGGCAAGGAGAAGGATCTAGCGGGAGCCGTCGTCAATCAAGGCATTGCCGTGTATGGCAACAAGGGCTCGACTGATCAGCATGCCTATGTGCAGCAGCTTCGAGAAGGCTTGAATAACTTTTTTGCTGTATTTATTGAAGTGCTAAAGGACGATTCGGGAATTGATAAGGCTACCGGTTTCAATCCAAGCGTCTTTGAAGTCGAGCCGGGAATTACGAATGGAGATTATTTGTCCGGATTTTTTCTCGGTACTCGCTCCGCCTTGTACGAGAACCAGCGTGACAGCATTAGTATCACCATCGACGAAGTGAATGCGCGCAGTGTCGGCCAGTTAATCGCACTGTTTGAACGAGCTGTGGGTCTCTACGCGTCGTTGGTCAATATTAATGCGTATCATCAGCCAGGAGTGGAGGCCGGCAAGAAGGCCGCGGCTAAGGTGCTAACAGTCCAGAAGCAGGTTGTCGAGTATCTGGGCAAAAACGCCGGTAGTTCTGTCGAGGCTATTGCTAAGGGCATCGGGGCACCGGAGCAGGTGGAAACTGTTTTCAAAATTCTCAGGCATCTCTCGGCCAATGGCCGCGCCAAAATCTCGAAGGGGCCGGGCTTGTTTGACGATTGCTACACCTTGGCTCCCTAGTACGCTGCGGATGAGGGTATGAGCTTTTCCCAATGCTACGTTCTCGTGGTGCTGATCGTGCCCCTCTCGCTGGTGTGGACGGGGCGGCTGCGTCCGGACGTAGCCGGAATGCTCATCGCGTTTACGCTGGGGCTGGGCCAGTTTTTGGGCATACCGGTATTGGGCCCGGCCGGTGATGTGCAGGCGGCAGCTCATGCGCTGGCTGGGTTATCACAACCTGTGACGATTACTCTGTTCAGCCTTTTCATCGTTACTCAGGCACTAGAGCGCACGGGGATAACGCGTTCACTCGCCCGCCGAGTGGTTTCCCTCGGTCAGAAATCGGAGCGCAAGCTCATAGCATTGCTCGCCGCTAATGCTGCCGTGCTGTCGCTTTTTATGAACAATCTGGCGGCTGGCGGGTTAATGCTTTCAAGCGCCATCGAAGTTTCCAGGCGAACCGGAGTTAAGGCTAGTAAGCTTCTGCTCCCTATCGCATACGGAAGTTGCCTTGGAGGAGTGGCAACCTATTTTACGACTCCTAATATCATCGCCAGCGATCTTTTGCGTACGGCGCATCCGCCGCAGGCTCCTTTGCATATTTTGGATTTTACTCCTACCGGTGGGCTAATAGCGCTCGTTGGGATCGCGTTTCTGGGCGTCTTTGGTCCGCGAATTCTACCTGAGCGTGAGGCCTCCGCCGAGCAACTAGCAGCGAGACGTACCGGCAGTGAGCTCGAGCGTGCGTACCTGCTCAGCGAGCGTCAATGGGAGATGGTTGTAAACACTGGATCTTCGCTGGTCGGCAAAGCGCTTGTTGATGCGGCAATTGGCCAGCGATTTGGGCTGACGGTCCTGGCAGTTGGTCGCGGCAAACAGACAATCTTTTCTCCGTCGCCACGTGAGGTGCTGCAGATCGGAGATCGCCTCGTAGTTGTAGGACGAGAAGATCGAGTTAAATTGCTGGCCGCAGAGGGGCTTCATCTTGAGCCCGATCATGCACAGGGGTTGAGCAGCAAGGGAGCGCTCTTTTCCGAAGTCGTTCTCATCCCCCAGTCCCGCGCCGAGGGGCATACCCTGCGGGAGATGGATTTCCGCAGCAAGTACGGAATGACAGCGGTGGCAATTCGACGTGACGGACAGAGTTTTCGCACGGACGTCGCGAATATGCAGCTGCAGCAGGGTGACTCGATTCTTGCTATGGGCGGCGACGAGCGCATTCGGCTTCTGCGGCGTAGTCCTGATTTTCTCCTGATTGACAGCGACCCTAGCGATCAGCCGACAGATTGGAAGCACGCAAAGCTTGTCATAGCCGTCGGCCTAGCGGCCGTCATCGCTTCGATAATTGGCATGCCCGTGTATCTGTCCATGCTGGGGGCTGCTGCGCTCATGATACTCTTGGGTTTTCTTCCGATTGAAGATGCCTACCGCGGGATGGAGTGGCAGGTGATTCTTCTCATTTCCGGCATGTACCCGGTGAGCCTCGCCCTTGTGAGCACTGGATTGGCTCAGCAATTGGGAAGTCTGATAGTGAGCAGCATAGCTCCTTTCGGTCCGCTGGGGCTGGTTGCTGGAGCTTATCTTTGCGCCGCTTTGCTGGCGCAATTTGTTGCAGGGCAAGTAGCTATCATGATTACTGCGCCCATGTTCATCAGCGCTGCCATTGCGCTACATACGAGTCCACAGGCGGTGGCGGTGGCTGGTGCCATAGGATGTTCGACCGGATTCCTTTCCCCGCTTTCACATCCGGTCATTACCTTGATGATGGGACCAGGCAATTACCGATTCTCCGATTTCTTCAGGGCTGGCTGGCTGTTGACCATCATTAACTTTCTTATGCTGCTGCTTGGAATGAAATTGTTCTGGGCGCTCTAGGTTGGCCTCGTGAGTGCAGCCTGACTTGAATTTACCCAGCCAAGTTCGTTAACCTAACCGCATGTCTCCTCTGTGCCCGTAGCTCAGCTGGATAGAGCGTCGGCCTCCGAAGCCGAAGGTCGGAAGTTCGAACCTTCTCGGGCACGCCATTTTTCGTTGTAGTTTGCCACTGGGTCTGTCGTGCCCGAGAAGGGTTCGAACAAAAGGCAGGGCGAATCCTTCTGGACTGGCCGCAGGCCAGTCCTATCGGGCACGCCATCTTTCGTTGTAGTTTGCCACCGGGTCTGTCGTGCCCGAGAAGGATTCGCCCTGTTATTTGTTTGTTGCTACTTTTTATATCTGGATCTTACTTCGACGTAGGATCAAATCCTCTTACAACCAAGGCTGCTGCTCTGGCATAAGCGCCATGGGCTTCTGAAATCTGTGGAATTGGATCGTAGCTGCTTAGCTTAGCGACGACTTCACCGTAACCGCACAGTACTGCCGAGCGCGTATCTGATGCGGCAAGTAATGGCAAAAGGCTTTCTGCGATACCGCTAGCGGTTAACGTCGAACCCGTAAACTCAGCAATAGTATGTGGCCGAATGATATTCGGCAGCGAGTATTCCTTGATCCTCACGAAGGTATCGACGATCCACTTGGTCAATCTTGGCGCCGTGTAAAACATTACGGCAGGAAGTTTCAGGAATGCAGCTTGTAGATTTGATGTTCCGGACTTGAGTAGCCCCGCAGTGGCGGCCTGCATCAGCTTGAGCGCTCCACCGCGAACGATAGTAACCTCAAGCTCGGACGGCAGCCGTGCTTGAAGTTGCGTAGCGTCAATGGTGGGAGCGACCGCAATGGCAGTTTGCAGCTCGGGAAGTTTCGCCCGAAGCTGCCGAACGACTTCAATGGCGATATCCAAGTGCCGCTCGATTTCAAACCAGCGACTGCCGGGCAGTACTGCGAGGAGCGGGGACTTCTCGTTTAATTTGTATTCAGCGAAGAATTGCTTTCGTATCTCCGGGGAAGGCTTCAATGATTCCACGTAGGGATGCCCCACAAAGAAAGCATTCGGATAGCCATGGGCCATGAAAAATTCCTTTTCAAATGGAAAAATTAGGCCTACTGCGTCGACATATTTCTTGAATTGTTCGATGCGTCCGCTTCGCCAGGCCCACATTTTTGGTGGGATAAAATAAAAGACCCTGATGCCCAGTGATTTTGCGTAGCGCGCCAAGCGTAGATTGAAATCTGGATAGTCGACGAGAATGAGCACTTCTGGTTTCCACTCCCGAAGTAGCTTTTTCATCGAGGAATATGCGGAGAATATTCTCCGAAGGGCTCCAAAGACCGGGCCAAATCCCATCACCGAGCCTGTTTCTTCAGCGTCAACGACGATTTCGACCTCGGCCGCTCTCAGAAAGCGGCCCCCCATGCCTCGTATGGCAGCCGCGGGAGCTAGCCGTCGAAGCTCGCCCAAAAGAGCTGCGGCGTGCTCGTCCCCCGAAGGCTCGCCGGCCGATATAGCAACTCTCCGCAACACCAATTAATCCAATTATTTCAACGTGTTATATAGGGACACCCCAGTCGCGCTATATTACTTCGAGGCTCGACTCTAGAGGCTTAGCCCGTAACTAAGCAACCCAGCTTTAGTGACCATAACAGGGTCTCAGATGCAGGCCAAAAAAGTGAACAAAAATTCGAATTTGGCTAAAATACCGCCTTCTTCGTGTTGACACTTTTCGAACCCCTGATCTACACTCCTTCTCCTCTCGCGAAGGGGTTTTACCCCAGCAAATTCACCGAATTGTGTGATTAGAGCGTAGCGGTAACAAAAACTACCGCTGAGTTCTGTCGCTCTGGTGTTGAAAATGAGCGAGGGCCGATTGATGCGAAGCCAACCCTACGGGGCAGGCCGAGTTGAAGATCGGGAAGTTCGTTCTTACTGTATGTATAGCCATTTCGGATTTGGCCTAGCCAAGCTCGAGAGACGCGAAAAGACGAACGGCCCAAAAATTTGGTAATGGGTAGAAGCTACAGCTAGATTAATTCGAGCAAAATGTAATTCGTGTTGATTGCAAAGTTTTGTCGACAGTTTCCTCGTGAAATTGTCGGGCTTTGAATGTGTGCTGGGTTTAACAAATTATGTAAGCGGCGTTCCTCTTGGTCTCGATCAAGTTGAACAAAGCTGATCGATGCTCTGCGAAGCTTGGTCTTATGACTAAGACGCGCATCATCGATTAAACATGGCAGATATTTTTCAATTCGAGAGTTTGATTCTGGCTCAGAATGAACGCTGGCGGAGTGCCTAAGACATGCAAGTCGTACGAGAAAGTCCCGCAAGGGATGAGTACAGTGGCGGACGGGTGAGTAATATTTAGGTAATGTACCATATCGCTGAGAATAACTAGGCGAAAGCTTAGCTAATACTGAATGATCCGGAGAGGACTGAGGTCCATTTCGGTAAAGCCGTAAGGCGCGATATGAGCAGTCTAAATCTCATTAACTAGTTGGTAGGGTAATGGCCTACCAAGGTTTCGATGAGTAGCTGGTCTGAGAGGACGATCAGCCACACTGGTACTGAAATACGGACCAGACTCCTACGGGAGGCAGCAGTTAGGAATTTTGCGCAATGGGGGAAACCCTGACGCAGCAACGCCGCGTGGGTGAAGAAGGCCTTCGGGTTGTAAAGCCCTTTTGGCAGGGAAAAAATCAATGATGGTACCTGCAGAAGA
>JAYRHW010000116.1:0-4807 GCA_041907145.1 Bdellovibrionota bacterium
CGCGCCGATGTTACTCGCGGCAAGTTGAGAATTGAATCAGGAAAATCGCAGCGATGGGAAACTCCGACCAGTTGAGGCTCAAGTCCAAAATTGCAAACGATTTCAGTTAGGAAGGGCTCAAGCGAAACAATTCTCATCTCTTTAGTATATCTTAGGGCCGTCATCAGGGTAAGCCGCTATTTCCGAGCCCAATCAGGTAGTTGAGGGAATGGATACTAACTCCTATACTGTGGAGCATGAAGACACTCCCAGCTGCGCTGCGCGCATTCACCTTGTCGCTCCTTTGCGGACTCGCTGCTTGTACCCAGGGGCGCGTTAACGACTATCCCTCGCTCGCCAACCAGGGCCTGCTGCCCCTCAGTACCAGCAACGCCTACGTCGGATCCAATATATTCATAGCCAGCGAAGCTCAGCGCAGTCCCTACTTGTACAACTTCCTGAAGCAGCGAGGAGGACCCACCGCGATTGAGATTCTTCAGCCGCAGTTCGGCACGGCCCGCGTCATGATGTTCTACCCTCGAGAGCGCGAGGTCTACGCAGCGGATATCATGGAAAATGAGAATTCACGGCAGTGGATAATTCGAGGTCCCTACGCAATTCAACGAAAGGACTATCGACAACTGGCCGCCCTTGAGTCTTCGATGAACGGGGAGCCGTTGTTTTTTATACGCGGCAAAATAGAACGCTTCCGCTTCCGACCGGAAGTCGAGGCGCCCATTCATGTCATTGAGCCTGTAGTCCCAGTAGCCACTCCGACTCCGACCCCCAAGAAAAAGGTCGTTAAGAAGATTACTGGCTCAAGCGAGGTAATTAGCAAGAAGGGCAATCAGCCGACGGAATTTCGGCCGCTCAACTCCGATCAACAAGCAATTCAAATGTCCTTGGGTTTTGCCGAGCGAGCACCCAATGGAGACGTCATTCATACCGTGCGTAGCGACAGCGAAACTCTGCGCTCGATTGCAAAGTGGTACACCGGGAACGAGCAAAACGTGGCGGAGCTCGTAAAGCTCAATAGCTTGGGGGCCTCCGATCCACTGGCCCTGGGAACAAGAATTACGATTCCCTTGGGGTTAGTGCGAAATTTCAAGTCGCTGGGACACTGACCGCATATAAAATCCGGTGTTTCTAGACTTCGGCGAGGTCCGAACAGGCGCCCTGTCTCCAATTTTTGTAAGCTCCGCAGAAGTGCTAACCTTGCTGGCGGCAAGATACCCTCGAGTCTAGGCTTGTGGGGGAGGTTTTCTCATCACTTTCAAACGCGAGTCAGCGCGCCAACGCTAGACGCCCTGACTCGCGTTTGAACATTCCCCTCACATGGAGGTTGGTATGCAGGTGATGGCTTTGCAGTCGTTTCCCGAACAGACCAGTCAGGCCCTTATCCTGGTGGTCATGTTGTTGTTTGAGGTGTACCTCGGACGAGCGTTGTATCGCAAAGCGCTACACGCCGAGTCTGCCGAAGTTCGCAAGTGGGCCTTGATCATCGCAGCGTTCTTCGCGCTAGTGATCGTGGGCACCATTTTGACGCTCCTCAACACCATGTTCAGGAAGTAACCGCGCCAAATTAATTTGGCGACAGTACGCAAGGATGCGATGAACAATCGCAGTGCTGGTTTAACAAATTTTTCTTGAGAGTATCCTTGCCTCTCCTCGCCTACGCAAAGGCAATCCGCTCTTCATACTGCGTCAGTTTCTCAAGTCGCTCCGCATGTACCGCGAATCCGATACCCGGCCGTTCGGGAATCTCGAGCAGCCCGCCGGGCTTTAAGACGATATCGGGCTCAACGATATCTTCGTGATAGTAGCGCTTGCCTTCTGAAATATCGCCGGGGAACTTGAAATTTGGCAATGTTGCCAGGGCCATATTAAGCGCCCGCCCGATTCCCGACTCCAGCATTCCACCACACCAGACAGGGACTCCCTGCGAGGCACAAAAATCGTGAATTGCCAAAGCCTCGCTCAATCCTCCCACCCTTCCCGGCTTGATATTAACGATCTTGCACGCCTTAAGGGCGACTGCAGTTTTTGCATCGCGCAGACTCTCGATACTCTCATCCAGGCAAATCGGATTTTTTAACCTCAGCTGCAACAGTGAATGTTCGTATATATCCGTTTCATGCAGGGGCTGCTCAATCATGAGGAGCTCAAATGCGTTCATGGCCTCGAAGACCTCCGCCTGATCCAGAGTATAGGCCGAGTTGGCATCAACCATCAGCGGGATCTCCGGATAGGCCTGCAGCAAAGCACGCACGGGTTCGATGTCCTTTCCTGGACCGATCTTGATCTTAATTCGCTGATAACCCTGAGCCACGAACTCGCCGACTTTGTCAACCAGCTGTGCCAAATCTTTCTGAATGCCGACGCTGACGCCGACTGGTATCGTATTCCGCTTCCCGCCCAAAAATCGGTACAGGGGCTGCCCGGCCCGCTTCGCGCTCCAGTCCCAAAAGGCCATCTCCAATCCCGCCCGGGCGAATCCGTTGCGCTGAATTCGAGACAAGACTTTTGCCAAATCTTGCGGAGTCTGCGGCTTCTCCCGCTGAAAGAGCGGCACAGCAAAATCCCTAAGGATATGCAAAACGGTCTTTGGACTTTCATGATTATAGAATGGAAACAGAGGGACCGCTGATTCGCCCCACCCGGAAATCCCCTGCCCGCGAAGCTCGACGATAATGGGATTCTTTTCCGGCGTTGTCCAGGAACTCGTGGTGAACGGCTCCTTGAGCGGAAGCTTGAGAACTCTTAATACGATTTCGTCAATCATGGACGCGTTCCGGTTCAGCTAATAAGGAAACGGCACCCGCAGCTCACCTGCATCATACGGCACTACCGTGCCATCAGCACGGTCAAAATCCTTCAGCGGACCGTATTTGATGAGGTGTTCGCCTCGCGCGACAGCGGCGAGACCGTCACCGTGAGAAACATGCCAGTCCTCTCCGGCATACGGGACAAGCCCGGCCATGCGCGAAACGCTGGCAAATATTTGCCGAGTACGGAACTGCTCCCAGGTTACATAGGGGAAATTCAAAATCGCGGCAGCGCCGCCGGTAGGATACGGATTTCCCAGATCCAACGGCTGCCCCTTAGAATCACGCAGTGTAAAATCAATCGCCGCCCCTCCCATGTGGGCAGCACGATAGGGCGCGCAGGCTGTCTTGGCTCGCGCCTCCCTCAGCACCTCTTCGGCAAACAATCCGGGGTTTGATTTTCGAACTTCCTCGACTCGCCTTCGGAATAGCCCGGCCTGCACCGCCGGGGGGCGATATCCGTCTTCGACCATCGGCAACAATCCAATGGCATTTAGCGCCTGAGCGGCGGAAAAGAATCGCTCCGCTACTTCCGCCCGTGCCCAAAAAATCCTGGGCCGCCCTGCCCATTCTCCGCAAGCCGCCGCAAATGGACGCTCACTCCAAGCAACTAAAACGCCCCGAGCTGCCGCTCCTTCGCGCAGAGGAACCATGCGCTCGCCGCATTCGGAAACGACCATGGAATCTCGCGGCAGTTCGTCCTGCTCGATTGCCGCTGAGTACCTCGGAATGAAGGCCCTATCAAGCGCCTCGCGCTGCTCCTTGTAGAGACCAACAGCAAGTACGAACTCGGGACGCGCGGGGAGATGCGGCCCAACTCCGAGCGCCTCGGCAGCCCGACTAAGGGTATCAACAAGCTCCCTCCACTGAGCATCGGTGGGCGCTGCTCCCATAATGCCGATGGCAGCCTCGAGCTTGTGGTCTCTGCCTATTGAATCAAGTTGCTGCCGGTCGCGCGACACTGGTTCGCCCACTGCAATATGCATAATCAACGCCTTAGTACTTCCAGAACTACATTAGATTATTGGCGTCAGGGTCTTAGATAGTATAGTACCCTCGTTACCATAAGCGTATTTTTTGGCTTAGTCGAGCAAACCACCATGCAATTTAATTCTCGCGTGACAGGCTTTAAGCAATATCCTTTCGCCATATTAGCGGCTAAACGCAAGACGCTGCTGGATGCCGGGAAAACAGTCTACGATTTCAGCAAAGGCGACCCGGTCGAACCGACTCCACCGATTGTTCGCGAGGCACTGGCGAAGTCGGTCCCGGCCATCTCTCAATATCCCGCCGTTAAGGGTCTCCCGGAACTGCGGGGCGCAGTGGCCAAGTACATTGACCGCCGCTTTCAGGTTTCGATCGATCCCGAAACCGAGATTTTGCAGTGCAACGGATCCAAGGAGGCAATTTACAATCTCACCTCGGTCATTATTGGCCCCGACTCTCCGAAGAAGACAGTCATTGCAGCTTCCCCGGGTTACCCAGTGGTGGAACGAAGCACCATCATTTTTGGCGGTGAGCTGCATGCAGTGCAGCTCAATGAGGCTAACAATTTCCTGGTGGACCTAACCAAGGTGCCTGAGCAGGTACTCAAGCGCGCAGCGATTGTCTGGCTGAACTACCCTAACAATCCCACAGGAGCCTCTTGCACCCTGGATTTCCTCAGGCGCCAAGTTGAGATAGCAAAGCGCCACGACATCCTTCTTTGTTCCGATGAATGTTACGTCGACCTGTACCTCGATAGTAACCCCCATCCCTCAGCGTTACAGGTCAGCAAGGAACACGTGGTCGTATTTCAATCCTGCTCAAAGCGCAGCGGCATGACTGGATACCGCTCCGGCTTCATTGCGGGCGACAAGACGGTACTGAAGCATTACCTGAGCCTGCGCGACGCCATCGGCACCGAGACCTCCTCGATGATCCAGGCCGCAGCGGTTGCCGCGTGGAACGACGATGCACATGTCCTAGAACGTCAAGCGATTTTTCGCGCCAAGCGTGATGTA
>JAYRHW010000117.1:0-2311 GCA_041907145.1 Bdellovibrionota bacterium
CGATTGAATGAACCGACGGTAGCGAGCGTTACGGAATTAATTGTCAATGGCAGCTTCGAGACGGGGGCGGATGGATGGCAGCTTGGCGGACTTGCCATGCCGAGTCTAAGTACGCTGGCGCATAGCGGTAAGTTTTCACTCGAGCTAGCGCGGTACGGACTAACCTTCGCGGCGCAGCAGCATGCGATCGCGCCAGAGCGATCGACCTTTGAGCTTTCTGCCTTTGTCTCGGGTCGGCGACCATTTCGTCAGGCTAGTGCCGCATTGCTGTGGCTTACGAACGAGGGAGCCTTGGTGCGCCTCGACTACCGCGCTCAACGTGCGATTGCAAACGGAACCTGGGGAGAAATTCGCTGGCCGGTCATGCCGCCGCGGGGAGCGGAGCGAGTCAAGCTTATGCTGATAGCGCCGGATGCTGCTCTTTCGCTGGTCGATTCCGTCTCCCTGAGGCAGATTCTTCAGCCAAGGGGCGGGGCCGGTACCCCTACACCGACCGCTACTGCGCAGCCCACCGGCACTGGTTCTCCCATGTCGACTGCGACTCCTACTTCAATCCCCACGAGCACGGCCACTCCCTGGATACCGCAGCCTGGTGATTATGTGATGCCGATCGGGGTGCCGGATAACGCCGATATTCGGGTGCTCATCTCCAGTCAGATACCGCCGACTCCCGTTGGTTGGAACTCCAATATTGCCGGATTTTACTTCGTGCAGCCGGGAGGATCGAATCAGGGGAACGGGTACCCGGGATCACCGGCCGGTAATCCGCCGTCGCCAATTCCAGCGGGATCAGTAGTCGTGATGAACGGCACTTTTACGAGTTGGGTTAATTTTTCGGGAACTGGAACCAGCTCGCAGCCGATTTTTATAACGAGTGCCAACCTCAGCTCTCCGGCGACGTTCTATGACGATGTAGCGGTAAGAGGAAGCTACGTAATACTCGATCATATCAAGATTGCCGCAGCGGATCCTCAGGGGAGCGGAACCCAAGGGGAGATAGAAGTGCTCGGTGATCAGGACAGCGATCATATTGCGCTGCGCTATTCAGATATTAGTGGAAACCTCGGCGGGGGCGACTTAGTCCCGCGGGGTAGGTATATCGCGATATTTCGCAATTACATTCATGACAAGGGAGACTTGCAATCGCCAATTGATCAGGATGCGCACTGCATCGCTGTGCCGAGCAGAGCCAGCTATATATATGCAATTGGCAACATAATCGCCCGCTGCAGCGGAAATGGAATTCAGGTGAACGCCGGCGATATTCAGTCGCAGAGTTCTACGCACCATATATTCATAGGCGACAATGAGTTCGACAGCACCCGTCAGCCCGGCATTGGTCTCAAGCAGCACGAAGACGGCATCATCAGCCAAAATCGTATTCACGGAATCCGGGAATGTGTAGCCTGTGGCCACGTAGCCGGATACGGCATCGGCTTTCAGTATGGGCCAGAGCGCACATGGTTCCTGTTCAATCATATATATGACACTGAAGGCGGGATCAGCGGTGTTTCGAATAGCGGCATGGGCTACGGTACGACCACTTATCTGATTGGCAATGTCATTCACGATGTGCTGTTGCCCGCAAACCCCGCTGGCTCGAGCAATCTCTGGAGCACGGCAGGAATAGGAATGCCAGGCGGCGTTCCTAATAAGTACATTTTAGGGAATACCCTCTACAATGTTCCAGCCGGCATAAAGCTTGGTAGCGGTAATTTGTATGTGCAGAACAATATTGTCTCGCGGCTTAGTACAAGCGATGGAAGGCTGACTCAGTTTGAGTCCGCGCCAATAACGTACTCCAACAACATCTTGGACCCGACCGGAAATGCCGCTTTGTTCGTCGATTCAGCAGCGAGAGATTTTCATCTTCCGGCCACCAGCAGCGCACGTAACGCAGGCGCCGATGCTCTGTATGAGAGCGTCGCCTCTGAGTTTGAGTCGCGGTATGGAGTTTCCATCCGCAGAGATTTTGACGGGCTGTCACGACCGCGAGAGGGCGCGCTCGATATCGGGGCATTCGAATACTAAGGTCTGCTCTTTCGGAGTTGGAATCACTTTTGTAGTTAGGAGAATATGTTATGAGATTGCCAAATAAGACCCTGCGTTTAGAGTGAGTATTGTTAGCCTTAATGATTGCCGCGCGTGCGCCCTCCCTCGCCTTTGCTCTGCAGGGGGGGCCGCGGTCAAATCAAGTGTCAGCTCGTGTGAGCCTGCCTCCAAATCCAGAGCCGGCGCCTAACACATGCCAGGCGGATTGCGATCGTCAGTTTGCCTCTAAGATTGAGGAGGCTGAGCGGGCCTATGTCGA
>JAYRHW010000118.1:0-6467 GCA_041907145.1 Bdellovibrionota bacterium
GTTCTGCAGCTTCGCTATGATAAGGCCAAGCAAGCGCTTCAAACGCTCTCAAATATCCTGTTCGGCAAAAATGAAACCGAGAGACAAGTAATCGAAAAGATCGGGCGCTAATGCGACCTGTGACTGTCGGCCCGGCCAGAGCGCTGACCGCAACTCAAAAAGCTCACCGACAGAGGAGGACCGTCACAGGTTTATAGGTACCCGAGGGTCTTTAACTGCTCGAGATGTTCCTGTGCAGCCGGATCCTCGGTGCCTGTTGAGCGTCGGTGAAATCCCTGCATAAGTTTCTTCAACGTTTCCCGACGCGACTTGATCTGATCAGGCACAGTAGCCGCAATATTTTGCTGTTCATTCGGATCGCCCACGAGGTCATAGAATAATGGCGAGTCCGACTGAAGATCCAAAATAAAATGATCAGAGAGCGGATTAATGAGGGAACGCAGCAGCGCGTCATGATCGAGTTCAGCGAACATCAACTGCGGCGGCATCTCTCGGCCACCGTTCAATAATGAAACGAGCGAACGTCCCTGATTCTGATTCGCGACTGGAAAGCCCAGTGCTTCGAGTAAAGTCGGGAATACGTCGACCAGGCTCACCGGCTCAGAGACTCGCCGAGGCGCAAATTGCGGGCCGTAGATGATAAGCGGCACCATCAGAAGCTCCTTGTGCAGGGATTCTCCGTGCCCAATTCGGCCGTGTTCGTAAAACGAATCTCCGTGATCGGAAACGATGACAACGATGGTATCATCAAGGGCCCCATCATTTTCTATAGTGGCGAAAAAGTCCTTGAGCAGCTCGTCCAAAAAGCGAACGCTGCCGTCATAGCGATCGGATAAATAGAGCGCCTTGTTGGCATTGAAGTTTGGCATGCCGTTGTATTTTCTACCGCAGTGATGCGGATCCACTTTTTCCGCTCCCGCTGACTGAAACATTCCGAAGTAAGGCTCGGGCGGACTGTATGGGCAATGCACCGTATAGGTGTGTAAGAACATGAAGTAGGGATTTGGGTCGTCCTTGACGGAAAGCAATTTCTCCCGCGCCATCTTTAGCACCCGACCGAATCCCTGTGATTCCTGGTCCCGCTCGGTGCTGTTCACGTAATACGACTCGAACCCGCGAGGAAATCCGAAGCGCTTTCCAAGATATCCACCGGCAACGTAACCGAAGGTTCGGAATCCCTGCTTCTGTAAGATTTCGGCAAGCAGCTGGGTATCGTCACCAATCCGTTCGCCCTTGCCGTAACTGACACCATGAGCACTGGGATACATTCCAGTCAGCAGCGTAACGTGGGAGGGCAGTGTCCATGGCGCCGCAGTCACAGCATGCTCGAACAAGACAGATCGCTTAGCCAGTGAATCAAGAAAGGGCGAAGTCGCTCGTGGATAACCGTAGGCGCCCAGTCGATCAGCTCGGAGCGTATCCAATGAGATTAAAAGCAGATTCGGATGCGAGCGCCTGGGCGTGCCGGACTTATGAAGGTAGAATGCTCCGGCACCAATCCCAAGCCCCACGAGAGCTACTGCTAGAAGTTTCCACACGTATCTCATGGCGTAACAATAGAGGCCCCCTTGGGAACCGGTCAAGGCATAGACCATAAGCTTTTCAAGCATTTGAGCTGAGAAAATATAGCAGCGCTGTTTGACAGCTCGGCAAATAACTCAGATAGTTGTCCGCTACCAGGGTGACATGCATTATCTCGACGAATTAGAAGCCGAAAGCATTTATATATTGCGCGAGGTTGCTGCTCAGTTCGAGCGGCCGGTGCTGTTGTACTCCGTCGGTAAGGACTCTTCCGTCCTCCTCCATTTAATCCGCAAGGCGTTTTATCCGGGAAAGATCCCCTTCCCCGCTCTGCATGTCGACACCGGCTTTAAATTTCCGGAGATGTACGAGTTTCGTGACCGTATGGCCAAGGATCTCGGGCTAAACCTCATCGTCTATCGAAATGAGGAGGCAATAGCAGCAAAGACCAATCCTTTCGATTTAGGAACTTCACGCTGCTGCGGCCTGTTGAAGACCAAAGCGCTGCTCGACGCATTGAAGCAGGGCGAATTTGATGCAGCTATCGGCGGGGCGCGGCGCGAGGAGGAGAAATCGCGCGCCAAAGAGCGCATTTTTTCATTCCGCGATGCTTTTGGACAATGGGATCCCAAAAATCAGCGGCCGGAGCTCTGGGGACTTTATAACGGAAAAGTCCGCGCTGGAGAGACAATCCGAGTCTTTCCTCTCTCAAATTGGACGGAGACTGATATCTGGCGCTATATCAAGCGCGAGGATATTCCCATCGTACCGCTGTATTACGCCGATGTAAGAGAAGTCGTGGTGCGCGGCAGTCAACTTATCCCGGTGACTAAGCTCAGTCCGCTGCGCGCCGGTGAAAAAATCGAGAAGATTACGTGCCGCTTCAGAACGCTCGGCTGTGGTCCCTGCACGGGCGCTGTGCGATCAACGGTCACGACCATTGACGGAATTATCGAGGAAATGGAGAACACGAGAACCTCCGAACGCTCCACCCGTATCATCGACCACGACATGGAAGGATCGATGGAACTCAAAAAACGCGAGGGTTACTTTTAGCCGTGAATGCCACCGTTGAACAGGATTCCCGCACAATACTCCGGCTCTCGACAGCCGGCAGCGTCGATGACGGCAAATCTACCTTCATCGGTCGCCTGCTCTACGATCTTAATGCCGTACATGAGGACACGCTCTCTAACTTGGAGAAGACCTCACGGCGGCTCGGAGTCGTTGAGGATATCTCGCTGGCGCTCGTAACCGATGGGCTTAAAGCCGAGCAGGAGCAGGGCATCACGATTGATGTCGCTTATCGTTACTTCACTTCCAAACGCCGGAGATTCATTCTGGCAGATTCGCCGGGGCACGAGCAGTACACGCGTAATATGGCGACCGCTGCCTCCACCGCAGATGTAACCATAGTGCTGGTGGACGCCACCAAAGGGATCCTGCCTCAAACAAGGCGCCACGCCTTTATCGCTGCCCTGATGGGAGTTCCCCGCCTGTTGGTGGCCGTGAACAAGATGGACTTGGTTGGGTTCTCGGAGGAGCGTTTCGATAGTATTTGCGCCGAGTTTTCGGAGTTTGCCTCCAAGCTCGGCGTGCGGGAACTGCGATTCGCTCCGATAAGCGCCTTACGCGGTGATAACGTCGCGCGCCGCAGCCAAGATATGCCCTGGTACAACGGCGAAACCATTCTGGACTACCTGGAGCACCTGTATATCGGAGGCGACAGGAATATGATCGATTTCCGCTTTCCAGTGCAGATGGTCATTCGCGGCGATGGGGTATTTCGCGGCTATGCTGGCCGCCTAGCCTCAGGATCCATCCAACAAGGCGAGGAAATTTTGGTATTACCCTCGCTCAAGCGATCGCGTGTTAAGTCTATTCTAACCTTCGATGCCGGCGAGCAGGGCCTCAAAAAGGCCGTTGCGCCGCAGTCCGTGGTGATTTCTCTAACCGATGAAATCGACATTTCCCGCGGCGATATCCTCGTGCGACCGCAAAACTCCCCTGCCCTTCGCACGCACTTCGAGGCGATGGTGGTCTGGATGACGGAATCTCCACTGGACCCCAAGCGCCAGTACTTAATTCGGCACGCAACCGGCGAGGCCAAGGTCTTTGTCGATCGTCTCGCATACAAGATGGATATCCAGACTCTCGGGCGCACTCCAGGGACGACAGTTGGGCTTAATGAGATCGGCAGAATCTCGTTTACCGCGAGCAAGCCGCTGCCGCTCGATACCTACGAGCATAACCGGGCAACCGGAAACTTCATTTTGATCGATGCACTGAGCTTTGCCACGGTAGCAGCGGGAATGATTATCGAGCGTATGCCGGAGGAAATGCGCTCGAAGGTCGAACCAAGCACGCATTTGCACAGGGAAGATGGATTGGTCACCGAAGACGAGCGGAGCTCGCGCATGGGCTGCAAGCCCATGACTGCCTGGTTCTTTGGACTTTCAGGTGCGGGAAAATCTTCAATTGCGAGAGGTTTGGAACGAGCTCTCTTCGATCAAAACATTCCCGTCTATCGCCTGGATGGGGATAACTTGCGCGGCGGACTCAATAAGGGTCTGGGATTTTCTGCCGAGGATCGCAGCGAGAATTTAAGGCGTGCAGCCGAGGTTGCCAAACTCATGAATGACGCCGGCATTGTGGTGTTAGCTTCCTTCATCACTCCACGCGAAGCCGATCGAGAGATGATTGCGAATATTCTGGGGCCAGAAAAGCTATTTAAGGTATTCGTGAGCACTCCCTTGGAGGTTTGCGAGGCCCGAGATCCGCACGGGCTCTACAGAAAATCTCGCGCCGGACAGGTTAGGGAATTTACCGGCGTATCCTCGCCTTTTGAGGAACCCACTAGCCCCGATCTCAAGCTGGATACCTCCACCATGGACCTTAAGACTGCGGTTGCCGCGGCTCAGAACGCGCTCATGCCTAAATTAAGACCCGCCTAGAGATACGTAGCTAGCACTTTATTAACAAGCAGAAGCTGCTATACTCGTGCTCCCCTCCGAATAGCGCTACCTTTGCAGACGTTTTCTTTAGGCAATATTCGTTGCCTCTGCGTTGGTGTTCGTCCTCAAGACAATTTGGCCTGAGTAGAAGCAATCCTGCCTTGCAAGGCTCGAGCTGCGGCGTAATCGCGCCTTGAGCCTTGTCAGGCAGGTTTACGATACGAAAAGCAAAGGTTTTGTGACCGCTGCTCGTAGCATTGTTTCACGCGCGAGCGTGGTGCTACGGCCCTGCATCCCTGCAAGGTCTGGGAAGTCATCCCAGAAGTGACAAAAGGAGGCGCCCATGACGCGTCGGATTTTGTTGTTGGTCTGTGGTTTGGTTGTTGGTACCGCGGGCAGCTTCGGCTGCGACAACGGCGGAGCGCTTCTTGCGCTCCCCTGGGCCGGAGTCTTGTGGACGGTAAATCCGCCACCCGATCAACCGGCCCCGAACAACCCTAACGGTGGTTCGGGGCAAGTCAAGGAATTGTCGGTCCCCGCTGGCACTGCTGTGCGCATCTGGGAAGAAACTGACGGTTCCTCCTCGCTGTCAATTTGCCGCTGGGACTCCCAACAGCATGCATTTGATTGCGATCCTTCGCTCGCCGACATCCTCGCCCAAGCCGGCCTTATGATCGAGGAACTTCGATTTGAGGTCGATGGAATCGGGACGATCGACTGCGGCTCTGGGCTCGATGCAGTCAACGCTGGAACACTGCCAAATTCGGTCTGCGCTAGTGCCACGGCGCTGCTTACGGACGGAGAGGGGCGTCTGTTTCTGATGTCCTGGCCTCGTAACTGTCGATAACGCAGTTGACGCGGATTGGGTGGGGTCACGGGGGCGCGGATGCCGTACTGATCCGCGCTCCCGGCGTTTTCTTGACGCTGAAGTGAAAGTGACGATTGGCTGGGGGGATGGAGCACCGGCGTACTTCACGCTCGTGCTCCCGATATCTTCTTTTCATCTTCAGTGATGAGGAACGCAGTTAGGGGAGCCAGGGGAGAGGGGGCGCAGGTGCAGTTTTGACCTGCGTCCCCGATATTTCCCGTTCTCGGCTCAGACGATTTCTAAAGGTTTAGCTGTATCGAAACCTGTCCTGACAAGTTCCTATTTGCTGAGGTCTCCGCAGGGTCCAGGGCCATGCGCCTCAGGCAGATCTTCAGTAGTCGCAGATCCCCCACCAGCCATTGCGTAGTCGATTTTCTGCTGGGCGCAGGTAAATCTAAGATTTACTTCGTTGCCAAGTCCGCGGAGTGAGCTGCCCGCACAAATGGCAACTATAAGGACGAACAGAAATACCTGCTCAAGTATTGCAGTGCCACGTTGATTCTGGATGCCTCTGCTGAGTTTGTTCGATGAAAAATCTATCATAAATCTGCTCATAACTTGGTTGGCGTCTAGTTTAAAATGCCGACTACTATTTGAGGTATGCCACATCGAATTCCGTCCTACTATGCGCCTAATCCGGATCAGGGAATCCGCAGGGACCAGGGCCACGAGCTTCGGGAGCGTCTTCAGTTGATGACGATCCGCCGCCCATAATCATCGCGTATTTTACTCGCTTAGGGAGGCAAGTGAAGGTAAGTGATACTTCCTTGCCGGCAAGGCGCAGAGTTCCAGCCGCGCAGAGAGCTGCGATTAAAGTAAGGAGAAGTATTTCCTCAATGATGGCAACGCCGCACTGACTGCTCGCGCGCTGCAACGATCTGCGGGAAAAGAACCGAGTCATGTAAACCTCCTAACCTAGGGACGGGGGGAAAAGGCTAGGCCAACCACCTGTATAGACTAATCGCAGGGGCTACTGAACTGCTCCAGGGTATTTCACTTTAGTGAATAATATTAAGGATTTGTCTTCTTAGCCGGTGACTTACGGTCCGCCCAGCTAAAAGCTCCTAGAACCACGTACCCTCCCCCCTCCTGATTCTGAAGTTCGGGGTTAATATCCTTGTCGA
>JAYRHW010000119.1:0-1614 GCA_041907145.1 Bdellovibrionota bacterium
AGGGAGTCCCTTCATCTGATAGAACGGATTCGGTTCTAAGCGTAAGGAGGTATCAGTAGGGTAGCGTCTTTTTTCCCGTGTCCGGGTTAGTTTGAGAGCATCGAGTCCATCACCGATTCGATTGCATTTTGTTTCACGGTTTTTAAATTCAAGATCCTAGGCGAGTCAACTGCCATGCGCTGCCACTGGAATTCAAGCCTCATCGCGGTAAACGCGGCCACCACCATCAGTGTCCGTTCCCCGATTGAGTCCATGGACTTGGTTCTGCGTTTTAATTCCTTGTTCACCCGCTCAATCGGATTAGTCGAGCGCAGTGAGCGCCACAGGGTACGATCAAAGCGGTAGTGAACCAGCAGAGATTCGAGGTCTTTCTCCAAGCAGTGCACAGCCCGCTGAGCATCGGTCTGCATCGCAAGTTTTAATTCCTTAAAGGCCACTCTCGCTGCGTTTTCACTCGAGGCATACATCACCCGGTGGGCCAGCTGCTTAAACGGCACCCTGAGCCGCTCAGGCGTCTTTGCCATGGCGTTGCGAAGCGAGTGCACCCAGCATCGCCCCGTCACTGCATTTGGGAACGAGTCCTTGAACGCAGTCTCGAGGCCAGGAAGGCCGTCCATCACACCAATGCGGACCGCACTGGTTTTTAGCCCGCGACGACCGAGGTCTGCAAAAACCTCGCGCCAGGACTCAGCGTTGTCTTTGTGGCCCGGCTGGACCGTCAAGATGCTCATGCAGTTCCTCGAGTCCAGACCAATCACCACCAGCGAGGGCTCCTTCTCGGTAGAACCTCGGCGCTGCATTCGAAAGTTTGTCCCGTCGACGAACAAGGCCCAATATTCAGAATTGAGGTCTCGCTCAAGCCAGGCAAGGGCCTTTTCTTCAATGACGTCGATTGATTTTGACACTGTGTCTTTGCTGACCTCGATGCCTAGGATTCGCTTCGACACCATCGCAAGCGTTCTCGTTGAAAGACCTGCCAAGTGCAGCACCGCCATGTCTTCCTTCAGCCGCGGATCGATTTGCTCTCGCGATGGGACCACTTGGCTTTCAAAGTTTCGCTTGCGATCCACCGGCACGCGAATGTGGATGCTGCCGACGCCCTTCAAAGCGTATTCCCTGTTCTGATACCCATTTCGTTTGTTGTCGCTTTGATCTGCTTGTCCCAGGAACAGAGTCATCTCGGCATTGAGTAGCTGATGAAAAGTATTCGTCACCGCCGATTTCACTTCGGAAGTCACCGCTTCAAGCGCACGAACTCGATTTTCCCTGAATGCCTCCAAAGCCTTGGTCAGCTCTGGAATTTTCACTTCGATCTTCACGATTCCCATTGAGAGCGTCATATCCTATGTCCTTCTCCGCGTCACTCTGACGCAGGTGCTTGGACACGGTTAAATCGACGCTACCACGTGCTGAGAAAGAAGCCCGAAGCGGGCGCGGGAGCCGATACGGCCCCGGCGGCGCTCCTCCAGCCTGCGACCTGAGCCCCCCTCTTTCCCGCCAAGAGGCCGGCTCTGAATCACGAAGGGTGGGGCTGGATGCATTGCGGCACTATGTGGTATGTATATAGCCTGCTGGAGGCTCCGATGCGTATTCTCCTCGCCTTTCTGTTTTCAC
>JAYRHW010000120.1:0-2015 GCA_041907145.1 Bdellovibrionota bacterium
CAGAAAGGAACGCAAAGGCAAGCTTTCCACTGTGGGACGAATTCCCCCGCAAGCCACCGCAGAAATTATTCGTTCAGCGTAGGGTTAGTCAGCTTCTGGCTCGGATGAGCCGTGCTGATGGGACACCCGATCTTCATCAAAAAGCTCCGCCATCTCGGCGGCGATCATGTCGCGATCGTTAGGCACGGAAATGAGGGGAATCTCCTTCCGGGGCTTAGGTGTTGGCTCCGAAGCGGAGGTCTGTGACACTGATTCTTTTGGGGTTGGTATGTCATTCATAGCAATTATCAGTATACACCAAAATGCTGAGAAAAAGCCTATTCAAATGCCTCCAGGGAGGATCGTTCGGCAAACTGAGTCTGACAGGCGGTGCAGGTCACGAAATAGACCGCCTCACGGACGGACATGGTAATGCGGAAGTCGAGTGATACGCCACGATGCTGACAGGATGGACACGAGATCTCTTTCAATCGATAGGGGATATCCGGCTGAGTTCTCAGATAAAACTCCATATCCGTATAGACCGGAAAATTATACCGGCATTTTAAGCACACCCCCCGACATTCCCCATCCGACTGAAGGGTCCGTCGATCGATGCCGAAGGTGCTGCCCTTACAAATGGCGCAGTGCACGCTTGATAGCCGCTTTTCTACTTGTTCGAGTGAGATACGAGGCATTCCTGCTCCCCTTTGTTGAACGATCAGAGTATACGCAGCGCATGAAAAGATCTTCAACCGTATGTCCAGAAATCGTGGGAATTCCTTGACCCCCAGCCGGTGCCTTCTATACTAACAACACTATGCATATGATTAATAAGCGACTGCTCGTGGGTAATGCCGATGATGCGCGGAATCCGCCGCCCCAGGTGGGCGCCGTTCTCATGGTTGCCGAGGAACAAAATGTGGCGGTTCCCGATCGTGTGCTCTTTGCCAAAATTCCGCTCAAAGAATTCGGGGAGCCAACGGCTGCGGCGATTTCCCAGGCTGTGGAATGGATTGCAGCGAACCTGCCGGACCAGCGGTTGATGGTGTGTTGTCGGGCTGGGATGGGACGGTCGGTCTCTGTGGTGATTGCGTATCTGTGTTGCGTAGAGGGAATGGCTTATGCCGATGCCGTCAGGCTTGTGCTCACCAGACGGCCTGGTGGAATGCCGTTGCCCCGCCTACAGGAAGTGATTGATGTGGTGAGTGGCTATCGGCGAAACCGATCGGTCTCGCCAACGGGCAACATCGACTAGTATCCCGGGCAAGCAGTCCTGTCCGACAGTCCCTCCGTTTCCTTCGACATGTACTACAGAGCTGATCTCTTGTGCAGGAGCCGCTTGCGCGCGCCGCGCCAGGGTTGCATTTTGTGTTTGGCTCGTGGCGTAATCTCGTTCGATTGATGCTGTCAGATCCAGTTTCCTGAGGAATCTATTTCTATGCCTGAATTGCCGGAAGCAGAAGTTGCTGCCTGCCAGCTCCGCGCTCGCGTGACGGGGGCTACCGTGCGAGATTGTTGGGTTGGACGTGGAGATATTGTACGGGAGGGACTTGCGTCGCTCGGGTGGTATCATGGGGCGAAAATAGCAGGGGTGGAGCGCCGCGGGAAAAGTGTGATTCTAACGTTTACTCGTGCGAAGCAAGCCCGATTCCTTGCGGCAGAATTGGGCATGACGGGATTACTTCTTTTCCGAGGGGCTCACACCAAGCACCCGCAACATACGCATTGTATTCTGCGGCTAGAGGGCGTGGATGAGCCGGAAGTTCGCTATTGGAATCCACGTCGATTCGGACGGCTATCTTTCTTAGACCAATCAGGCTTGGATGAGTATACCTCGCGTCGCTTCGGCTACGATCCCCTCACGATCAGTCGAGATCAATTTGTTCAGGTTCTCGCTTCTACGCGAAGCAGGCTCAAGACACTCCTGATGCACCAACAAGTCATTGCGGGAATCGGCAATATTTACGCGAACGAGATTTTGTTTCGTGTCAAGCTTCACCCCGACCAGCCAGCAAATCAAATAGCGGATGTGG
>JAYRHW010000121.1:0-6898 GCA_041907145.1 Bdellovibrionota bacterium
ACTACGGGAATCTCCATCTTAAGTACTAGCGGAGACGTTACCGCAAACGGCGACTGAATATTATCGGGGACAGCTGGTGCAGAGATTGTGGGAGTATCGTCACTATGGGCCGGTGCTGCGCCTGCAAACTCATCGCCGGGGAGACCGACTTCCGGCATGTCGATTCGCGGGACAGGCTGAGGCAAGACTTCAGAGGCTGGAACAAGCGCTACTGCAGGTGGTGCATCAATTGAAACCGCTGGATCGGACTTAGGCTCCTCTACGGCCACACGAGGAGATTGCGACTGATTGTCAGTAATAGGCGAAGCAGTTGGCGCTGCAAGGCTCGGAGTATCTTGAGGCGCTGCAGAAGTTACCAGCGCTGGAGCAGGTTCAGAAGGAGGTGAGCTTTCACTACGATCTCTAGTCGATACCGAATATCCTACCCATGCCAGGGCAGCTAACCCAATAACTGCCGCATAACGCAGGGCTCTAGGAAAGCGAAGTTGTCGGCCTGGCTGAGAATCGATTCTTAGCCCGGCATCGCCTGGACTTGCGGCCATGAGCACTGGAGCAACAGAGGGAACAGCAGGCTCTGGAGCGTCTTCCCGGGCGGCCACCATCGGAGCGGTAATGCTAGCTGACTCCGTATCCTCTCCCTCCGGAGGTTCAATCGCTAGCGGAACGTCCACTGGGGCAATGTCCGAGGCTGCCTCAATAATCTGTTCAGCGTCAGTCGCAGAAGCGGCCTCCGGCGTCAAGGGTTCAGGGTCTCGTTCTTCGGCAACCGCTGAAGCAGCAATGACGGTGTCTTCTCTGTCTTCCTTATCTTCTGTTTCGCTGGCTACTACTGAATTCTCTGTAACCTCGTCGGCGTGAATCGCATACTTTGATACATCTAAGCGCACACGAATCTTGAATTCACGGGCGGCAACCTTGATTTCATCGTGAATAGCTTGAAAATCTCCGGCAACTTCAGCCGCGGAATCGGCGCCTAGCGCGGCAGAGATATGGTCCTTGCCCAACAACGCTAACTTTCGAAGCTCCGAGTGGAGCTCGAGAACCGCTAGTCGACCATCGGGGGAATTTCGAATCGCTTCCTTCTGCTCGCTGGTGAAAGCGGCGCTTGCTTCAAGTGTGCGCTTGAGTGAGGCAGTAAATGTGTCGGCAAAGGTTGACGCATCAGAGGCAGAGACACTACCGGCTGCACGCCTCTGCAAGAAGCCCTCGAGATCGGAGGTAGCATCCATCAGAGACGAGTGAAGCCTGGTAATGCTTGAAACGAGACCCTGGCGCTCAGTGTCGCGATTTGAAAATGAGGTGTTAATCCAGCCGGCAGCAACGATGGCGATTTCTTGGGCGCGCTGGAAAAAATCTGAAAGCGAGGAAGTAGCGCTACGGCCAGTAGTTTGACCCGCAGCCGCCCGCACGTCGGCAGACATCGAGGAGGGATTCGATGACAACAACATAAAGCCTGAAAATAGATCCGTGGCGGCTAAGACCCCTATGCCGCTTGAGTTTTACAAGATTAGTGAAAGTAAAACCCCATGTCAATTTAATCACGATAGGCAACCTACTGAATATACTAGGTAAATTAGCGCAGTCAAAGATCGCTGTTCTGGCAACGCGAACGAATACGCAGAGCTCCGAGTCAGCTGGCCCTCGTTTGAGTAGCGCGGCGGACTCTCGTAAAATTAGATCTCTCAAGTTGTTCTAAGGGGTCCCTCGTTCAATCGCGACACTGTCGCTGCGGACATATAGCTTGCCGCATTTCGCTCGTTCCAAATTTCGGGGCCAGCCACTTCGGCTACCTTGATCCATACGGGAAGTTGAAATCAGAGAAGGTTATTCTCGAGGTGGAAAGAATCGAATGCCTCCAGTGTATGTTCGTGCACTGAAAGCATTCGTTCATTTTTCCTCCCCCGTCCCCCCTGAACGACGTTCGATGTTCGCAATCTGCGAAACCATCGTTGTTCGCAACCTGCAAAGGAGTCCTCGATGTCCTCTTCCTCTCTTCGTAGGCCCGTCATGGGTCTGTCCGTTCTGTTGTTCTTGAGCGCGGCTGGCTGTCAAACGTCCAGCGTCGTGCAGCACCGGCTCCCCGATACGGAGCGTCAGATGGACGCCCAGGTGAATCGGGCTCGCTTCGTGGGTGAGAATGTCGCCGACATGGTGACGCTCCACCGCAATCACGTGCGGGCGGCGATTGCGTATCTGAATGGGTTCCCCGAGCGGGGCCCCGGTCAGAAGCATGCCGATCTCGGATGGCGAGAGCGCGCGCTGATGGCGCTCTCAGACCGCGACACGGAACTGCTGAGCCGCATCACGGATCAGGGTGGTCTTGTTAGGGTCGATCCCAACGAGATCAACGCCCTCACCGCTCACCTCGACCTGCGCGTGCGTATGAACCGCATGTGGGTCGGGATGAACGAGCCGGACAAGAATCCGGATGCCGTGCTGCGAACTCTGCCTCAGCCTGCCCCATGGACGCGCACTGCGCTGTCACAGCGGGGCCTGAGCAGCGATGGCAACCTGGCGATTCTGATGGAGTCTCGGCTCCACCAGATGAACTACGCCTCGCTGACCAAGCAGATCGTCGATGAGGCCAAACGGCGCGGCCTGAGCCGTGCCAACTACTGGCAGATGGAACACGACGATGCGGCGCTGCTGTCCCGAATCGTGACCAGCGATGTCTACGCCCTCCGGCGTGGCGAGATGGTAACGGAAGGACGCTGCGCTGCCACCTACGACATGGTCGAGGCGATGCGGCACCTCTATGGTGATCGCGCCGCCGAAGTCTATGGCCCGGTGCTGGCGGCCCGCACGGAACTCAACCAGACCCAGGCCCAGCAACTCCTCGGGAGTTCCTGGACTGACACGGATGCGCTCGCGCGTTTCCGGGGCTGGTGGATGGATCGTGCGCCGAAGGCCAAGCAGGCGCGGCTCCAAAAGGGCAGCGCACAGGATCCGAACCGGCTCTGGCTCGACGAACTCGTCGACAAGGATCCGGAGATGCTCGCGATCGTGTGGTGGGGCTTCCGCTCTATCCCGCTTGACATGTTCAACGGTCCGGGAGCAACGCTGCCCGAGCCCGTGGCCAAGCCTGGAGACAGCGAGACGCTCTCCTCGATGCTGGCGCAAGCGATCGGTTCCCAGCCCGCTCAGGCTCAGCCTGATGGCCAGAACCCCTCGCACACGCCGGCTCAGGGTCAGTGAGCAGCGGAGATAGTCTTCCCTCCGAACTTGGAAGACAGAGTCCTTTCATTCGCATGTTGACGGAGCGCAGGAATCTATTCCTGGAGTCTTTCGCAAGAAAGACCCGTCACAGAGGCACGTGGGTGTGAGGTTTTGGCTTGCTAACCCAAGCTTGTTTACCCTGATTTCAACTCCCGCCCTCTCCCCAAAACCGGGACAGTCCCAATAAAAAATGGGACAGTCCCAGTTAACAATCGGGACTGTCCCATTTATTCGGTGAATGAAATCAGCGTGTTATTCTCGGGCCGCGTTGCGGGCGACGATCTCGCGGATGCCGGTAAAGCCTGGATCCTTCATCTTAACCTTAGCTATGCGGCTCCCGACCTGAGCCAGCGCATTCGCGTTCGAGAAGCTAAAGAGGTGAAACTTAACCTTCGGCCATCGCGATTTAAAGAAGCGGCTAGAGTCAGGGTAGGCCAAATCAAAAGCCCTGAAGCCGTACTTCTCGACAAGGGTCGGAATTGCAGCCATGCGATGCGGCGTCTTATCCATACGGCTGGGCAGCGCCACGCCATTAAACTGCTCGACCGTCGCAAGAATCTGCTCGAAAGGCACGCGCACGACGAACTTCTTGTCTCCAGCCGCTGACTCCGGGATCTGCAGCGCGCGAAGGAAGGCCTCTATCGAAGCGGTCGTATGACTTTCCGGGAATAAACAGGACATCACCACATCATCGCAGCCTGGTAAGGAACAACGAAGCACAACTCCAGGAATTATGGTCAACTCGCTGCCCTGTGCAGCAGCCTGTATGCGATCGACGAATTTTCCGCTGTAAAAGTCGGTCACAGCGATAACATCAAGTCCTTTGACCTTGGCCAAGCGCACCAGCGCCGGAGCGGTATCAATTCCCTCAATGGCAAGATACCCAAGACTTGCGGGGCTATGAATGCGAAGATCCATGAGGTAACTCTTCTGCCTCGTACGAGTCTTCTCGATGCGATCGCCTAATGGAGCATCGGCCTCAACCTCAAAGATGACGGTTTCGGTTTCAACGCTATCGCTCAATGATTTTTTCTTGCGGCCCATGACTCTACCTCTCAAAAACTAACTAACCAACCGCGGTCCTACTTGGCGGGCTCAGAATCCGCCCCCTCGCCCTCACTTGACACTATCTTGGGGCGCTTGCTGCTTCCTGAATTCGTATTCGCATCACTGTCGCCGGCCGCTTCCCCACCCATCGCAACCTTGAGCTCAGTTCTTAGGGCAGCGATTTGCACGTCGATACGCTCAAGGTCTTTGCCCGTTGGAGCAGAGCCCAAAATTGAAAGGATGCGCTCGAGGCGGGCGGTCAAATTATTAACTTTGGACATCATGAGCTCCAATTTGCTGTCCAGCAGATTGAGCTCTCGCACCGAGGCCAATCCCATCATGCGGCCAATAGTGGCAGCGCTCACCTCTCCTCTTCCCGGATCGTCACCGACAGATAAAATGCGGGTTGCTCCCGATTCCGATGCAGCTGGAGTGGCGGGACTAGGAGTTGAAGTTGGCTTGTCGGCGCTCATGCGATTTCCCAATGCGCTGTGATAGGTCTCTAGGCAGCATTCCTAGCTGCTTCGAGAACAGTTCAATGATGACAACGAGTTATGGCCCTAACGACCTGAAGCGTTGGCGCGCTTTAGATTCTCGGGGCTCTTAAGATTAGACTCGCCCGGAGAACGGGAGGTTTCAAAAGATTGCGCGGGTAGCCCTTCGACACTACTGGACTTTTTAGGAAGCTGTAGGCGCACCCTGGTGACCCGGTTTTGGTCCACTTCTTCGACAATGACCTTCATGCCGTCAAATGCATACTCCTCACCAGCCGACGGAATCCTGCCAGCCTGATGAATCAGATACCCGGCGATGGTGTCGTACTCCCCCTGGGGGACCGCCAAATTATGGTTGTCGTTGAGATCGTCTATCAGCATGCTCCCGTCAACCAACAGGTCCCCTGACTTCGTCTTCACCACCGGAGTTTCGTCGCTAGGGCTATCATGCTCATCGAAGATCTCTCCAACGATCTCCTCGATTAGATCCTCCACCGTGACCACTCCGTCAACGCCGCCATGCTCATCCAAAACGACGGCAAAATGCACGGCATCGCGCTTGAATTCCTCGAGCAAGGCATCGACTCGCTTCGAATCAGAAACGAAATATGCAGGCCGCATGAAGCGCTTAATATCAAAACGAGGCGTCGTGTGCCCAACGAGCCCCATGAAGTCCTTTGCAAGCAGAATACCGCGGACGTCATCGAGCTCCGAGCCCGTAACGAGTATTCTTGAAAGCCTCTCATCAACAAAAAGCTTGGTAATCTGTTCGAGTGAGGACGACTCTTCTACAGAAACGATATCCTTGCGGGGGGTCATAACCTCCCGTACCACCGTATCCGAAAACTCGAATACGCCTTGAATCATTTCCCGCTCGTCTTCCTCGATTTCACCAGCCTCGCTGCTAAGCTCGACCATCTCGCTAATCTCCTCTGCCGAGACTACCAGCTCGCGTTCTATCGGAATCCTAATTCCGAAGCGGCCAAAAACTTTCCCCATTAACTGCTCAAGCACATAGACGAATGGCGACAGTAGTCGGTTCAAGAGGAGGACCACCGCGGCGCTCCGGCAGAGAACTTTTTCTGGGGAGGCGAAAGCGATCGCTTTCGAAAATTGAGCTAACATCCAGCTTCCCAGCACCGCGCAAAGAACTTCTAGAAAGTGAACTATTTCGCTCCTGACGCCCGACTCGGCATACGGCCAAAGCGCCACGAATATCAGCCCGGCAACGAACGCGCACAAATACGATCCTATTTGGAGGGATAGCAGGCAGGAGTTAGCCTTACTTAAGACGACCCGGGCATAGCGCGCGCCGACGGCGCCCTCATGGGCCAGTTCCCGTACGTACTTACCCCGGCTGCGCGTTATGGCCACGCTGGAGAGAACCATCAAAGGATAGACAAGCGTGCAAGCTGCCAGCGCTATCCAGAAGTACAGAGCAGAGGGTCCATCATCCATTGAACAAACCGGTCCTAACGTCCGTGGAAATAATGAGTGTACACCATGACTGCGGAATTGTTGCTAGAGAGCGTTACAGCATAGGCGCTGACCGCAGTTACAGAGAAGCGAGTAATGCCTGGAAATGTCTACTAAAATCAGCATATTGGTATTCTGGCGGCAGCCCCCTGTCTTGTCAAACGGAAGCTAAATATTCCGAATCACTCTTCTAGCGAGTTATCGCTAATGAGCTGAAATGCTTAATCAATCTATTCACGCATTCTGAGGCTTGATGCTACTGTGGGACAGCTAACTTACCGCAGGTCCAGCAATGAATCAGATACCGGCTCGGGAAATCCTTTGGAACGTAAATTCGCTCGCCAACGTGGTCGGGATGTACGCGCTGCTCGGGGTGGCAATGCTTGTCGGCTTGGCCGGCATCTGGCGACACGTTGAGCTCTGGACCTCCGGGAAGCCCCAGCCTGATCTAATCACAAGCCGCCTTGCCAGAATCGAAGCACTCTTCCGCTGGGCCATACTGCAGCGCGGTGTTATTCGAGAACGCTCCGCCGCCTTCGCGCATACATTAATTTACCTTGGCTGCCTGGTCCTGCTCTTCACCACCACCATGGTCTTTATCGATCATGACTTGGGCATCAGGATCTATCAGGGCGATTTTTATTTGGCAGTCACTCTGCTCAGCG
>JAYRHW010000122.1:0-23330 GCA_041907145.1 Bdellovibrionota bacterium
ACCGGGATGCTGACGGCAGACTTAATGTTCTCGGTTATGAGGGGATCGGTCATGCGCGCGACGCCGCCGTCCCGGCGAATATCCGAGGGAACTCGCTCAAGCGCCATAACGGCGACCGCGCCAGCATCCTCAGCGATACGTGCCTGCTCCACCGAGACCACATCCATGATAACGCCGTTGCAAAGCATGTTGGCGAGACCAACTTTTAAGTCCATGGGGAAGTCCTCGCAGAGAAAGAAAGGCAGTAAGAGTAGTGTATGACCCCAATGGGAATCGAACCCATGTTTCCGGCGTGAGAGGCCAGCGTCCTAGACCGCTAGACGATGGGGCCATAATCTCGAGCAAACGAGAAGGAGCACCCTAACAGATTGGATTTAAAAGGTCGAGGTTGAGGGGCACCGAGATTTGCTTTCTACAATCGACTTCCGCTAAGATGCCTCTCCTCAGCAGGTCTAGCCCTGACGGCGCAACCAGCTGAATCAATTCAGATAATCGCCCGTGGTGTAATGGTAGCACGTCAGGTTCTGACCCTGAAAATCGAGGTTCGAGTCCTTGCGGGCGAACCAGCTTCCTCCAAGAAAGTACTGACTCAAGCGCTCCCTATGCTTCGAGTGAGCCGTGGCTCGCGACTTTGACGCGAGCGATATATAGTTGCCGGAGTATTGAGTCGGCGCTTATGCGGAGAGAATTCTTGAGTTTGCATCAAGCCTCATCGTTCGTTGTCGTTGCATCCTTGCTTTGTAGCTGTGCGATTTCTGGTAACTCGGGCGCCCCCAGTCAGCTGCAGGTGGACGTCCGGAATGTTGCCAAGACTCCCATGAGCGAGGAGTCTCGCCGGGCGTCTTCCGCCATGCACTCCTTTCTCATCGGGCAGCTAGCGTACGACGCGGAGCGCTCTGATGTCGCGCTCAGTAGCTTCATCAAGGCCAGTCAGATGTCTCACGATGCTGATGCGGCGCTCAGTCCCCAATTGGCCGAGCTCTATGTGACCTCCGGCAAGCTCGAAGAGGCTCTCGCTGAGATCGAGAAAGCCATCACCGCCTATCCCAATCAATATTCATTATGGCTCTTTAAGGCAGGACTCTTCGATGCGATGGGGCGGCAGGCAGAAACTGAGCCGCTTTATGCTCAGGCAGAATCACTCGCTCCCCATACCCTGGATACGGCGGTTTTGTTGGCCAGCCTGCATCTGCATCAGGATCATCCGGCCCGCGCGCAGCAGGTATTGGAGGGGTTCACGAAGCACAGCGCTAACGATCCGCTCGGTTGGTTTTACCTTGGCCGCGCCTACGACAAGCTTGGCGAATCAATTAAGGCCTTGAATGCATTTACCCAGGCCGAAAAGCTGGACAGCCAGAATTTTTCCATCAGCCTCAATAGACTTCGCGCGTTGCTGAAGCTGAACCGTGACAAGGAGGCCAAAGAGGCTGCCGCGCAGATCGTAAAGCGGGATCCCCAGAATCCGGTATTGATCCAACTTGCAGGCCTTATCGGAGCTGGCTCTGCCGCCCGACAGCAGGCGATTGAGCAGCTTTCAATCGTTACTGCGATGTCAGACAATCCGCTCGAAGTACGGTTTCGTCTCGCGTTGGTGCAAATTGAGCGCCGGAATTTTCGCGAAGCTCAGACGAATCTGCGCTTGGTGTTGGCGGCACAGCCGCGCAATAGCCAAGCCCGCTACTATTTGGCTTCCATGCTGGCCGGCGGAGGACGAAAGCGGGAGGCGATTGAGGAACTGTATAAGATCGAGAAGGGCGAGGATCTGTATGTGAAGGCTAGAACCTTCGCAGCTTTTGTATTGCGCCAGGACACTAAACTTGCCGAAGCGGAAAAGGCGGTGCGGCAGGCCCTCGAGGTCGAGCCCGACAACCGAAATATACTGTCATATTTGATTTTAATTCTGAGAGACGAGCGTAAGTTCGAGGAGGCTGAACGGCTTATGCGGCGCTCGGTTGATAGCGATCCGGATAACGATCGATTGCTTTTCAATTACGCCATTCTGCTCAATGACATGAAAAGAGAGGGTGAGGCCTCGCGGATTATGCAGCGAGTTCTGCAGATCAATCCCAGGCACTCGGACGCACTGAATTTTCTAGCCTATGGAATTATTGAGCAGCAGGGAGATCTCACGGAGGCTATGAGTCTTATCCAGCGCGCCCTGACCGAACGTCCGAATGACCCATACTATTTGGACACGCTAGGCTGGATTCACTATCAGCGTGGCGAGTTTGCTGATGCCGAAGAAATCCTGGGCCGCGCTGCTGCAACTGTAACGGAGGATCCCGTGATCCAGGAGCATTACGGCGATTCGCTTGTTCAAGTGGGGAAATCGGAGCGAGCCATGGAGGTTTATCGCAATGCACTCGAGAGAGGTCGGGACAAGAGCTCCGAAGACACGGAGGATGTTTTAAACCGCATCGAAAAGAAGTTGGATACACTGAGAAGCCAGCTTCCTGCAGATGGCCGGCCGGCGAGGCGCTGATGAGGATGCTTGGCCTGGCCGGGGTTACCCTCGGCGTTTCTCTCGTTCTCATTTCCGGCTGCACCCCTCGCGCCGGACTGCCCAAGGTGTCGAGCCAGCCGCTGAGTCAGCAACTGACGCAGCAATCACGCGCAGCCCTTGAAAAGTGTGAGTCAAAGGTAAGCAGTTTGCGCAGCATCTCGCGGGTAAGCCTCCACCATGGGGAGGAGCGAGCGGCATTTCGCTATGCCACCATTTTTGAAAAACCGGGGAAACTTCGTATCGAGGCGATGCCTACAGCCGCAGCATATACACTTTCGCTGCTTAGTGTCGTGGATGGAACTTTGACCTATCTCGATCCGGCAGAACGGACGGCGGTAAGGGGCGCTGCGACGAGCTCCATGCTGGCGAAGTTTATCGGCGTTCCTTTGGATCCTGCTGATCTAATGGCGCTGTTCATAGGCTGCATGCCCCATCGACTGATCGACGATTCTCTGGGGTTTTTCGAGTCCAGTCAGCAGGGCCTGGCAACGGTGACCAATGAGCGGGTCTATGCGGAAGTCGAGGTCGAGAGCGGGTTGCTGAAGCGCTTCGTTTTGGCGGAGACGACGAGTGGATTGGAAGCTTTCGAAGTTACACTGGACGATTATGAAAGCGTTGAGGATGTACCAATTCCCGGTATCCTTACCTTGCACGTGCCAAAGCATGATCTGACCATGCAGCTGACTCAGGTGAGCGCATTAGTCAACTCAGAAGTTCGCCCGGAACTATTTCAAACAGAAATTCCCGCCGACTACTCTGTGCGAGAGCAATAGGCGTAGTTCGCCTTAAAATTCTACTCATTTGTATTTTACTAGAGATGGCGGGACTTCCAGGGCGGACGTTATTTCCGCATCCGCTCGAGCAGCGCATTCTCTCCAACACTCAGGGCCCAGCGTGTCGAGGCATAGTTAAGATAAATGAGCAGCGAAGCAGCGCAGGTTACCGCCACATACCACTGTGCATCGGTAAAGGAATATCCGGCCATTTTAAGAGTTCGGAGGAATATCAGGAGGCCTGCCGGCAGCATGTTCGCTGCAATTAGCAAGGTGCTGAGCAGCATGAACACTAAGCTGCCAAAGCTCGCGGCAAGCTGGGACGTATGTTCCCAATCAAAATTAGCGAAGAATGCTCCTAGTCCGACCGCAAGACCAACGATGCCGTAGCAAATGACCCAGCTCGAGATAGCGTTGAGAAAGACTACGTGCGGACCGGCGTCAATCGCTAAGGCCCCCGAAGCAAAGATAATGCTCGAAATAGTAGCCACCGGAAACAGCCAGCACCAAAACTTCGCGCGCAGCAGACTGCGTATCGACATCGGCGATGTCTGCAATATCCAGTAGGACTGGCCCTCTAAGGACAAGGAGGGGAATACAAAGCGGGTGCAGACTGCAGTGATGACGAAAGCGCCCATTGCCAGATTGGAGACGACTAGAAAGCCCTGCCACCAAAGGCGAGTCGACTCCGGCAGTCCGCTGACGGACTGCAGTATGCGGAAGTTGTAGAGATAAATCATGCACAGTCCGAGCAGCAGGAGAAGCTGCACTGCCTGGGTCATGTCTCGCGCAAAAATCTTGAATTCCTTAGTGATGATCGCCCGAAACTGCGGATCAACAAAGCCTGCAACTCGCACCATGGCTCGATGCAATTTTCGACTCGATAGGCGCATCCCGCGTCGGTTGTCCTTGGCCCGGGAGTAAGCGGAAAAGTGCAAAAGCTTTACCAGGGCATAGGCAAGAGCGGTGAGCCCAATGGCTACGGTATAGAGCAGGGATAGGTAAACTGCTCTGGTCATGCCGGTTGGCTCGAGCGATTCGCCAAGCACAGCGGCTGCCCAGTAGGAAGGCATCCAGGTCGTATTTGGCAGGGAGAGCAAGGAAACTATTCGCAATACATCATTGGAATTGTGGAAGCTAGCGCCAATCGGAAATATGAGCTTTCCGACGAAGTAAAGACCGAGCAAAGCCATAGCAAAAATGGCGAAGAGGATTTCTCGCGTGCGATTCGCCGGCAGCACGGTAGTGAAGACAGTCACGAATACTATGGAAAGCGAGGTGGGAATAACGAAATAGGGCAGGAGAGTCGCTATGACCACAACGATATAGTACGGATTGGATTCATACGCTTGAGAAAATGCCGCAATAGCCGGCATGCCGAATATAATCGCCATCCAGGATGAACTCGCACCTACCTCAAGCCATTTGCCGAAGAAGAATCGGGGCAGCGAAATAGGGGATGCTAGAACGAGGTCTAGATCTCGGCCTAAATAGAATGTTCCAAGGGCGGTGATTGAATTGGAGAACAAGAGCATGGCGAATAGAAACAGCAGCACCAAGCCGAGCGACAGAGTAGCGGGTAGGTAGGCAAAGGTGATTGTTTCCCGCACCTCGACAAGAGCGCGAATCGTGCCTTGGTAGATGGCAATCATGACCGCGACGGAAAAGCCGAGAATTATGAAGTCGCGGGCGAGCTGCGTGGGCTGACGCATATTTTGCCGCCAGCGATTGCGGATGGTGTAGAGCTTCGGCAATAGAATCGCCGGAACCATCATGGCAGATTCTCCATCTGACTCTCGCCAGCCGTAATCTGCAGAAACATTTCCTCGAGATCTTGGTCGCTCCCCCCGGCTTGCTGGCGAATATCAAGAAGGGTCCCAATGCTGATTATGGTCCCGCGATGAATGATGGCGAGTCGATCAGATACCTCCTCGGCAACATTGAGCGAGTGGGTCGAGAGCAGTATAGACATACCTGCCTTGGCATACTGCCGGAAGGAGTCCTTGAGCAACTTGGCGCCGTGTGGATCGAGACCGACCATCGGTTCATCGACAATCAGAACCTTGGGCCTATGCAGCAGAGCGGCGCAGGTGGCCAGCCGCTGTCTCATTCCGTGGGAGTAGCTTTCGATGAGCTCGTCTTGCCATTCAACGAGTCGATAGTCGTTCAAAAGCATATCAATCCGTTCGTCAGCATCATCGATATCCAATCGATAAAGCTCGGATACGAAATATAGGAACTCGCGACCGGTAAGCTTGTTGTAAAGATGAGGACGATCGGGGATATATCCGGTAATCATCTTGGCTTTTTCGGGCTCAGCGATCACGTCAAAGCCGCCAATGAGAAGACGCCCGGCGGTTGGTTTGAGAATTCCAGCCAGCATTTTGAGCGTAGTCGTCTTTCCTGCGCCATTGACGCCGAGAAAGCCGAAGATTTCCCCGGGCCGCACGCTTAGTGAGATATTATTGACCGCGCAGAAGCTGCCGTATCGTTTGGTTACGTTATGTAGTTCGATCATACAACCTCAGGGTAGAGCATCCGGCAAAAACCGTTGAATGAACTTTTCTAGACCTCGAGACTTGAGCATCAACGATGCCACATCGAAGGCAGAGCGCCTTTCTGCCGGGCAGTGTTGCTCGGATTCGGGAACTCGAATCAGTTTAGCTCCGATCTCATTACGTACATTGTCGCCGAGTATTTGCAGTATGCCGCCATGACTGGAGCGCAGGCCGGAGTACTCAATTCGATAGGTCCGCATCTGAACCTTTTTGATTAGCACAGGGCCCGGAGCGGAAAATTCTTGCGAGACCGCACGCTCGCCTACTCGAGCGTCGAATATCAGGCGCATCGGATTAATATTCGTGGTACGCAAGTTGATGTGAACGTTCGGTGCGAGCACGTCAGAACCGCTGTCGGTGAGCTGCCCGAGAGGGTTGAAGCTTGCGATTATTGTAATGGCAGCCTCCGAGCTTGTCTTTCCATAGACGCTGCGCAGGTTACCGTTGGCTCGGAACACCAACCCCTGATCTTCGCTGAGATTGGTCGAAAGTTCGCCGATGCAGCGCTCGGCACTCATGACATGAAAAAAGGAAGGGCCAAGGTCAACGGCAGAGAAGAGCACGTGCGAAGGCCCCTCCATCTCCAGCATGGCAATATAGGACCTCTCGGCTATTACAGCCGAGACAATTGTCACGATAAGAGCTAGAACCAAGTCCAGGCTGCGCTTCATAGAAGGGCGTATAATCAGGTTTTATCAGGGGATCCCTGCTCTACTACTTTGATGATGCCTCAGTTGAAAAGGTGACGGCTAGAAGCGATTTTAGGCGAGAATTTCGAGTGCTTTGATGACCTTACAGAAGCCAATAAAAGCGCTTTGGCTGGAGAATCTGGGTCCGCGGTGCGCCCTTTCCAGCCCAGAAGCGATTGTAGCGGCCTTGGAATTCGCAAAGCAGCATAGTTTTAGCGACATTTACCTACAGATTTACCGCGAGGGCCGGGCCTGGTTTCCTTCGCGAGTAGCCGGACAGGAGCATTTTGAGGCGGCCGCAGGCAACGGATATCGGCCTTTGGAAACTGCGCTCACTCAGGCTGCTCGTTTGGGCTTGCGAGTTCACGGGTGGTTCAATGCTTTTAACCTCGGACTCAATGCTGGGGCCACGTTCTTGATTGAGCGCGGGGAGGGCAATCTTCTTTGTGATAATCGAGGTGTCAGCCTTGCCCGTTATACAGACAGCGGCATACCTCCTGATACTCGAGCCGACGTCTTCTCTATGGATGCGCCAAGGCTCTGGCTCGATCCATCTTCGCCGGAGGTTCGCGACTACTTCGTTCGCGTAGTCGATGAAGCGCTGCACGAGGCCCCTGGGCTGGCAGGCGTGCATCTCGATTTCTTCCGCTTTCCTTACTTTCTGCCATTGCAGCCATCTTCGCGCATAGCTTGCGGATATGAGTTCGGCTATGGCCGGGAAACTCAAACTCGCTTCGAGACGCAAACGAGTCTTCCCGGTGCATTTGTTCAGGATGCGCTCGGAACTCTGCGTCCGCGCGATGCCGAGGTCTCCTTACGGTTTGATCAGTGGCGCCGTGACAGCATCACCGAATATCTGCGGGTCCTACGTTCGAAAATAGGTTCTCGAATTCTTTCAGTGGCGTGTTTGGCTTGGCCAGAGAGAGCGTACTTTACAGCCTTTCAGAATTGGCGGGCCTGGCTAGAGGAGGAGCTGGTCGATCAAGCCTGCCTGATGGCATACACGGCCGATGACGAGCATTTCCGCTATCTCGTTAAGCAAGCAACCGCCTTTCAAACCAAAAAGTCCCACGTGCTAGCGGGTGTTGGGACTTATCTACACAAAGACAGCGCGCGAACGTGGCGGCAATGTCAGGTAGCTGAACAACTAGGCGCAGCAGGAAGCGTGGTATTTTCCTATGAAAATCTAAGAAAATTTGAGACTGCCCTATAATTTTTAGTTCATGCTGAACTAACGCCCCTCTGCTCCTGATGCTCTCCTACAACAACGTCACTCATTTACACGCAAAGGCCGTTTCTCCGCGTCAATATTCCCACGCTGGAATGAGGGTTAGCTACGGTGCAATCAGAATGGAAGATGATGGATATTTTCTATCCCCCGATTGTCGCCCCCGATAAATCTTCCGCACCCTCCACGTGCAAGAACCGCGTTCCCCAAGTATTTGTAAACGGGCAGGGACCCTTATCCGGGCAGGTTTCCCGGCTCGGTGCTGGGGGTGTCATGGGTGAAGGGTCGGGCTGGCCAGGATTAGTTCTGCGCCCGGGGGAAGTATCCGGTTCCGTCGTGGGCGTGCCAGGCTTGGTATCCGGCTCCGCCGGCGGGGCATCAGGCATCATGCGCGGGTTACTATGCATACGATTACTCCTCTCACTACTTAGCCCGCGGAAGTCCTGCTCCAAAATCGGAGATCACTTCCGGGGGTAAAATAAGGCATAACATATTCCTGCCAGATTCGAAGCTCTTCTTCGCCGGTACCATCGCCATCCAAAGGCAGCTGCACTTCATAGTGCCCGGTTCTTAGTGTAAGGGTGGCCGCGTCAATGACCAATGGGGACTTCTCGGGGAACATATTCAGGGTATTGCCGATGCGCAACTCCGGGATGCGGTCCAGCGACGCGCCCTTCTGAGCCAAGCTATGCCAGCGATAAAGCTCCATCAAGCGGCGGGCCGAGTTTGGACCTATGCGCATGCCTTCAGCACGCAAGTCTTCTGGGCTCTCACGCTCGATTTTTCGCGCTGCGGGTTCCTGCTTCTCTTCATCTTCGCGCCAGCTTTCCGATTCGCCGCCGCCAAGATCGTCGGGAGAGGCCGGTAGCGTGCCGAATGACTCAGGACGGGACAAAGTCTCGCCCTTGTCCCAGAGCGACTTAACGACCAGAAAGGTATCCAGCAGGTTTCTAATATCCTTTCCATATTCATAGACGCGGCTGTGAGCTCTGCGTAAATCGACAAGCGCACGCTCAACAGCCGGCGTAAGAGTGGCGCTGTAATGATCCAGAATAAAGGCTTTGTGGATATGCTCGGTGCGATCCTTGTATATCGAACCAACGTGCTTTCTTTCCCACTCATGAAAAGGACGCGAAGCCACCGGGTAGGCATTGCACAGGCCCCCTAGGTTTGACGGCCAGCCGAAGTTGAGCATGTTGACTCCAGCCTGCTGGCAAGCCTTTGAAAGTTCCTCGACGGTTAGGCCAACACGAGTTAGGTCCGGCAGATCGGGGTTATACCCATCGTAAATCTGCGCAGGAACATGCAGCCCATTTAACATGCGCTCCAAGACTCGCGTCGGCACGCCGATAGCAACATGACTCCATGGATTATGGAAATGATCGTTGAAAAAGAGCGTAGAGTAGTGCTCTTGGGTCGTGGCGTTCGAACCATTGGGACCCAGTAATTTATAGCGCGAATTGTTGGGCGGGATAATGCACATGATCCCGCGCATCAATAAAAAAGTCGCCCCCTCGATATCTTCGACATGTTGGGCGAACGGCCAGGCCTTTCGGTACAGGTGATAGGGGTCGGAGGCCTTGTCATCGAGACGCAATACCCGATTCAGCTTAATTCCCTCGATGAAGAATCCGTTTCCCGGAAATTTTTCAACGGAGCTTGAATTCAAGTAGCCGGCGCTTTCAGCGGAATCGAGGCCAAACTCGATCAACGCGCAGTGATCGTGCCCGGGAATTTTGCGGGCTTCGAATGTGAAGAGGCTAAATGCCTTAGACGGCATCAGCATTCTCCACATGAACTGCTGAATATCGCGATGGGCCTGCAAAGCGCGGGGCTCGGCGGTGGCGGGCGGATTGTCGCCAACTTTGTAGGGGACGGAATCGTGGCGATAGACCGAGCTTAAGACCTCTCGCGCTTTAGCCTCGACCGCAGGGTCTGCTCCGCGGACTTTAATGAAGAGCGCGTGGTGGCACTCTGTCTCCTTTAGCATGTCGCAGACCGTGTTGGCCGGGAGGTCTACCCCGCTTCTGATGAGGTGCAGTATTTGTCCCAATACATGGGGAGGAGCTTCAAGCTCAGCGAGACGCTTTACCGAAAGTCCTAGCTGCTTCCCAGGTCCATTGGTCGCGGTCTCCGGAGAGAGCTTTCGGACATAGTATTCAAAAATTTCCAGCGTATCTTGGAGTAGGCGGGCGGTAGACTCGACGCTATTCCCTGCAGCAAGGTAAGAAGTTGCTATGTCGATCAGCGGCCCAGACATCGCCTTAACCGTGCCCGGATCGCGAGTGCTCCCAAGCTCAGGAATCGGATGCTGAATGAAGGCGCGCATATAAGCATCGACAACTGGTCCTGCCGCCTTGTTAGATCCGAGCTCTAAAAATTCCTTGGTGACGAAGGGCTCGATACCTCGGCCGGCCTTGAGAGCGCTGCCGAATACGTAATTTTGGAATTTCAACAAGCCTGGCTCGTCGCCGGCCGGAGTAAAGTTGGCAAGCAAAGCCTCGATTGGCCAGCGTCTTTCGGCATAAGCCGGCAAGACTTCATCTAGTAAGGGAGCCAGGGAAACCTTGGTCGAGTTGCGGTGCCCCAATAGTACGGCAGTCGCCTCCAGGGCCCTCACAGGGTTGACTCCTAGCAGAATTGAAGTCTCAGTAGCTAAATCCATGATACGTGCGATTGGTACCAATAAGCTGTCGCTGGGTAGATTGCTGGTGACCTTATTGGACTCAATGCGCTGATGCCCAAGTTTGGTTTTGATTGGATCGGCATCGACGCCTATCCTTCGCAATCGCTCAGTGCGAATCAGAAAAATGTCGAAGATGTCCAACAAGCTTTGACGCTCACCCCGCGATGCAGAAGTTCGGTTCTCCATGGTCGTCACCGCCATCGCATGTTCTTCTTCATTGAGAATTCCTTCCGCTTCGGCAAGCAGCGAAAGCTCTTTGAGAATGATGAATTGCGGACGGCCTTGATGGAGTGATTGATAGGCCAGGAGCGCAATTCCATTCAATTGATCAGATGAGAATCCTAGCCGACTAAGTCCGACAGCCATCTGGGGCCATTGGCGGACAATCTTGTTATCGAGCTTCCCAAGGCGACTTTCGACATGAAGGAGTGTATCTTGAATCTGCTTCCATTCCTTAGCGGTCGGTAACGACGCCTCGGACCCCGCCGAGCTCAAGCGCGCACGGCTGCGTGCCCCCTGTCCGGCAATCTCCGTGACCGCTGCGGAGAGCTGTCGGATAAAGCCATAACTCGGATTATCGATCTGAGTCAGGGTGTTTAAGAAGCAGTTCCACGCAGCATCGGAAACGCGCTCTGATGTCAGTGTCTGGGCAATGCCTTCAAGATAGGAATAGCGCACCGTCCACGAGCCCCATCCTGATCGTGTAACCGCACGACTCAAAGCGGTTGCTCGTTCTTGTACGAGGGAAGCTAAATCCTCCGGAGAGCGATAGGCTTTTGCAGAGTTAAAAGAAGCCGAGGAAGTATCAGATAAAGAATCTGGCTCGTGAGCGTCCGGATCTCGATAGTTCTGTGGGTCTTGGCTCGGAGTGGGACCAGTCATACAGCACCGCAACTACAGTTTCAGTGCTTTGGGTATCACACCCTATAAATAGAACAAAGGAAAATCGAAGGAATTTAGGGCTTTTGGGGCTGGGGTATCTGGGGATGGGGAGTTTGAAGCGGCCTTGCTGCTGGGCAGCAAGGCCGCCATCGAAATCTTAGTTAATGACCGGATTCTCGCGACGTGATTTACGGAGAATGGTCTCGAGGGTCAAAGAAGCCAGCTTATAGCCTTCTTCCTCGGTCTTTCCAGCCTCGAGGGCGATCTGGGTGACGGCCTCTACGAGCTCGCCAATGGTGGTGTGAATTCTCTGGGAGGAAACGCGGGAAGAAACATCATTGTCGAACTTACTCATGGTATCACCTCTATAAAAACCACTAACAACCGCTAAACCTGGGGATTTTCGCCCCCTATAAGGCCTACTAAGGCCATCGTATGCGTTACAAAGCTAAGATGCCGGAATTTTGGCAGGGGTTTGTAACCTTTTTGTATCTCACGCTTAGCGCTTTACCTAAGTCCTGATTATACGGCAGTTTAGGCTGCAATCCAAACGGAAGGGAAAATCAGAGCCTGACGGCTTCAAGAAAGGACAAGGGGAGCTTCTGGGAATGGAATAGATTCTCGAACTCAGTGGCGATGTTACCCTCTAAAAATTCGCTGCGGTAGAGGTCCTTGGTGATTTTTCGGATTTTAAAACTAGGAATTTCCTTTAGGGCCTCAGCGGTCTCATCGAAGTAGGCGCTATGATCGCTCTTGTAAGAAAAGAAGCCGCCGGGAACGAGCAATTCAGCAATTCTGCGCAGAGATTCGGGATTGAGGACGCGATTTTTCTTCCATTTGGCCTTGTCCCAGGGATCGGGGAAATTGACATACACTCCGTCCAAGGATCCTGCGCTGAAAAAATCTTTCATGGTCTTCGCGTCAGCACGAATGAGAAAGAGGTTATTGATGCCGCGCTGCTCGGCCTTCTCTACGGTTCTAAAGGCACGCTTAAAGCGGATCTCGAAGCCAATGTACGCCCGCGTTGGATCGACGGCCGCGCGTTCAATCAAATGTCCGCCCGAGCCTGACCCGATTTCTACGATGATTCCTGAGTAAGCCTCCAGCCATGCGCGCACGGCGGCTAGCTGTTCGGCCCCGGGCTGCGGTTTTACCAGCGACACAATCCGATCTGTCTTGCTCTCGACAAGCTCTATATACTGATTCTTCCAGTGTTTGAATTGCGCGCCGAAACTTTCACTCATGCGTCTACTTTCCTACTATCGCTCAAGATTCCAGCACCCAGAACTGCGAGATTTCGCCAGCATGGGGCTTGGGATCGAAGCACGATACCTGAGATGCAAGGAATATTGGAAGAGGCACCTCGATCTGTCCAAGGAGTTTCAGATTCGATGCTTAGAGGGCATTTCCGGGGATTCCATAGCGGTTTTCGGAGCGGGGCGATTGCTCGATCTCCCTGCAGAAAAGTTGGCAGGGATGTTCAGAGAGATACATTTTTTTGATGCTGATCCGACCCTAGCCGGCACGTGGGAGGACTTTCGACGCAGACTGCGCCAGAATCAGGCTCTGCATAGTCATCTGATCGATGTAACAGGTGTTCTCGAACACTGGACTGCTGAAATGAACCAGATTGTTCGAGGAAAGCAGCAAGGATCGTTAAGGGACTGCATTGCGTTCTTGACGTCTGCGATGGCGAAGGCCCCAGAGGTTCCTCAAATGGACTGCAGTATCTCTCTTAATATTCTTAGCCAACTTGGCATCTACTGGCGCGAGCGGGTAGAAAAGCTTATCGCGGTACATAGACCTGCATGGCTTGCCAATGACGAGCAAATGCTCCCCGAACTGCAGCAGGCACTCGCTGACTCGATTCGCCGCCTTGAGGAAGCGCATCTTGTCATGCTTGGACAAAGCACCCGTTCGACGATTATAGTGCTGAGTGACATATCCTTTCTCTATTACGAGAGAAATAGAAGTCACTGGCAGTGCGAGCCAGCGCTTGAGCTCAAGGGCGAAATTTTAATCGATGGATTTAAGCTAAGGAGTCAAGACACCTGGCTTTGGCATATCGCCCCGCAAGGCCTCGAACAGGATGACCACGGGGCGATCCATCAGGTGCAGGCACGTTGCTTTCAGCGATCGTGAATGGGTCGTATATATCCACGTCTGAATTCAATAAGTCTGGCGTCGTCCGGGCAAGTATAAATTCAAATTCACCCTAAAGACCACAAAGGTCTAAGCTGTGTCACGCGTGCGAGTCCGGGTGGCGAAAGCTGTAATTTGAGCGAGCCGGGTGCTCGCTTGGCTTATTTTTGATCGAGCATTCCCAAGAGATATTCGTGTTGTTCCTTGGTAATAGATCCCTTGGTGACAAGATCATCAAGATCAAGCTTCAAGCGATTTTCATTTTTGTCGCCAAAATATGAGTTGTACATTTCTCGTACATTCTTCATAGCGCCAGCGCCGGCTGCCGTCTCAAGGGCTCCTTGAAGCTTCTGCATGGCTGCCTGCTTCTGCTCATCGGTGCTGGCAGCTTTTAGCTCACCCATGCCACCGTCCGCTTGAATTACCAGGTCCTTCACCCCTGGCCCGTAGAGTGTGTCGCCAAGCTTGTCTAACCACTGAGTGTACTCGCCTTTGTTGGCAAACTTGCTCTCGATGGAGGCGTCGTTGATTACGGCATGCAGGAGAAGCTCTCCGCGGTCCTCGCGGTAAACATCGCGGACCTGCGCGATTTCAACAGGACTTAAGCTACCGAGTGTCGAGAGAGCGGAAGCGCGATTCTTGTCGATGCCATCGGCAAGGTTCCAAACGTCCTTGCCGGACAGAGACATACCGGCACGCACTGCGCGGTCCTCAGAAATCTTGCCATCCTGCATCAAATTATAGATGCGGTCACGGAGCCCCACTGCGGAATCCCCGCGGGCTGTAGCGCGTCCAACTTCCGCGAAGTCATACAGATGCTCTACGACCGCGAGCTGTTCGGGCTTAAGCCCGCGCAGTACGCTGGTCTTAGATCCAATCGTCGGGTTGTTAGCGTCAACTTCGGCGTTGAGCTTAGTGATGGTATCTGGAGCGAGCCCCGAGAGCTTCAATTCTTGCTGAACAACAAAGTCGTGGCTGATTCTGCCCTGGGCTGCGCTGTTTTCGAGATCTACTCTGAGATTGCCGGGCCCCGAGACTGCCTGTGGTCGATACGTCGCTGCATAGATCTCCTCGATGCGAGGGGTTTTGAGCAGGGCTTCGAGGGCAGCAGTATCTGGCTTTTCCTTTGCTAATTCATCATGCAAGCTGATTGCGCGTGGAAGACCGGCAATCATTTGCAGCTCGGCCTTCTTGGCAGGGGGCAGTTTGCTCTCCTCTATAGCTTCAATCAGGCCCTTGCCGCCATGTGCCAGCCGGAATTCCTTATCGACCTGATCGATTCTATCGAGAAGCTGCTTGCGATCTTTTACTCCGGCCACAATCCCCGGCAGCAAGGTCAAATCCTTATCTAACTTGCTTGCTTCAAGGTCTGCATAGAAGCCCTGGTCGATGATTTGCAGCGCCTGGATGCGCACATCGCCGGTTAGCTTCTTTTCAATCCCGGCGCGCAGCGACTGGTTCAAGCTTCGATCGGCGTTTACATACATGCCATCATGCGCCTGAATAAGCGGGGCAAGTTCCATGGGCACGTCAAGATGCTTGGTACGCTGAGACTCCGGACCAAAGCGCAGTGTATCCAGAATTATTTTGGCGTCCGCTTCAGCTGTAGGCTTGCTTGCGTCATAGCGCTCCAATGCTTGATGCAGCATCATGGCGCCTTGAGTGGCTCCGAAGCCGTAGGCCATTGAGGATGAAATTGATCCTACGGTCGTGTCAGGATCAAGGCCGACCGCCTTTGCGTCATTCGCGAAGACTGCGGTGAATGCTTCGGGTTTTGTCTTGGCTGGATTATCGAGCGCCGCCTTGAACTTACCAACGCACTCTTCCTCCACACCCTTAAAATAGGCAGCACGTTTCGCTTCGTCCATTCCCTTGGTCTGTTCCGTGGCTACCCCCTTCAGGGCTTCACGAATGGCGGTGACCTGCTCGGCTGTATAGCAAGTAGCAGGCTTGCCGTCAGGGCCTTTTATCACACCGAATGCCCGCTGCAACTCACCCTCATTGATATCGGGAATGAGTCCGAGGAACTTCTGATTGTAGGCAGCATAGACAGCCGTTGCAGATTCATGAGCATCGAATCCGCGCATGAGATGAATAAAGTCATCGCGCTTCTTCTCATCCGAGTAGCTGTAGACCACTGATGTAGGAGAGGGAAGCCCATTTGCTTTGGCATGCTCCTCTGCAAGCACGATCAGCTGCTCACATTCACGCGGAGAACGGGGGCCCAGGGCCGTTCGCAGGGCATCCATGTCGCCCTTTTGAATTGCAGTGTACAGATCCTTTGCTGCGGCTTTGAGTGGAATAGTCGAGTACTCGCGCATGACGGCATCAAGGCCTTCACGGGGCGTGTTTCCGATGATATCTACCAGCTTCTTCTGGCGTTCTTCCGGCGATAGTGCCGCAATCTTCTTCTCCTCATCGGTGACCGCGCGTTCGGGGTGAGTCAGAGCGTAGAGTTCTGCCGCTGTTTTTTTCGGCTCGAAGCCTCGAAGAGCGTGCACCGCGAGTGCATTATGGGCTCCATAGACATTGCCGACCATATAGTCTTTGGAGAGCTGCTCGTAGCGGCTGCGGTTTTCCTGGATTTGCTCTGGACTCAAGCCGGAACTAGGGCTGCGATACTCATCTCGTAAGCGAAACACTTCCGCAGTCTGCGACTGAGATAGGCCAGGCAACATTCCACCAGCGCGTGAAATTCCAAATAGCGCATTGTCCATGTACTTAACTGCAGTTTGGGTAGCACGCTCTGGCGCCATCGACTGCAATTTAAAGATGTTCGTTTGATCGAGGCGAGCGACCCCAAGGTCGCTGTCGATCTTGTTCATGTGAATCGCATGAGCCAGATTATCAGTCTCGGTTTCATGCTGGTTGTCGACAAAGCGCTGAATGGCGGGGGGCAGCTGATATTTCGGTCCGGCATCGGGCTCGGAATTTCTAGTCGAGTGGTCTACGCTCTGATTGATGCGCTCGAGGGCGAATGGGTTATGGCCTGCCGCGTCTGTAGGCGGCTCGTCTTGCCGCATCGCTACTGCGTATTGATAGTCAGAGCGGCCCAGCGGGCCTTCAGCAAGTACCGTCCCTCGAATTTGTTCGAGCTGGGCGTCAGTGTAGGTGATGACGTGAGCAGGAGGAGTAATTCTATCGGGATTTACATTCGGAGCGTCGAGTGTTGGGCCCATGGTGGAGTACTTCTAGATAGTTAGTTTTTAACGCCAAGACCTCGACGAATATGCCGAGGTAACCCTCTCAAAACACACGCTAAAACCGCCGATGGAGCGCACACATGCGCCTCTTCTCATACCTGTTATGGGGGGCTTGCGAGCTCGTGTGCGCAGGAATTTTCATGCGAATTAGGGGGGTTAGGGGCAGCACACTCCCGCGACTGGGGTGCATAACAAGAGTGTCTGTTCAAAGACTTAGAAGGGGTTCTTATGCGTGCTTTCTCTGCGCAGCGATTTTCAGCTCTTACACTTCTCCTTGCTCTTTCCGCATGCTCTGCGGCGCAGTCTAACCCGTATGCTGGTGCGGCAGTTGGCGGCGCAAGCGGTGCGGCAATTGGCGCCGGTACCGGGGCAATAATCGGCGCGAGCATCAAGAACGGAGCAGTGGGAGATAGCGCCTTGCTTGGCGGCGCAATCGGGCTGCCGATTGGCATTTTGCTGGGGGTGGCCTACACCAACTCAACACAGAGCAGCGATATCGCCGATAACGCGGAAGAACTCAAAGCGAATCACGAGCGGCTGCTCGCGCAAGAGCGTGAAATCGAATATTTGAGAAATGAAATTCGGGATGATTCGTCATCGCGTATGGTCAATCCTGATCGCGAGAGAATCGAGCATCAATATCTCGGTCCGTCGCTGGGCAATCCGCGGCGTTAGGCCATTGACTGAAGGTTACTGCCTCTCCGCGTCTACTGCGCACTTCTCCGCAATATATCCCCGCTTCCTGGCCTGGGTAAGCAACTTAATAGTGCAAGCAGAGCTTGGAGGGCGGAACTATGAGGGTTTAATTTCCCTTTGTTGCAGCCCCATTGGCGGTCGCAACTTTACCCTGTTTTCCTGCGGCGGCGGGTGCGGCGACCTTTGTCCCAGTTTGCGCCATCTCTAGAGGCGGAAGACCCTTTGTTCGGAGTGCCTGCCTGAGTGCGTCAACCTTGTCGAGCCTCTCCCAGCTAAAGTGCCCATGTGCAGAACTTTCTCGGCCGAAGTGGCCGTATGCTGCAGTCGGCTGATAGATGGGGCGCATTAAATGCAGTGACTCGATGATGCCGCGCGGAGTCAAACTAAAAACCTCCTGCACCGCTGCTGATATCGCCTGCTCATCTACCTTGCCGGTGCCGAATGTTTCGACAAGGACAGATACCGGCTTTGCGACGCCGATAGCGTAAGCAATTTGCACTTCGCATTTGGCAGCCAGCCCCGCGCCCACCACATTTTTGGCTATATAGCGCGCAGCGTAAGCGGCTGAGCGATCCACCTTTGAAGGGTCCTTACCGGAGAATGCTCCACCACCGTGACGACTATAACCCCCGTAGGTGTCGACGATGATCTTTCTACCCGTAAGTCCGCAATCGCCAACGGGACCGCCGATTACGAAGCGTCCGGTCGGGTTAATGAAGTATTTGGTTTTGGCTGACAGATATTTGGCTGGAATTACTTTCTTCACAACGGAATCAATCACGAACTTCTCGAGATCCTTGAGATCGGTATCCTCGGTATGCTGGGTTGATACGACCACAGTCTCGACGCTGTGCGGTTTGCCGTCCACGTAACGGACCGAAATCTGCGACTTTGCGTCCGGACGCAAGAAGGTAGCAACTCCCGCCTTCCGAATTCTCGAAAGTTCTCGCATCAAGTTATGCGCAAGGGAAATAGGGAGCGGCATCAGTTCCGGAGTTTCGTCACAAGCAAATCCGAACATCAGACCTTGATCGCCTGCTCCCTGTTCCTTGTGCAGTCCCTCTCCCTCGGTGACGCCCATGCTGATATCCGGCGACTGCTTGCTGATAAATTGGAGTATCTCACAGGACTCGGCGTCGAACCCGACCTTGGCATCGTCGTATCCGATTGCGCGAATTGCTTGGCGAGCGATGTTTTCGTGGTTGACGTTGCCCTTTGAGGTAATTTCGCCGGCAAGAATGACGATGTTATTCTTGACGAGAGTCTCGCACGCTACTCGACTCGCCGGGTCCGCCGCCAAATAGGCATCCAAAATACCATCGGAAATTTGATCAGCAACTTTGTCGGGGTGGCCCTCACCAACAGATTCAGATGAAAAGACAAAATCACGGGAAGTCACGGTGTGGTGCTCCTAAGGAAGTTCTGCGTTAAGATGCAACTGCCAAGGGTAACGAGCTGCGAATTTCCAGCCAGTCTAAGTCCCTGAAACCAAAAGGGCAAGCAAGATTAATAAGCTGGAGATTCGGGCGACTCTACAGATCTCGATGCTTTACACTCACAAGATAGAGATCCGGATCGACGAGGTTCTTGAGTGCCTCAGCGATGGCCACCGAGCGATGCTTGCCGCCGGTGCAGCCAATCCCGATATTGAGATAAGACTTGCCCTCGTAGGCATATTGCGGAAGCAAGAATGACAGCAGTTCACTATATCGTTTGGTGAATTCCTGTGCCGGAGGGGTGTTGAGCACGTAGTCTCTTACTTCGTCCTCCAACCCTGATTTCTCCCTCAGCGAATCTACAAAGTGGGGATTGGGCAAGAACCGAACATCGACGACCAGGTCGCAGTCGATAGGTAGGCCATACTTGAATCCGAACGACAGAAAATTAACCCGCATATGCTTGCCGGGGGAGAAGGGTAGGGAGTCAATGAATGCCCCGAGTTCGCGGCGAAAGTCATGAACCGAAAGATTCGATGTGTCGATTATGAAGTCGGCAATTTCCCGCAGTGGGAGCAGGCGGCTACGCTCGCGCCGTATCGTATCCTCCAGAGACTTGTCCTTCGCGGCGTCGAATCCCGGGTGCGGCCGACGGGTCTCGCTGTACCGCTTTATTATCGTCTCGGTCGTGGCCTCTACGAAAACGAACTTCACGCGGTCGCGTTTGGGATCCACTCGGTCCAGCACCGAATTCAATTCGTTGAGCTTGTCTCGTGTATCGATATCCAAAAGCAGGGCGGTACGTTCAAATTTTGCCGGACCGCTCTTGGAGAACTCGATGAAATGGCTCAGCAGCGGAACAGGAAGATTGTCGAGTGTGTAGTACCCGCGATCTTCGAGCGTATCGATGGCGTGCGACTTTCCCGCGCCGGACATTCCGGTAACGAGAATCAGCGATCGAAAGTGAGCAGTGTCGTTCGACACGGAAGGCTCGGCGCTAAGGATGGTGATGGGTCAGCTTTTCTTTGTGCTTCCGCAGCTGCCGCGAAACTGATTCGACCAATGCGTCGATGGCAGAGTAAAGACTATCCGATTCCTCGCGCGCGACGAAGTCCGCCCCATCGGTGCGGAATGTAACTTCCGCCACCTGCCGGTTCTTCTCTACTTTGAGAATGACATGCGCGAGCGTGTCGTGATGGACGAATTTGGCAATTGAGTTGGTGAGCTTATCATTGACGTACTGCTTAAGAGGCTCGGTGGCTTCGGTATTCTTGAAGCTGACATTTAAGGTAACGGTACGTTCTTGATGAGACATGAAGGTTTCCTCTAAACGTTAGTCCAGTTAGTTCACCATTTATTATACTTGCAATTAGCTTGAGCACAAAAACCAACGTGAAAGGGCAGTGTAACCCACTAGAATTGGCTTTAGAAGAGTTTTTTCCGCTTTGACGACGAGAGAATTCCAAGGGTCTCGCGATATTTTGCCACGGTGCGGCGGGCAATATCGATATTCTGCTGTTTTAAAATTTCCACGATTTGCTGGTCGCTGATGGGGTCATCCTGCTTTTCCGCGGCGATTAGATTTTTAATCTTTTCTTTGACTGTCGAGGAGGATACGTCTCCGCCAGCTGTTTTGATTCCCGTGGTGAAGAAGTATTTTAGTTCAAAGATTCCCTGTGGCGTATGTACATACTTATTGGTCGTCACCCGGCTGACGGTGGATTCATGCATTCCAATATCGTCGGCGACATCCTTCAATACCAGGGGCTTGAGTCGCTCGATGCCGAAGTCGAAAAATTCCCGCTGAAACTTCACGATGCTCTCTGTCACCCGATAAATAGTATTCTGACGCTGGTGGATGCTCTTGATAAGCCACGAGGCGGCCTTGAGCCGCTCGTTCAGATAGGCGCGGTTGGGTAGATTCTCCTTATCATCACGACGCAGCAGCTCGAGGTAGTAGGGGCTCACTCGCAACTTAGGCAGACCATCCTCGTTGAGCGAAATTACGTATTCACCGCCGACTTTATATACATAGATATCGGGAATGATGTAGCGGGTAGCGTCATCGGCAAACGGTCGGCCCGGGCGCGGTTCGAGACTCTGGATCATCGTGACCGCCTTATAGACCGCCTCGGTAGGAACGTTCTCAGCCTTGGCAATCTGGTCGTACTTGCGCTTCTCGAGCTTATCGAGATGTAAGCGTACAATCTTGCCTTCCAAGGTATGGCCAAGCCCCATCTGTTCCAACTGAATGTAGAGACAATCAGCCAGATCTGCGGCGGCGACACCTGGAGGATCAAAGGATCGTACATGTTCGAGCACGCCCTTCACCTCTTCTACTGTGTGCTTGCAGTCCTGTGCGATATCATCGATGGAGCAGCAGAGATACCCGTCCTTATCAAGGTTGCCGATTATATGCATCGCTATCGAAAGCTCTTCTTCGCTTAGTTCCACATGGCGAAGCTGCTCGAGCAGATGCTCCTGGAGGGTTTCTTCTTTGGTGAGAGTCGCTTCAAGTGGCGGGCGATCTTCTGAATCTATGTTGCCCTTGGGCGTAGCGCTGCCGCGCGAGTCAATGAAGCTTTCAAGATAGTCTTCCCAGTCAACCTTGGACTCGGCATCGGCCTTCGCTTCCGGCTGCTCCGCTTCCACTTGGGGTTCGGGCGCGGGTGCGGTTTCAGCGGTCGTTTCTGCGGATTTCGCTGCGTTGAAGTCGTCGTCTTCCTTTACTTCTTCGAGGATGGGATTTTCGAGGAGCTCCTTTTCAATTGCCTCCTTGTACTCGAGTCGGCCCAGCTGCAGCAGTTTTATGGCCTGCTGAAGCTGCGGGGTCATCAGCAGCGACTGGCTGAGCCTTTGAACAAGTTTGGTTTCTAACGCCATAAAAACTTTTAAAAACCGGACAAAACCCTGCGCTAACCCACGGGGTACCTATTTGGATGTTCGAGGCGCAGCTTCTATGCATAAATTGTGCGCGTTTTGGAAAAGTTATGCGCTGCGCTCGCAACTATTTGGAAATATTGACTTGTTTTGGTAGTTGAGGGGGAGCGGTCGTGCGAGGGTGGCTTGTGATTGGCTCTGGAATCCGACAATAGTGCCCGTCAACAGCACATCTATAGACTATCGCTGTCTTAATTCTTCGGGCTGAGCAAATCTTTTGTTCCCTTTTGCCACTTAAGTCCCCAATCCTTGAGCTCAATCATCACGCTCCTGAGATCTTCTCCCGCTTTAGTGAGGCGGTAGGAAAGATGTTTTGAGCCGTCGGGCAACTGGAATCGCTCGATAATGCCGGCGTCGGCTAGGCGCTCCAGCCTATCCGTAAGTAAATTACTGGGTATTCCCTCCGGCGAGGCAATAAAATCTCTAAAGCGACTTTTGCCGATGAACAGGTCGCGAATCACCAGCAAGGTCCAGCGATCACCAAGCAGATCTAATGCACAGGCCACTGGACAGGGGGACCGGCGTCGAGACTTGGCCTTAGCTCTGTTCATAGCGACAGCTTAGCACAGTAAAAATTTACTTGCAATTACGAAGCAATTTACTTTATAATTGCAAGTAAATATGGAAACGCAACATCAGACTCCTCAGCTAGCGCCACCGGGAGCCGGGCTCCCGTGGCTTGAATTACAATTTGCGCGCGGCATTTTCTTCGCCGGCCTTCGCGCAACCAATTACTCTCGCAGTGTCGAGATGATTGTGAATGAACGGGATAAAATTCTAGCCGTCCTGAATCCCTATCAGGAATCCGAGCTCTCTAAGCAAGTATTGATAAAGAGACTGCGCGGTATGGAAGATAGCAGCCGCTTCTGGTCCGCATATATGACCGTTGAGCATCTCACGATCGTCAACGCAGGAGTGGCAAAGACAATTGACCTCCTTCTTCGCGGGGAGCGACCAGACAGGGAGGCGAGTACAGCGGCGGTGAAGCCTGTCGCGGGCGTCGGGCCGGAGGTCCTGGCCAGGTTTACCAATTCGGTGGAAGCCTTATTGAGTCATACTCCTGAAGGCGAAGACCTCAAGTCAGAGGTCCGCTACAGCCATCCATGGTTTGGGCCGTTGGAGGCTCGAGGTTGGCTATTTATGGCTGGATTTCATATGCGGCTTCACCGTAGGCAGCTCGAGCTTATTTTGGATCAGTTAATGCAGTTTAGGAGGATCGGGAATAAGTTCCCCTGAGCGCGAAGATATAGGTAACGCCTCTACTTTCCCGCCTGGTTCAAAGGAAGTAGATCCGGCCAGGGTATTGTGGGGTCTGGGAAGTCGCATGCAGGCCAAAAGGGGCTCGCGTCAGGACAATCCCGATAGCTCCTTTCACAAGCATTCACGGCTGCCTCATACCGAAGCCCGCACTCTACGTCGTTTTCGAGACACGGCCGCTTACTCTCAAAGAAGCACGCTCCCCATTCGGCAGCTGCCGAGAGCATACAATCACATAAGTGCCTTTCGCACTCCGGGTTGCCGACGTTTTGAAGCCTGCCTGGCCTTACCCTTGGAGACGTGTCCGGACTTGAAAGAGGAGGGAGCGCATCACCCT
>JAYRHW010000123.1:0-3141 GCA_041907145.1 Bdellovibrionota bacterium
CGCGATGCATGTCGATTAAAAAGACATGTCACGCGAAGCACGCCTTGTAATCCCCGGAGCCCCGCACCACATTACTCAACGAGGTAATCGGCGCGGGCTACTCTTCTATAACGACCAAGATAGAGAGCGATTTATCTCTTGGTTAGCCGAAGCCTGCGACCGTTGGGGGCTCATTGTCCTCGCCTATTGCCTAATGTCGAATCATTTTCACCTGGAAGGGATTCCAGCCAATGAGGAAAGCCTTTGTCAGGTATTGAAGAGTGTCTTCACGAAGTACGCCATGCGACTTAACTCGATTCACGGATGGTCTGGCTACGTTGTTCAGGGTCGATTTTATTCCAGTCCCTTAGACGATCGCCATGCCAAGGTAGTCCGGTACTACATCGAAGAGAATCCGGTGCGGGCGCGAATGGTAGAACAACCGGAAGAATATCGGTGGTCAAGCGCCTACGCTCGGGCACGCGGAATAGCTGATCCGCTCGTCGACTTCAGCGGGGACTGGCACAGGAGCTTCAGCGCTGAGTCCCCCTCTCTCCCAAGCCATCCAGGTACCCATCTTGACGAGGATACGATTGCTCGAATTCGGAAACTACACCTAAGAAATTTACCTATAGGTTCGGATGAATACGTTCAGGCTCTGGAGGCAAGCACCGGACGCAAATTACGAATTATGAAGCGGGGACGCCCTCCCAAGAGTGAAAAATAGGATCGTCCCTATTTTTCTGGATTTTTTGCTACAAGATGCCGACCTAACTCCTAGTATTCTCCTACTTTTACCCGCGCCCCTGGGTGATACAGAGGGCGTGTGGCCGTAACGATCGGAAGTAATATAGCTGCGTTGCAAGCGCAGCGGCGAGTGGCTCAGGCTTCCAGTAACCTCAGCCGATCTGCCGAGCGCTTGTCCTCCGGGCAACGCATCAATCGCGCAAGCGATGACGCAGCCGGACTTGCCATCGCCTCTTCCCTTCGAGCCGGCTCGCGAGTCTACGACCAAGCAACGAGAAACCTAAATGACGGCATCAGCGCCCTTAACATCGCTGATTCAGCGGTCCAGGACCTCACTTCACTTGTCACTCGAATGCGAGAGCTTGCAACGCAAAGCGCCAACGGCACATTCTCTAGAACCCAACGACTCTCGATACACGCGGAAAGCCAGGCGCTAACCGATGAATACAATCGCATTGTAAATTCAGCGAGCTTCAATGGTCAGACGCTTCTGGACGGCAGGACAGGCCAGCTAAATCTGCAAATAGGGTACGGCAAAAGCGGATCAGTGGCAGTTTCCACAGCGCAGGGACTTACTTCTCAACGCGGAGCCAGAACTTTTAGCGGCGGCGACCAGGCAGGTCTCAGCTCCTCGCCAAACGGGCAGGTCGTCGCTGGTGACTTCAATAATGATGGCAATATTGACCTCGCCGTCGGAGACAACAATGTACCTGGCGTTAGTATTTACTTGGGAAACGGCGACGGTTCGTTCTCATCAATAGGTGGCGTAGGCGGAATTGGGGGAGAATCGGAGCGCCTAGAAATTCTAGACTATAATGGAGATGGAAATCTCGATTTTGTTTCCTCCGCCGGTAACACATTTGCAGTCTGTCTAGGGGATGGAACGGGAGGATTCGCCCAATCCATAAAGGCACTCACTGGGGCACCCATCACCGACCTGGCCGTAGGCGATATTGATGGAGATGGGAAGGATGACGTGATCGTATCAAGAAGCAGTGGATATCAAAAATTCCTCGGTAATCAGGCGGGAAACATAACTCAATCCGGCTCCACGATGAGCGGCAATGGCTTTATCGGGCTTGCCGACCAGGACGGAGATGGCAAGCTCGATCTCATTTCCCAAGCTGGGGGGACTATTCGACTTTACAAGGGCAACGGGGCAGGAGGATTTGGCTCAGCTATCGTCAGCACCAGCGGCAGCATGGGCGATGAGGTGTACACCGGCGACTTTAATCGTGACGGCATTATCGACATCATCGCCTGCGGATCGATAAACATATTCGGCGATAACACCGCCAAAGTCATGCTCGGGAAGTCAGATGGTACCTTCTCCCCCGGAGCCAGCTTCTCTGGCTTTGGCCCGGTATTAGGAGCTGCGGCCAAGGACGTTGACGGCGATGGACTGCTGGATTTTGTCGTGGGCGATACCTCTGGGTCGTGGGTATTCTTCGGTAATGGAGATGGAAGCTTCTCTAAATCCTCGCAGCTCACTGCAACATACGGCTCAGCCAATGGAATAGTCTCTCCATTAATTCAGGACTTCAACAACGACGGAGTCAATGACATCGGAACTTTCACAGGCTTCGGGGCGCAATTGTATCTGGACTACGGCGACACCACCACGACGAACCGCATGAAGGCCATCAATCTCACTACTCGCCAAGGTGCGCTCTCCGCCCTCGACTATCTCTCGACTCTCAGCCAGAACCTGCAAACTGCCGAGGCTACCATCGGGTCTGGAACCAGCCGATTGAGCGCCGCATCCGGGGCGCTCTATGCCACGAGAGATGGCTACACGGCTGCTGCCGGCAGAATTACCGATGCCGATATCGCAAGCGAGTCGGCTTCGATGACGAAACAACAAATACTCCAACAGGTAGCTAGCTCTGTGTTGAGTCAGGCCAACCAGCTGCCAGCACTTGCGCTTAGGCTGCTGCAGTAGCTTCTCCGCTCGCAAAAAAGCTAGCTAGATCTACTCATAGCGTTAAACCACCCAAGGTCGACGCCTACCTACTGGGGGAGTAGCAATCACCCGACTAAGGGGCCGCGAGTGTCCCCAAATCTGGAACGTGCGCCACTTCCCCTCGGACTGCCAGGCTGCGCAACTTAGCTATTAGCCGCTGATAACCTTCTTGGTCGAGCACCGCACTGGATTTTAAAATCTGTCCACTAGGAATGCGCTCAATTCGCTCCACACGGAAGGGATGCGCGGACGGCGGCAAGCAGACATGAGCGTGAAGCAAAGGGAGCTCCGCCGGCATCGTAGGCGTCACAGTAATTCGAAGGCCAGCATTTTCATCGGTCTTCAATCGGAGGCCGCTGAGATCGTCTTTTGCCTCTCCGAGTCTTGCGCTTGGATCGAGACTGCTGGCTATCCCCTCGATGACGGATCGCAGAGCTTGCAACACTTTACTA
>JAYRHW010000124.1:0-2544 GCA_041907145.1 Bdellovibrionota bacterium
GAAATGCCCGATCGGCCGCTGGCAAAGGCGGCCTTTGAAGATGGAAAGGAAATTTTATTGTACCGTGAGCCTCATGAACTGGCAGCACATTTAGATCGCGTTATTTCGGATCCGGTCTACGCCGCGCTGATTGCTGGTAACGCTCGCCGGCGCCTCGAGGCAAATCACACCAGTGAGGGCTTTATCCACGAGACCCTTAAGTGGGTCTCACAGTGAGCTACCCTCTCCTCAATCTTTCAGAGTGATGCCTTACTAAAGTGACAGGGCTGCGCCGACGAGGAGCAGCAAGTCCCGTATCAGTCTGTCACTACAACGAATCCGACCCCGACTTTCGAAGAGCCTCCTGATCCGGGCTTCACTGTAGGTGTTGCCGGGGGTGTAGTCGGAGTTGGGCTAACCGTAGGGGGCGGCGTCGGGGTTGGCGTGACTTCTCTACAGTTGCAAACTGAGGGCTCCACACAGAAGCTAATATGATACGTGCCGTTTGGACCGCAGACGAATCCATAGTGCGGCATAGTGCCTGGTGTATACGGGGTTGGTGAGCATATCTTGCCCGGATTCATTCCCGAGCAGAGAGCTTGCAGCTGCTGATTAACTCGCTCGAGCGTGCAGGGCCAAATGCCGCTGCCGGGTACGTCGTCGCGGCAGCCTTGACATGCCCCTTGGTCGGGCGGCTGACCGCAGCTTTCCACCGAGATGCACAATGGCCCTCCGGCTGAAGGCTGAGTTGTTGCGGGTTGTTGATTTGGCGAGACGGACGGCTGAGTCTGGTGTGCTTCAAAGATCAGCTGATCCAGAACGTAAAACCCCAATTTCTGGGCAATATCACTCTCGTCCTTTGAGTTCATTGAGTCGGCGATTGCTGATTCCTTGAGGTGAAGACAGCGCGACGAGTCGGGAGCCGACTGAGCAAATCCTGATGGTGAGTAGGTTAAGCAGGAAGCGATAAGAGCTACAGACATCGACAGGGGAAGTACTTTCACGGTCACCTCGGGGAGATAAGGTCGGGAGGGGTAGACAGAAAACTGATCACTCGAGTTTCATGTGGACCACCCCATCCAACGAATTCCCTTCTGTTATGCGGGCAATGGGAGGGGCCGAAACATAGCCGTCCGAACAGGCGTTCTAGCCTCGTATAGCGTCAATTCATTCAGTGGGCGTCAAAGCGAACTGAACGGGAGCACTGGCGAGGAATTGAAATTTCATAGCCCATCTTTCGCCAAACGCTGAGCTGGGGGGGGAAGTTCCCGGATCTCTTATTCTGGCGCGCAGTTACTGGCCCGCTGTTTGCACGACCTCTCGAGTAGGCGGGTGCGATCTCTTAAATTCGGAGCAATTTCAATGGCGTGCAGAACAAGCTGCAAGTGCAGCCCCTGGGTAATTCGAGCGGCAGCCCTGTGGACCATTTGGGGATTTTGCCTAGTATTTCCTCTTATTTGTTCCGCCCAAGAAGTGGATCCCCTCGAGCCCTTGCTTCGAAATCTTCATACACAGCTGATTAAGGCCGGATTCGTTAGGGGAGAAACTCTCTCAGACGCGGAGGCGATCTGGAATCGCAAGATTCTTGCGCAAATTTCCGAGGGGCTTAAAAAGCTAGAAGCCATTCAGGGCGGGGGGATCCTCTCGCAGACCCGATTGAGTCAAGAAGTCGACCCCCTAAATTTGATAGTCCTGTCAGATCGATCCATCCACCTTCGGGATGCGGATGAATCTACTGTGTTGATTGGTTTTCTCGACGGGTTGCCAGATTGCGAGCCGAATATTTCTGAAATTAAAGGAAAAAATCTCACTAGTGAAATTCGAAGGTCCCTTAACTGCCTGTTAGCGACTAATGGCCGGGCTGCCATGGTTGGGTTGGGCTCATACTTTGAGCCGGACTGGGAAGTAATTCGCTCGTCTGACGTACCGCAAGTCCTGATGCGCTTTCTCAATGGCCTGGTGGAGGCGCACATCGTATCGGCCTTCAATATCGAGCCAGATTTCACATCCATTGAAATTTGGCTGGGTGAAAGCGACTCTCACTTTCGATATGCCGTAGACCTCTCGGTCATCAATCCCTTCCCCGAGATCGCGGATGAACTAAAATTCGTAGGGAGTACGGTTAACCAGATCGCTCGTTCTCATATTATTTTTCTCCAACCGAAGGCAGAGCCATTTTCAATTTATAGCGCGGAGCTCGAAGCCGCTCTCCGTGCCGCTCTCGAGTCGAAGGCGGATGGCGAAAAGGTCAGGGATATTGTTTTAGGTGCACTCGGCCGCGGAGGACCGGAGGGGGCGGGAGCAAACTCATCGGTACCCTGCACATATCCATCGGCTCCAGTCGTCACGCCTTGCAATCGTAAAATGGTAAAGGTGACCGGCACAGATCACAATACGGTGCTTAGTTCGGATCGTGATTATCCCAAGACCCGATCCGTTTTGAATTCTCTGGGATACTCCCTAAAGGAGACTAACTTTTCAAAGCTGAAGTCGAGCTCGAATCTTCGAGAAGCCTTGGCCCCACTACGGGAGGCGCAGACCATCTTTGTTAACGCTCACGGAGGC
>JAYRHW010000125.1:0-10340 GCA_041907145.1 Bdellovibrionota bacterium
ACAATTGGTCAACACTCGATCAGCGCATTTCCCAGGCCGCAGCCAGCGGACAGACTCTTGCGTTCCGTATTGTCGTCGTGGACAACCTCGTGTCCGCACCTGCCTGGCTACGTAATGAGGGTGCGCAGGGGCTCTGGTTTCAATATGTGGATCCGGGCAGCCCGACCGTTTGGACCCCTTACTTCAATGATGCAAAGTTTCAACAGCGTCATTTTGCCTTCTTGCAGGCGCTAGGAAATCGCTACAACAACAATCCAACCGTAAGTTCCGTCGATATCGGTACGGTAGGATTATGGGGTGAGTGGCACTTTGGTGAAACGACACCACAACCGCCGATGCCCAGCAGCACCGACGCAAACCTTATTATCGACAAGTACTTTGAGTACTTCCCCAACAAGCGTCTCGTCGCGCAGCTCGAGAATCAAGCGGCATTAGCCTACGCCGTACAGCACGGCGCAGGATTTCGTGGAGACTGCCTGGGGAATATGGCCTGGCAGAACCGCATCTCCCCACCAGGAATGTACGAACAGCGCATTTCCGGAGCCGCGGCTCAGAATGCGTGGATGAATGCTCCAGTCATTTTTGAATCCTGCTGGACGGTGCAGTACTGGGTTAACCAGGGATGGGATGTAAATTATATTTTCAATTGGGCACTCGGAAAGCATATGTCAGGGTTCAACAACAAGAATTCAGCGGTGCCCAGCTCTGCCCTCCCCGCCGTAAACGACATGCTCAAACGCATCGGGTATCGCTACGTCCTCAAGCAACTTGATCATGCACAGACAGCTCACGCCGGACAGCAACTACTGCTCTCTATGGACTGGGAAAACAAGGGTGTAGCGCCGACGTACGGCAATTATGTTTTGGGTGTTCAGATCAAAAATAGTGGGGGCGCAGTCGTGGGAACCATCATCACCCCTGCTCAGGCTCGTTCGTGGATGCCAGGACTCTTCTCGGTGGATCAATCTATCACCCTGCCGGCAGGACTCGCTCCTGGACAGTACACGTTGGCCCTCGGCCTTGTAGATCCCTCGTCGGGCCAGCCGAAAGTTAAATTAGCGATTGCAGGTCGCGACTCAAGTGGGTGGTATCCACTGAGCAGCATCACCATCAATTAGCGAAGTGCCGCGGGGCACAGCCGACAGCTCGGTATCATGGCACTTTGACTAAATTCAGGGCCGCCACTACAATCCCTGCAACACACGGCCGTGAGGCTTTTTCGCCCACCCTATGCAATCCAACAACTCTGCCCTGCAGTCCGAGATGGTAACCGATCTTGATCGATGGTCTGATCTCGAAGCTGAATGGTCTGCGCTTTTCGATCGCTCCCCCAACAAAAGCATATTTTTGTCATATGCTTGGCTCGATGGTTGGTGGAGAAAGTTCGGGCCTGTCTACGGTGCTTTCCCGGGCGGACTGAGGATAGTGCTCGTTCGAGAGAATGGAAAACTCTTAGCCGCTCTCCCACTCTATCTTCAAGTTCGCCGGCCGGCCGGGCTTTTGCCCTTGCGTCGGCTGCTCTTCATAGGAACGGGCGAGAGTTCGCTTGAGTCCGTCTATCCCGAAAAGCTCGATCTGCTGCACCTATCATTCGACAACGGCACCGAAACTTCAGTCACTGCCCTCGTACAGAAGTGTATCGAAGAAATCCCTTGGGACGAATTTGACTCGGGAGTCATACAGGAAGAAGGCCTGCTCTCCCTCATACTTCCAAAGTTACGCGTGACGTCACTGCCACTTCGACGGACCTATCCCGGACCCTGGATCAATATCAGTGAGGGATTTGAGAGTTATCTCGAGAAGCGATCGAGCAACGCTCGTCAGCAATTTCGTCGGCATCTTCGGGATGCCGAGAAGCGCGAACTTTCCCTTGTCCTCGCGAGTACGGCTAGTGAGAAGGAAAAATTCCTTCAAGAGTTGATCGAACTGCATCAGGCTCGCTGGACCCTTGCCGGTTATCCTGGCGCCTTTGCAGCGGAGTCCGTGAAGGAATTCCATTTCAACCTCCTACGACGTGCGCCGGATGGAAGTGTAGTCCTCGCAAGACTTGGTGATGAACGTCCTGAGGCAGTCCTGTACGGATTCCGCTTCGGTCAGGTATTCGATTTTGTACAGTCGGGGGTTTGCGCGCCCGAGCACGCCCGTCTCCGCAGCCCAGGACTCACTGCGCACTTGCTCTTACTGCAAGTACTTGCAAAGCAGGGAGTCCGTCGCTATGACCTACTGGCTGGAGCTTCGGACTATAAGGAAAAGCTCGCTACCGACGAAAGTCCCTACATGCGCTGTCGGCGATTTAAGCTCACGGTTGGAAACGCCCTTGGTTTGACTAACGAACTAGGCAATAAGTTGTGCACGCGATTTCTCCGAGCCGCTCCCTCATGTAATAAGGAAGTTCCCGCCGATGCTTGATGTACATTCAACTGCCTCCTCTGCCTTGGAGGTCAAAGCATATCGAGGGGGGCTCGAAGCGATTGAGGCTCTGGCACCGGAGTGGCGCGGACTGTGCGAGGAAGGGCCGGCTAACTTCCCCTTCTATCGACCAGAATGGTTTTCTGCCTTTGTCCAGGCGTTCAATCCTCAGGCCAAACTACAGATCCTGGCGGTACGCCGCGGCTCTCGCTTGCGCGCCGTACTCCCCCTTATCCACGAACATCGCGGCTTTCTCGGCATTCCCTGTAGAATACTGCGCTCGCCGACCAATGTGCATTCGAACCGCTTCGATATTTGCCTTGGAGGCGGTGAAGGGCCGGAGGTGCTGCAAGCGATCTGGCAGTTCCTAGCACAAGATCATTCTTGGGATGTTCTGCAACTTGAGGATGTACCGGAGAACGGAGCTGCGCGCCAGTTGCTGCCCCTATCTATTGAGGCTGGATACCCATCGGGTTTGTGGGCATCTATGCGAACTCCCTACATCCCACTTGCAGAAACAAGCCTACCGGTGGAAAAGGCCCTCGGACGTGAACAGTCGAGCTTTTTCTCGACCCTCAGGAAGAAGATGCGAAAACTCGAAAAGTCGGGGCCCGTTTCGGTGCAGAAGGTCACTACGGCCGATCCCTCTATGCTCGAGGCATTTTACGCCATGGAAGCTGCCGGCTGGAAGGGAAAGGAAGGCACCGCTATCGCCTGTGACCCGCAGACCAAGGATTTTTATACTCGAGTCGCTCAGGCCGCTTCTCAGTTTGGATACTTCGATCTTCGCGTCGTGAGCTGTGGGAGCGAAAAGGTGGCGATAAATTACGCTTTTACGCTCGCCGGCCGTCATCTTATCCCCAAGACAACCTATGCCGAGAAGTTCTCGCAGTCATCTCCCGGGCAAATCATCATGTATCGGGTCATCGAGCAATGCGTCAATGAAGGTGTATCGGAAATGGATTTTCTGGGCCCCTGGGCTTCTTGGAAGGGACATTGGACCGATGCTGTCCGCGAGCATTCTCACTGTTTCGTATTTCGCAAAGGAGCCCTTGGCTGGCTGTTATGGCTGCTCAAGTTCCAGGGTGCCGCCCGGGCCAGGAAGCTCAAGCGTGGATGGGTCTCTCTCCTTGAGTCCCGCAAGCAGCGCGCAAAGGCGGCAGCCAAACCAAAGGAAGGAATTCCGAGCAAACCCGCTAGCGAATAGGTGCTGTGTCCGCACCGGTAACAACCCCCGCCTCTAAAAGCCCCTTGGCAACCTGGGATGCCACTAAGTCAAAAGTAGCAACCCGGTAATGCACTTCGTCATAGAAGTACTCTAATGTCTTAGGAACTGCAGCTTCGAGATCGATAAACGACGCCCCGATATCACGGGCAATCTGCTTTAGTTTGTTATTATAGGTGTCCATCCCGTACTTGCCGGTGGCCGGGCCCCACTGCCTGTCCCGTCCCAATCCCTCATAATTTGTCAGTACGAGTGATGCCTGTTCCTCCGCCGTCATCTGTTCCTTGAATAAATATGGCTCGCTCATAAATACGAGCCTCGTGCCGTCATTTTTTGCCAGCTCAGCAAGCGTTCGAACGTTGCGCTCGTATCCCGGGAGGCCCGGAAAATCTTTGGTCACGATAAGCTTCCTTGGAGTATGGCCCCACAATCCACCAATCATTTCCGCTATGAATTCCAAAAGTCCCTTGCGATCGATAATGCGATTTACAGGTCCATAGAAATGTCCGTAATCGGAACGGAAAGCGTCGTGACTAATATACGAGAAATCGGCGTTCTGCAGCACGTCGTTAACTGACTGCATCAGAATGATCACGTCCGGCTTGGCTTGCCGGAGGTTCAGCTCGTAATTTATCAGGGTATGCTGGGTAGTGTACCACTGCCGGCCCATGTTTATGACGCGCACCGGCTTACCGCCAATAGTTGACGGCAGCAGCTTTTGCAATCGTCCCGGCCAACCACCGCGATCAGGATCGGCAAACTCGGTAGTCGAGCCTCCAAGGCACATAATCAGATAGCGATCGCGCGGTAAATCGGAGGGGATTTCATGCGGCCTTAACTGCAGGTAGGGATGATATTTTTCTATCTGCGAAACATAAGAACGTTCATAGAAATACTGCGCTGGCGGGTAACCAACCAGCAGCGCAAACACGGCGCTGGCGATCACCAGGGCTATGCCCGCAAGCGGCGCATTTCCTCGGCGGATGGCTGCATAAAGCCAAAGAATGAAAATCGTTAGAATCGGAATACCGATACGGAGCGCCCACAGAAGGACCGAAGCAATCATTCCTTTTTGAAGATAATAGGGGTCGGGACTCAAGAATCCGCGAAATAGCCATGCTCCGGCCAGGCCAATCACCAGAAGAACTAAATAGTCTAAAATACCTAAACGCTTCACCTTTGTATCCGTAACAGTAGCTGCAGTTGCCTTTCTTCGGTCACAGTGAAAGACTCGGCCAGATCCACCATCTTTGAGCGACTACAGGGAAAGTGGATGCAGCAGTCTTCGAAAGTGCCCGGCCGAGTTATAATACAACCCGGTAGGCTAATTCCAGTCGGCGCCACCATACAGCTATGAATTTGCTTGTCCTTGTCTCACCGAACCCCGGAGTACGATACCTGTCGCATATTCACGCGCTGCAGGAGCTCGGCGTGAAAATGGAGTTTGTTGAAGTCAGCGGAAGTGCTGTTTGGTCGACGAAGGTCAAAAGGCAGTGGCGCCTCCTCCAAAAGAAGGGCCCCCTCGCCTTCTTGAACTGGCGCTGGCATCGCTTTTTGGCGAGCGACACCCGCGACGAGGTAGCTCGTGAATTGGAGCTGAGGCTTGCCAATCGACCCTTTATAAGACTCGATCTTCCGATTAGCCGCCACTTTTCAGGCTTCAATGCGGACCTGGTCGCTTACCTGAAGGAACGTAAGCCCACATACGTGTTGCAGTGCGGTGCCTGGCTCCTGCCCAAAAGCTTCATCGCACAGGTTCCACCGGTATTGAACCTGCACCCGGGAATTCTGCCCGGCATTCGCGGGCTCGACCCAGTGTTCTGGGCTCTGTACTACTGCCATGAAGAGTGGCTTGGTTCGACGTTGCATCTCATCGATGCCGGAATCGATACCGGAAAGCCGCTTCTTCGACTGCGCCTGAAGCGCCGAAGCGGCGACAGCATGGTCGACCTCATCGAACGTCAGATTGATCTGGAGTCAGAATTATTGGGACTGTTCGTGAAACATCATTCGGAGGGGCTAGAGGCCTACGATCAGGGAGGTGCAGCCACGTCCATCTATCGCAGTAACTGGACTCGCAGTCAGTATCATCGCTTAAAGGCTGCTCAGTGGTGGGGCGGAAATGCTAGTCCGCATGGCGCTCTTGAGTCGCTCTCCTGTGTTGCCTCACCTTCCCTGCTCAAGCCCGGTCGCTAACTGCGCGAAATTTTCTTGAAGCAGAAGTCCAATTTGCTCAGAGATCTCTCCTGAAGCCCTCGACCGGTTCCCGATTGACTGCCGAGGCAAGGAATAAGACCGAAGGAGAACTGCGCCAGGTCTTGGTTCTAAGAGTTTTTCCTAGTTAATCTGGTTCTAGCAGCACAGGTTTTTGTAGTTTCCCTGTGTTAACGAGCGGGCGATCGTGGGCTTAAAGGCCACGGCGAATCGGGAAGGTCGGCTCGGCGAACTTTTACTTGGCAGCATCTTTCAATACGCCCTCAATTCGTTCCAGGGCCCATACGAGCTCCTGCTTCTCAATCGTAAGCGGAGGTGCAAATCGTATGGTTTGCTTGCGAGTATCCTTGCACAGGAGCCCTTGCTCCTTGAGCAGTCCGCAAACCTTCTTGGCCGGCCCAAAGTCAGGATCGATATCCATTCCAATGAATAATCCGCGACCGCGAATATCCCTCACGAAGGGAGATCGAATCGAACGTAATTCCTGCAAAAAAAACTCCCCAAGCTCATACGACCTCCGCTCCGGATGCTCCTCCCGGATGATGGCCAGTACTTCACGTGCAATGGCGCAAGCAAAGGGATTGCCGCCGAACGTGCTTCCGTGACTACCGGGGGTGAAGGTCTCCATCACTTCCCGTTTTGCGATCACTGCTGAAATAGGCGTGATTCCACCGCCAAGCGACTTTCCGAGCAAAAGCACGTCAGGCTTGATGTTCTCGTGGTCACATGCGAACAATGCGCCGGTTCTACACAATCCCGTTTGAATTTCATCGGCGACCAACAGTACCCGATGCCGCGAACAGAGATCTCGCACCGCCCTCAGGTAGCCCTCGGGGGGAATCAAGATGCCCGCCTCACCCTGAATGGGTTCCAGCAAGACAGCTACGGTATTCTCGTTGATCAAGGACTCCAAGTGTTCGGCATCACCAAACCTTGCTATTACGAAACCCGGCGTAAAGGGACCAAAACCCCGCCGATTATCTTCTTCCGTGTTGAAGCTGATTATCGTCGTTGTTCTTCCGGCAAAGTTCCCTTCGATGCAAATTATTTCGGCCCTATTTTCTGGAACTTTTTTGACTTGATAGCCCCAGCGCCGAACGGCTTTGAGCGAAGTTTCCACCGCTTCAGCTCCTGAGTTCATCAGCAGAACCATGTCCAGGCCAGTTAAAGCAGCTAGTTCCTGACAACACGGCCCAAGTTGATCGTTGAAAAATGCCCGGCTCGTGAGAGTAATTTTCTGCAGCTGGCTGATTGCTGCCGCCTCGATGCGCGGATTGCGGTGCCCGAAATTAAGGGCGCTGTAGGCGCTTAGCATATCGAGATACTTCTTGCCCTCGACATCCCAAACCCACACCCCCTCGCCGCGGGAAAGCACGACTTCAAGCGGCGCGTAGTTGTGCGCGCTGAAGACCTCAGTGAGAGTTATATGCCGCTTGGAATCCATACTGGTAAGTATCGGCAGAAAACGCGATTTATTTAATCTTTATAGTAAGATGCGGCGGCCGGTTCCAACAGAGCTGAGGGCAGAGAAAATTGCTCTCGCAGTGTATTAGGGCCAATAGCAAGGATAACTCGCTTGCAACGGCGTTTCGGTCAGCACAATAAGCGAGCTAGAACTTCGAGTACCCCGGATATCGCGGGAATGGAATTACATCCCGAATATTCTGCATGCCGGTTACGTACATGAGGAATCTCTCGAAGCCCAAGCCGAATCCAGCGTGCGGCACCGTCCCAAATTTTCGCAGCTGCAGGTACCACCAGTAATTCTCTTCAGGTAGTTTTAGTTCACGAATGCGGTTCAGCAGCACGTCATGCCGCTCCTCACGCTGCGATCCCCCAATAATCTCTCCCAACCTTGGTACGAGGGTATCCATGGCACGAACGGTCTTGTTATCCCCGTTGACCTTCATATAGAAGGCCTTTATGTCTTTAGGATAGTTCACTACGAATAGCGGCCCCTTCACGTACTCATCCGTGAGGAAGCGCTCATGCTCGGACTGCATATCCATCCCCCAATGCACGGGGAATTCGAATTTCTTTCCGCTCTTCTCCAAAATTCCTATCGCTTCGGTGTAATCAAGCGAGGCAAAATCTGAATTCGCGACGTGCTCCAAGTTTTGGACGTGGTCCTTAGCTACCCATTCTCGCTCGAGGAAGAACTGCATCTCCTCCTGGCAATTATCCAGCACCCAACGAATCAAATATTTAATGAAATCCTGCGCCAGCTGCATATTGTCTTGCAGGTTGTAAAAGGCCATCTCCGGCTCGATCATCCAGAATTCGGACAAGTGACGAGTCGTGTTGGAGTTCTCGGCGCGGAAGGTCGGACCAAAGGTGTAAATCTTATTGATCGCAGTCGCAAAAATTTCGCCTTCGAGCTGGCCAGAGACCGTCAGGCTAGCTTCCGCTTTGAAAAAGTCCTGATTGAAATCGATCTTACCATCGACCTTTGGAACGTTGTGCAAGTCGAGCGTGGTGACACGAAACATCGCACCGGCCCCTTCACAGTCGGAGCTCGTGATGATCGGCGTGTGGACATCGTAAAAACCGCGATCGTAGAAGAAGCGGTGAATCGCCATCGAGGCCTCGGAGCGCACCCTGAATACCGCGCCAAACGTGTTAGAGCGCGGGCGAAGATGCAAAATATCCCGTAAGAACTCCAAGGTATGCCCCTTCTTTTGCAGAGGATACGACTCCGGATCAGCCTCCCCGACTAACTCGACTGCGCCAACCTGGAACTCATATTTCTGGCCCTTGGCCGGCGATGCTGACAGCTGCCCCTGAGCTCGAATCGCAGCGCCCGTCGTGATACGAGCCGCCGCGTCGGCGTATCCCGGAGTGGTCGGGTTCAATACCAGCTGCAGACCCTTCACTGAGGTGCCATCAGAAAGGTCTATAAAGGACACATTCTTGGACTGGCGGTGGGTACGAACCCAGCCCTCCACGGTGTAGGAGCCTAGGGCCACTTTATCCTGATTGATTTGGCGAATCGTGATTTTTTGCATAGGCGTATTCTCGAAACGAGAGGGCCCTAAAGTCAACAGTCGCCTACACCTTTCATTATGAGGCGGGTTGAGATAGCATCGCGGACGCGTTTTTTGAAAATCAAAACGCGCATATCGGGGTGTAGCTTGAGCCTGGCTAGAGGCTGCGCCCGTTGCTCCCACATGCACGCATGTGGGAGTCGTGCTCTAGCCAGGATGCAAGTTTGGTAGTCCATATCGGGGTGTAGCTCAGCCTGGCTAGAGCACTAGTTTTGGGAACTAGGGGTCGTAGGTTCAAATCCTATCACCCCGATTCATTTGCATTGCTTCGGTTCCTCGTTCGCTCATTTCTGTACTTCTGTGTTTCTGTGGTCAACCCGGCAGCGGATTCGGTCTTTGTTGAGGCCAGCTGCGGCGACTTCCCCCCTCCCAGGATCCGAAAATCTACTGAGCCTGCCCGCTCAACCTGATTCACCAAACACTGTTATTTGCTGGCTTCACAGAACCGCAGCGACTTCACAGGCATCCTATTTCGATAACGTTATAGTCGCTTGTCATTGCACGTCTAATTGAGAGATCATCCTGAAGTCTGTTTTAAAGTAGCCTGCATCCCTAGCGGTCACATTATCCCGACATGGCACGTAAGAAGAAGAAACTCTCCGTCACCAAGAAGATAAGCATCATCGGCTTGGTTCTGATCGCCATACAGGGAGTCTATCTCCTCATTTTCGGTTCGCGCGCTGAGCCGGTGAGCATGCGCGATGCTATTTCGAAGGCAGTCGAGCAGAAAAGCGATATGAGCGTGGCGCGTCGAGAACAGGCCAAGCTTCAGCTGGCGCTCGCTGACTATCAGCTCAAGAATTCAAAATTGCCCGCTAGCCTCGATGAACTTGTCCCCACCTACTTTGATGTGCTGCCGGTAGATCCGGCCACCAACAAGCCATTTAAGTACCGTGTCGAGGGAACTCGATTCTTTATCGGTGACGACACCCCAACCGCTCAGCTTGCAAGTGCCGTAACAGGCCTTGCTGGTGGCGGTCCTGCTACGGCAGAGGAGCAGCAGATTCTTATCGATTCATTGAACGACCCGAATGCACAAAATGCCTTCGTCTACGATCCCAGCGGCAAGCGTGATCCCTTCATGGCCTTTGATTTTGCTCCGAAGTCCGAGGACGAGCTCAAGACCCCGCTTGAGCGCTACGATCTAGGCCAGCTAAAGTTGACTGCCGTCCTTGAAGGATTCGACCAGCCGAAGGCGATCATCGAAAACGCAGCAGGAAAAGGATTTACGGCAACGATCGGAACCAAGATCGGCCGCAACAACGGCGAAATCGCCGAGATTCAGAAGGATAGAGTCCTGATATTGGAAACCGAAATCGATTTCACGGGAGTGAAAAAGACCAAGACCACCGAGCTCCGCCTGCGCACCAAGGATCAAAACGAAAGCTCGGGCAAAGGCGGAACAACCACACGCAAACGCCAGCCATAGTAACTACGCTCACGCTGCA
>JAYRHW010000126.1:0-6133 GCA_041907145.1 Bdellovibrionota bacterium
GGAGCTAGCACTATTTCGAGAAATAGGCATTCACCCAAACCATCGTGTTGAGCTAGTAAGTCCCTATACTGAGGCGCCCATCACAGAGAGCTTTCAAAACATTGGCGAGCATTGCGTAGCGGTTGCGTACTGTGCCTTTCAGATCGCGGATACTCTTCACCGAACCGGTGTGATTAATGAACAGGATCGAGACTGGATTGTAAGCCGAGCGCTAGTTCATGATCTGACAAAACCATATGAAATCATGCGTCGGGATGCTCAGCGAGCCGGGGCAGCCATTGAAGTGTACACAGTATCCGCCTATGAGAAATTACGCCCTCTCCTTGCAAGAACTGGAATAAGTGCCGATGTCGCGGACTACCTGATCGGCGCTGGACGAGAAACCGGACACAACAGCATCAAAGATCTTATCGTTTGTGGACCAAATGGCATGGAAGGACTAGTGCCCAGCAAACTCGCCGAAAAGATTGTGCATTTGGCAGATGACATGACTTTCACAAGCATTCCAAAGGATGGGAAGCCGCCAATAACTGCTTTCCTGACTTGTTGGGAAAGAATGCTCGCCTCCCAGTTCCTGGAGAGGTATCCCTTTTTGTGGACGGAGGGACTTGTGCAGAACGAGAGCGGTGCTATTGAGCACGCCAGAGCGATAGCTTCACCTCCTATTGGCTCACGGGTAATCGGTTCGTATGCCGACTTGCAAGTTCGTGTCGCTAATGCCATCGCGCGTGAAGTTCAGCTGCTTCTGGATCCTGCGAATCAGTCGCGTCCTGAAAATTTTGTACGAAACCTCGTAAACACGGCCTAACAATTGGATCAAACCGCAAATTTGCGGTTTATCCTAGCCGTTATCGAGCCCATCACAATCCGATGCAACCCGTTCTAGAGTGCGGCGGTTCTTGCAGTTCCGCGATCAAGATTCTAATTTCGCGAAGCTCCTCTGAGGAGTAATTGCACAACTGTCCGGGCGCTTGGCGGCTGATTAGTTGCTAGCGAGGATCACCCGATCAGGGTACCCCTACAATTGCAGCAGAATGCTATAGATTGCTACAATCTCGCATTTCCACATTTTCAAGACAGCAGCGCTGCGATCTGCTGCTTAACTGCGTTTAAGATATACGATGCGCGAGCGAGCGCTGAGCAACTGGGTGTCCTGAGCGGCGACAGAGAACCCTACCCTGCCGCGTGCTTTCGAAAGAGGAAATTGATAGCTGCTTGCCTTGGTCTTAGCTAAAAGCTTTGGAACCGAGCTTACACCCGTTGAAAGATATACACGGTAGCGCAAGGCCCCCGAAATCTTCTTCCAGGATACGACAATCTGGCTTCCTGCACGCCGCACCTTTACTCCAAGCGGCGCGCTGAGGATATGCAGCGTAGGCACAGGGCTCGGAGTCATATCGGGCGGAGTAAATGTCTCCGATGGTGACGGAGTAGCGGTCTGAGTCGGCGCGATTGTCGAAGTCGGAACAGCCGAAGCTGTTAGTGTAGGCGTAGGTGTTGAGGTAGCAGTGGGCGTGAAAGTAGGAGGCACTGGCGTACTTGTGCGCGTGGGCGTTGCGGTAGCTGTCGGATTTGGAGTAGCCGTACGGGTGGCGGTTGCTGTCGCGGTCGGAGTAGCTGTAGCCGTTGAGGTCGCAGTTCCAGTCGGCGTCGGCGTAGCCGTTGAAGTTACGCTGGGAGTTGCCGTAGGAGAAGCTGTCCCGGGAAGAACTCCCGAAACCACCGCACTGCATGGCCCAGCCACCCCGGTCCATCCTACGGACTGCACCGAATAATAGTAGGTTGTTCCTGCCACGGCTTGATCGTCTCTAAAGGCCCACCATTTTGCGCTGCTATTGTATGGCGTGCCACTGCAGGCAGGCGTCGCAGCACTGGTCGAACGGAATACGTTGTAGTGGTCGACATTCCAGAGATGTGGGGGATGCGTCCAGAATATCGATAGTGTCGGCCCCGTTCCAGGATCATAAATATTTATATACGGATTTATAGGAGCATCGGGAGCCGTGATTCCTCCTGAAATTGGTCTCAAGCACCCAACATAACCCCAGGGCAGCGACCCGGCGATTCCATTAAGAGAATCCGAAGAGAAATGCGTAGCTCCACTTTGCAGTATCGGGCACATCAGGTTCGTGCCGTCGCAGCCCGAATCGTGATTGGCTCCCAGATTATGACCCATCTCATGCGCGGTTATAACCACCTCGTCGCCGAAGGCGCCGTAGTTAAGCGAGGCCGAGTAGGAATTTACACAGAGATAGCCAATATCGGCCAGGCCGATAGCAGAAGAGGTGGGAGACTTTCCAGACCAAATACGGGCCACAGCGGTGCGCGAGCTAGAAAAAATGTTTTGGTCGGCAATCGCATGAAACTCGGTGAGCGTGCCACGCATGTTAATGGCATTGTATGGGTCATTCGGAGTATCCCAGGCAGACTGGTAAGTAACTGACACCGTCATCCCAAGTTCGGCGCGGTACATGCCATCAACGCCATTTAAAATCGATAGAATATAGGCGATAGTCTGCGCAGCAGAGCCTCCGTGCGCACTCACATATTCATAGTCAGCATCGAATCCTACCGTAAGCTCTACCAAGGCACCGGCGTTAATCGGGAGATCGGGCCCCAAAAGCGACGAACTAGAAGTCATCGCCCCTGCTTCCGGTTCAAAGTCGCAATGCGCTCCCGACAGTAGTTCACTAGGAGAGGTAATTTCTTGGGTTTCTATCGAGACAAGGCTCGGCGAGATTTGGTTGGGCTGGATTCCGGCTTGGTCAAACTGATGATATGCTCCGTTTAATCTTACAATTCCTGCAAGCCGCAACGGGCTACCCTGTCCGGCAATTACCGTAAGGCGGATAAAATCTCCTGCAGTTACTGAAGAGATACTGCCGGAGTAAAAGCGCACATCGACCAGTCCATCGAGCTCCACTGCTTGTCCGTTGATCTTGGCCTTGGCATCTGTAGCTCGGAGATTCACCGGCGCAAGATCAACCTGCTGCACACCTAGCTCTGACGCATCAAGAAGGACAGAAACAGTCTGTGGCCCATCTCCGCTTACAAGAAACGAATGTAGCTGAGTATCAAGGACCTGAATGCTAGGATTTTCTGCAGACGCGGATGCGGCGGCAAAACAGGATAATAGCGCAGCAATGAGCGCCCATCGATAGCACAACACAGCTCTGGGGCTTGGCTCCTGCGACCTTTGGGAGATCTCCCGAATCGGACATTGAATCAATCTAACCACCACCCAACGAAGACGCCTAGGGTAAACTGCAACGTTTATGCCAGCGCTATCCTGCGCCCTGGTTGAAACAGTCTGACCTCTGGAACCAAACTAAGACAGTTAAGCGCTAGGAAATTCTTGTACATGAGGGGCTCAGGTTCTGCAGATACGCTGCGCAAGCGCTGGCGGCGAAACTGGCGGAGTTGTCTATCGGAATAGAGATTGTCGAAGCGATACGCTCGGCGAAATTTCTGACGGTAGCGAATGCATTGCCGAAGCTACAAAAAGGGCTATCGGATGCGACTCGGCGCCTAATGGCCCCTTAGATATAGGTCAGACCTGTTAGTTATCGTCATACGCAATTGTCGTAGACGAGCAGAAGCGGTTGACGATTTGTGTGCAACAGATTTCACACTCAAGCTGTGATTTCGTTGCGAAATCCACGCCAGAGGTCACGAACCAAGAAACGTTACAAGCCCTGAATGGAACGAGAGTTGCAGTAAGGTTTCGGAAGGTGGTTATGCGTGGTTGGTGTTGGTGCATTAGGTTCTTACTGCTCGCCTTCGTTCTGGGTAACTTAAATCCGGCGATGGCCGCTGATATTCGCATCAATCGCGGACTACTCATATTCAATTCCGGAACCTCACTTCTTATCTCCAAACAGCGCAGACCTGTCGTATGCCTTAATCGCTCTAACATTGCCCAGCCAGGAGTGATCATTAGCAAGCGCACAGGCTCGGTGAGCACTGAGTTCTTTCATCCTCTGCAAAAGTCGGAAGAGTCCCGTTACAAATTTAAGCTGAAGAATTTGCAGCGCCTTTGCCGAAGCCGGCAGCTGTATCCGGTAAAGGTAGAAGGATACGTGCATTCCGGATCTGCTCCTGTAGCATTTGCAGTAGTCGACGCACGGCCAATCGGGATAACTGCCTCGGACGAGCAAGGCCACTTCGACTTAGGCTCCCTACCGCGAGGAACTCGGATAATTGTCACCCCTCGAAAGGATGGATTGCGCTTTGAGCCTCGGCAAATCGACATGCTGCTTGAGAGCGATACTACGCTTGATTTTCAGGCCTTTGCCACCGCTACCGTCCGAGGCCGGGTCACACGTGGCGACGGATCTCCTGTTATACAACTTACCGTGCACAGCGATCTCGGCGATGTCAGCACCGATCAAGACGGTCGATATCAATTCAACTCAGTTCCGGTCGGACAGAGTCTATCGTTCGGGCCTCAGAGTGGAGCGTATAATTTTAATCCCGCGTCCATCCAAGCAGTGGTAACCGACGATATAGTGCAGGATTTTTCGGCAACGCAAACTGCGTTCACCCTGCAAGGGAATATTGCTGTTAATGGAACCCCGCAGCCGGGCGTACTTATAGATGGTGGCACGCTTGGAGTAAGAACCTCAGATCAAAATGGCTCGTACTCCTTCACTGATCTGCCCTTCGGAACAGTCTTCACTCTGACCCCATCAAAAGCCGGATATACGTTCTCTCCGAGTCGGACGCAAGGAACAATTAACGCAGAAACGACGGCAGATTTTGCCTCAGAATTGCTCTCATTCAACACTATCGGCCGGATTGTGGACTCTCAAGGAGCCGGCATCCCTGACGTATCCATTGATGCCGGAGCGCTCGGTCAATTTCGTACCGATGGCAATGGTAATTTCAATTTGGGAGCTCTATCTTACGGCTCAACGTATCTTCTGGTCCCGTCTAAACTCGGCAAAATCTTTTCACCGCCATCGCTCTCCGGCACTGTTACCGCACGTTTTCAGCCGCAATTCTTGGCTCAAGCGGGAGCAGCGGGTGGGAATTCATTCGTCGATACCTTTACTCAGAGCCTCTCGTCTGATCCGACCGTCTCGCTACTGGAGACACAGAACATAAGTTGGCAGAGCGGGCTACTTACTTCCGGGAGTTCTGTTCTTCCAGGGCTATCATTCCCCAAAGGGGATGAGCCGTTAGTTCTGCTGTGGAAATTCGACGCTCCGATTGTAAACGGCTACCTACAAGATTCTTCCGATGAAGGCACTCGCGGCTATGCAGCCGGAATTCCAGCCCTCGTGAATGATTCGCCGTTTAGCGGAATGTCTGCGAATGCCAGCGCGGGCGCCATGGTCTGGATGCTTTCTTTCAAACCTTGGCTAGAAAACTATACTGTGTCTGCATGGGTAAAATTGCCTCCGGGACAGGGGCGTGCTGGGAGTGTTCTGATTACTAGTTCTAATCTTTCCGAGAGCGGATTTACCCCAAATCCGCAGTACATCTATGAGCTCGGACTGAACGCTGCCGGTTCCGATTGGGAATTACGCCTTCCCTCTGTAAGTTTAAACTTGGGATCTGCAAATGGTCAGTGGCAGCACCTTGCTGTTACCTATGATGGAACATTCCTAAAAACCTACCTAAACGGCGCAGTCACAAATCAACGCGCCATTTCTCCTGACGCGGCAGGAACTCTGTACCAAAATTTCACGATGTTTCGTGACTCGAACGGTGGCCACGCCTACCTGGGAATGGTCGATGACTTCGCATTAAACGGCAGAGCAATGAGCGCGCAGGAGATCGGGCGCGTGAGTGCGCTAGGCCAAGGGCGCTATGGCAGGCTGACCTCGACCGCGATTAATCTGGGACAGCAAGCATACGATATAATCCCTTCGCTACAGTTTACGGGAAAAGAGCCTCTGCTTGAAATCAGCGTCGATAACGGCAGCACTTGGAATGTAACAGCCCGCGACCGCAGTATTACTGAGAAATGCATTCTGCCAGTCACTCAGTTTCGCTACCGCCTAACTATTCCGGAAGGCAGCAGCGTTTCTCAAGTACGTTTTGATTGGAACTCAGATGCCTCACAATTTGAATGTTCCGACGGAATTGATAATAACGATGACGGACTGGTCGATTATCCAGAGGATCC
>JAYRHW010000127.1:0-6679 GCA_041907145.1 Bdellovibrionota bacterium
CCACGAAGAAGAAGAGTATATATTCTCCTTTAACGCGATTTGCCGTCACTTGGGCTTCGATCCTGAGAAGACTCGGCATTCGATTATTCACGCTACACATCGTATCAGCACACGCCGTAGAGCGGCGTAGTATCACCGTTAGCGCGACAGAGCCCGGCTTAGAAGTATTCTGAGCCCGGGCTCTTGCGCTCCGCCCGCGAGCGCTGCGAATCAAAAAAAAGGGCCGCATCGCGCGGCCCCTAATACAATCGCTAATCAAAAGATTATGCGGCTGGTCTACTCTCGGCGAGCAGAGCCATCATTTTATCCTTTCCATGCAGTTTACGACGTTTAAGGCGCTTGGCTTCTAGCTCCTCCTGAACCGTGAGAAAGCCCCTTCTCTCCAGGGACAAAAGTTTGTCTTCCATGGCTAGGTGCTCTTCGTATAGTCGTCGCAGTTGAGCATTTGAGTGTATTGCTTGCCTGATTTGCTCGCGTTCTGCATTTTCCATGCGTATGCCTCCTAATGGTTAAAACAAACGACAGGCCGACACTTTGCCATTGGGACAAAGGCCAGCATTGATAACGAAAATGAATGATATACGCGGCTGATATTTCCGCAGTTTAGAGAGGGCGCCCCAGGGCTGAGAATTAGCGAAATTGAACGTTTCACGCGCAGCTTTTGCTTCTTTCTATATTGTAAGAAGGGGGACGAAGGAGTGTCAAAAAAAATTCAATCAACCGGCAGGATGCTTTGAATTCACTACGGAAAAAATTTTTAGAACCGGGGTTAGATGTCTGGTTGAATGATCATTCTAACGGTCAGTCTCGTAAGAGTCCGATATTACACAATCACAAAAGTAAGATTCCTTCCGCTTGAGGCTCCGTCGCGGCGATAAGAGTGGAACTCTGAGTTAAAGATTGTGCATTCACTACTGACTTTGACGAGTTGGGATTTAACCCCCGCTCTTTTTAAGCTCTGCACGACGGTGCCTCGAATATCAAGATAGCTCCTGCCCTGCCGAATTTCGAATACGGCCTGGCCACCAAACTTCTCGAGGACTTCGGGACCCACTTCATATGCCGCAGCGCCAGCGCAGGGGCCTAGGGCTACCACAAGCGCATCTACCGGGCTGTACGGGGAGAAAAGCGACACCGCTCGCCGTTCGATTCCGGCACATACCCCGCGCCAGCCGGCGTGAAGAAGCGCGATATGCGAATCACTTGCGATGATTATAGGCAGACAGTCGGCAGTGCGGATGCCAAAGGCTATCCTGCCCGCATGCCCCCCAATTCTACGCGGGATAAACCAGCCATCAGCTTTTAGGCGCGGCGAGAGTTTACCGATATCGCCAACCTCCACAATCTCAGGACCGTGGACTTGCTCGAGTTGGAAGAGCGACTCAACCGCGAATGCAGCTCTAAAGGCCCCGCTCGAATTTTCTGAACTTGCGGCGGCAAAATCCAATCCTCCGGTTAGAAATCCATGCTCCACGCCTTGCTCGACGAGCTCGGGGCATTCTTCGTACTCGAGCTGCCCGATGGAGCGACGAATCACGCCTCTCCCTCGCTGCGGAATACTCGCAGCAGTTTCTGAAAATCTTCCGGCAGCGGGGCCTCGAACGACAGTTTCCGCGCGTCTACCGGATGCAAGAAGGAAAGCTTAGCGGCATGGAGCGCCTGACGGCCGAATTTCTGAGCGGCTATCCTAAGCCTCACGGGAAGCCCCTCAAAGGTTCCGTACGTAAGGTCTCCTATGACCGGAGCGCCGATATGATCCATATGTACTCGGATTTGATGAGTCCGTCCCGTTTCGAGGCGGACTTGGACCAGACAGCCGTGCTGCAAGCGCTCGATAACATGCCAATGCGTTACCGCCGGCTTACCACCGGACTGTACCACCGCCATGCGCTTTCGATGATGGGGATCACGGCCGATATTCCCTTCAATCTTTCCATCGTCAGCGGTATTGATAGGCCGAAGGGACCGAGGAGTTCGAAATACCAAGGCGCGATATTCACGCCCGATACTGCGCCTGGCAAACTGCTCGGCCAGTACGGCGTGGGCCGAGACTGTCTTTGCCACTACGACTACTCCAGTCGTGTCACGATCAAGGCGATGGACGATGCCGGGGCGCGCCCCACGTCGAAACAATTCCGGCGCCCCTTTTCCGAAATGATGAACCAGTGCGTTTACCAGTGTCTTGGTCTTATTTCCGGCGCCTGGATGCATACTGAGCCCGGCAGGCTTATTGATCACGATGAGCTGATCGTCCTCATACAACACATGAAGCGGGACTTCGTAGGCTGCCAGATTATCCGCCTCAGCTTCCAGCAGCTCGGCGGATATCTCCGCTCCGGGCTTGACAGGTAAGCCGGCCTTCTCGGCGAATTTGCCGTTAACAGAAACGCATTTTGCTTCGATAAGAAGCTTTATTTGAGAGCGCGTCGGCGGACCCTCCATTCCGCTCTGCTGAATATGAGACTCCAATATCCGATCGAGGCGCTCCGGCGCCTCGCCCTGGTATCTGAACAAGAACTTGGTCATGACAGCATCCGTCGGGCGTTTGCGATATCGTTCACGATCTGCGCGCGCAGTTCCTCTATGCCGGCGAACCGAATCTCGTCCCGCAGTCTTGCTTTGAACTGCAGGGCCATATGCCCGCCATAGAGGGAATCGCCGGGAAAGTCCAATAAGTGGGCCTCGAGCTGGAGCCCCTTTCCCGAAAAGGTGGGACGCATACCGATATTTCCGACGAATTTGAATACCCCCTGAGGAACCTCGGCGAACCCCGCGTAGACACCCGGCCGCGGCAAAACTTGTCGATTCACATGCAGGTTAGCAGTGGGGAAACCAATTTGACGGCCCCGCTGGTCTCCGGCAATCACCGTGGAGGCATAGGTGAAGGGACGCCCCAGCATCTTCTCCGCGATCTGCAATTCACCGCCTTCAATGAGGCTACGAATCCGGCGCGACGATATCACCTCTCCTGATTCGGCTAGGAACGGAATCTCGCGACAACTGCGGCCCAAGCTGCCTAGTGCAGCCTTGATAAACTCTGGGGTACCTTCCCTATTATGTCCCACTCGGGCATCCGGCCCAATCACCAGCGTTCTAGTATTAAGTCGTTGAATGAGAATTTCCTCGATAAAGCGCTGGGCAGTGAGGGACGCAAACTCCTTCGTGAAGCGGATCGCATGAAAAATATCTATGCCAAATTCGCTCATAAAGCGCAGCTTCTGCCGCGACGTAGTGATCTGCGGCAGGCGCGGAGCCTTGCCCAACACTACTCCCGGGTGAGGATAGAATGAAACCAATACGGAGCAGGCGCCGGGCCCCAGTCTCTTCTTTTCTTCCGCCACAGCACGAAGCAACTGTTGGTGTCCCAAATGAAGACCATCAAAATTACCCAAGGTAACCGCGCAGGCCCGCCCGGCGATGCAACGCCGTACCGACTGACGACAGAGCAAGGTAGATGCGGGCATACCGCCGCCCCTAGGCAACGTCTTTGAGTCGCTCCTTGGCTCGCTCAGCCTCGGCGGACTTCGGGTATTGAGAAATCAGCTTTTTGAAAATGAGTGCAGCTGTTTTGGAGTCGCCAAGACGCACCAGCACCGACCCTTGCCTGAGCAGCGCCAATGGCACGCGAGGGTGTTTTGGGAATCTAGTGGTCATATCATGGTACGCACCTAAAGCCTCCTTATTGCTACCAAGGCCGTCATAGGCCACCCCGCTCCAGAACTGCGTAAGCGCGGCCACATCCCCGCCGCGCCCTGCGTCATACGCCAGAGCAAACTTCTGCAAGCTGCCGGTGTAGCTGCCAGTCCGCAGCATTTCGAGCCCGTCACCAAGAGGCCCTGCCACCTCTGGCGGCCATGAGCTCACATTCGCCTCATCCTCATCGAGTGCGGCGGCCGGAACTATAGGCGGAGGAGGCACACGGCGCTTGAGGTTAGAGAGGTCGGTTTTTAGATTACTAAGGTCGGCGCTAAGCTGGGTGTTCTGAGAATGCTCAAGCTCCTCGACTCGACCAATCAGTTGGCGAAGCTGCACCTCAAGCGCTGCAAGCTGGGTAGTCTGCGAGGCATTAAGCGCGCGCATATCATTGACCGAGCCTGAAAGTTTTTGGATGTCCTCCTTCGTCGCTATGGACGGAGCACAAGCACTTAGAGAGAGAGCAAAACAGATAGTTAATATCGAGATACGAGCTATCGACCAAAGGCAGAGCCATCTCATAATTTGACCTTTTAGCACAACAAACCAGAACGCAGAGCAACAAGAAACCAGAAACAAAAAAGCCGGAGCCGCTCGAAACGAGACAGCCCCGGCTCTTATAACGCGGAACCTGACTACTTCACTGCGAAGTGATCGCGGCGGTTCTTAGCCCAGGCTTCCTCGTTATGACGCGGATCGAGAGGCAACTCTTCACCATAACTTACGGTGCTCATACGCTTCTCCTCGATACCGAGCGAGCGGTAAACATCGTAAGCGGCCCGAGCACGCTTAGCGCCAAGCGCCATGTTGTACTCATTGGTTCCCCGCTCATCGCAGTGACCTTCAATCTGAACTGTGCGGGCCGGATTGGCCTTCAGCCATTCAGCGTTCTTACTCAAAGTTGCTTGAGCAGCGGAGGTGATATCATACTTGTCAAAAGCGAAATTAATATCTCCAAGCTCACCGCCGGATGCAGCAAACGGCACGTTATCATCTGGACCGACCTTCTTCGTTCGGCAGGCGCAGCCCGCAAGAAATGAGGTCAGAACGATTGCCGTCAAAACAAGTTTCAAAATTCGCATAGTAAACCAACCCTCCACATTCAAAATCTCGCGACTGCTATGGAACTTGAGTTTTCCCTCGCACCGCTGCGATTGGGGTAGACTCTAGAACATCAAATTATCTATAGCAATCGAATATTTAGCTACTCCGCCACCAGATTCGGTGAGCGCCCACTCCGAGCACAACATCACGAACGCTGAAAGGATCCGGCGTTCAGCAGTTAAAGTGCTCGCAACATCAGCTCACCAGACCAATCCGGCCGCCAGCAAGAAGTTAGTAATTTCACTCAATAGAATCAAGAGCCTAAATCTAAAAAGCCTGAATTTCTTCGAGTTAGTTACTGAACCAAAGGCCCCCAGGCAGGATCGTAGTCCCCGCCGCGAGACTGGGTTAGCTGTCGCATGTTGGTACCATCACTTCGCATCAGAGCCAGGCTAAACCCGGCGCCCTTTCCAAACGTCGTTGCAAATACAATGTATCGTCCGTCCGGGGACCAATCGGGATCTTCGTTATCCCCTTGACTGGTAACCTGAAGCGGATCGGTACCGTCTGCATTGGCGATAAAGATTTGAAAACCGATGTCAGCTCGGCAAACAAAAGCGATCTTGTCGCCCTTAGGCGACCAGGCCGGCGATGTGCAGTAATTTGACTTTACGAAGCTGATGCGATGAGCATCGCTTCCATCCGCGCCCATGACGTAGATCTGCGGCCCCCCGGCCCGATTGGAGACGAAGGCGATCTTGGTATTATCAGGCGACCAGAATGGCGAGGTATCAATATTAATTCCAGACGAACTCACCTTTCTGAAAATAGATCCATTAGGATTGACGAGGACTATCGAGGAGTCTCGTCCTTCCATCCGCGAAGCCAGAATTTTACCGCCTTGACTTGAGAAGTGCGCCCCAATCTCGAGCGCATCGTTCCTGGTAATTTGCTGCACAGACCGGCTCTCGACGTCCAGGAGGAACAAATCCGGCACCCGACTGCGATATGATGTGTACACCAGGCTCTTCCCGAAAGGATCCCAGGAAGGCGAAACCGCCAATCCGCGCTCATTCGTCAGCTGCCGAACATTGCTGCCGTCCATATCCATGACAAACAGCTCCTTGAAACGCCCCACTCGGGACGAAAAGGCTATCTGAGTGCCGAAGATGCCCGTTTCTCCAGTGAAGAACTTCATGATTTCGTTTGCGAACTTGTGGGCTATTCTTGGCAGCTGAGTTTCGTCTCCCTCGTACTCCTTGCCCAGAACCGCCGTCTGTCGCTGCACATCGTGGAGGAAGAGCTGCACCTTCACTCGTCCGTTTGGCAGCCCCTGCACTACTCCACGCACCAACCCCTCTGCTCCAATTACGCTCCAATCGGAATATGCGCCCTTGTCCGGACCTACGCACTTTCCCGGGGTCTCGATATAGGCATTCGGATCGAGTACTTCGAAATAGCCGGAAAGATCCAGATCTCTGGACATCACCCGAGGTATGTCCCTATTCGCTGCAGACTGACCAGACTGCACGCACAATTGGGGCATGGCGATAGGGAACAATTTTCCCGATCCACGCACGAAGATGTCCGTCTGGGCCAGCGCCGTCTGCGCTAATCCAATGATGACAAGATGGAGGGAGAGAAAAAGGGGCCACATGCGCTGCTGCATACAATTATTCCCGAGGATCGAAAACCATGCGAACTTTCTTGAAATACTCATATACTTTCTCCGGCGGAGCAGGAACAGGGCTAGCCTTGTAAATAGCTCTAAGTACCGAGTCGTCGTATTCCCGGTTTCCGGATACGCTGATGATCTGCACATTCGAGATCTCTCCGGTATTCGAGATTTCGAACGTTACCCCAGCGGTGAGCGCCGCCGAAGTATCATACCAACGCCAGCCTGATTTAATCCGATTTTTGAGTAAGTCTCGATAGGCGAGAG
>JAYRHW010000128.1:0-2711 GCA_041907145.1 Bdellovibrionota bacterium
ACTCCTACTTTTTTTGTCTTTGCATTCGGCAAGCGCGAAAGCAGCAGATCTTCCCATTCGCCAGAAGCAAGTGTCTGGACTTGTTGCTGCAGCGCTCCGCTTACTTCCTTCAGTTGCTTTCCAGCAGGGCCTCGTCCGCGCTTTCCGGTATCCTTCCACTCGGCTACAGCATCGATGAGGCCCATGGCCTGACGCAGCAAAAAGTCCGCCGCTCGCTTATTCTTCAGAGAATTGTCAGGAGCCTTGTCAGCTTCCTCGCGCGCGCTCTCGATGCATCCCTTGAGTATATCCGGAGAATACGGTTCGCAAATGAATCCCTGCGCGCCATTCACATAAAGCTCAGTAACAAAAGTGGTGTCTTGATCTTCAGCCGACAGCGAAACCAACACCAAGGACTCCGCTGAGCGAATGTATGCACATACGCGGGTAAGCCCCTCAGTAAGCTTGTCTCGACCGGGTCGAGAAGCAAGCACTAACAACTGGAAAACATCCTTTCCGCTGAGAATTCCCAGCGCTTCTACTATGGAGCGCGCCATTCTGTACTCGGCCTTGTGATAAACCGCGCGCAGCGCCTCACGCAGCCGCGAGCGTGCCTGCAGGTCTGGGTCGATGAGTAAAATTTTTACAGGCTTCTGCGATGGCTTCACGCTAAATCCCAATCGTGGTCGGCTTTGGAAATCTAATGCATATTCCCAGCATGGGCAACGGACAGCGCCCCCTGGCTCGAACATCCTACTGAGAACCACTGCAGGGGCCGCGGCGCATGTAATTGGAATCCGAACCGCAAGAAATGGGTGCCTAACTGGCCGACTTATTCGATGCGTTCTGCAACAAGCAAGACTCGATGATCTCATCAAGGTCGCCATCGAGCACGGTATCGACCGCTGAAGTCTCAAAATCCGAGCGCAAATCCTTGATCATGCGGTAAGGCTGCAAGACGTATGAACGGATCTGACTGCCCCATTCGATTTTCCTGCGCTCACCCTTCAGTGCGTCAATTTTCTGATTCTGCTCGTCGCGCTGAATCTCATAGAGCTTGGCCTTGAGCGTCTTCATCGCGCGGTCTTTGTTCTTATGTTGGGAGCGCTCGTTCTGACAGGCAACGACGATGCCGGTAGGGATATGAGTAATTCGAACAGCTGAGTCGGTGCGGTTGACGTGCTGGCCGCCAGCTCCGCCGGACCGATAGGTATCGATACGAAGATCCTTGTCCTCAATATGAACCTCGATATCTTCCTCAATATCCGGGGTTACCGTAACCGCAGCAAAGGAGGTATGCCGACGAGCGTTGGCATCGAAAGGGGAGATTCGCACTAGACGATGTACGCCCTGCTCATTGCGCAAATATCCGTAAGCAAAATCACCATTGATAATGATGGTCGCGTTTTTAATTCCGGCGGCCTCGCCAGGCTGGTAATCTAGTTCTTCGACGCCGAAACCCTTTCGCTCCGCCCAGCGAATGTACATACGGAGAAGCATTTGGGCCCAATCCTGCGCTTCGGTTCCTCCGGCACCGCCATTGATTTCGACGATGGCATGCGAACGATCGAATTCGCCGCTCATCTTGCATTGAAATTCTTGCTTCTCGACTTCGGTCTCTAACTTCTCTACCGCGGAAGTGCACTCGGACTGAAATTCAGCGTCGTCGGCAGCAAGTTCTAATGCAGCTTGAGCATCACCAAGGAGACTCTCGAGTTTTTTGTAGCGATCGACCGAGCTTTGAGAGTTGGCGCGTTCACGCAGGACCGCACGCGCCTTTTCGTTATCATTCCAGAAGTCAGGAGCCTGGCTCTGCTCCTCGAGCTCAGTTAAACGGGTAGTATTGCGTTCAATGTCAAAGGAACCCCCTCAGAGCCTGAACGCGCTCTGCGAGGCGATTGAGATTCGACTTAACTTCGGCAGTATCAAAGAATTCGGCCATACTTCATTAATGATGCGTGAAACTATCGAATAGTTCAAGCTACGAGCACTTGTGGTAGTCACGGCCTGGGCTGAAATAATCGCAAAGTTTTCGATAGGGGAGCGAAGAATTGAATTCTGCTTTATGCTCCCCAGGGACGGGGCAAGATAAGGAGAAGTCGCTGGGAAGCTGGCTCGGGCCTAGGGTGATGTTCAGCGGTTGTCGCGGGTGTTAACCGAAACAGACGGCGCGGAACTCGGGGCCTGCGTTGCTGTGACTTCGAACCTCTCCACCTTGACCGGCTTTTCGCCTCCGATCTTGGATTTGTTGCGGTTGCTGACCGTAACCTGGACGGTTTGTCCGGGTTCGGGCTTCTGTCGGGAAAATCGTCCGAGCTGAACGACTTTCCCGCCTTCGAGAGTCACGACCTTCGTTTTGGGATCGTAACTCTGCACCTTGCCTTCAAATTTGTAGGGCTGTTGCGCCATGGGAACCTTCTTTCCTGTTGCGGCGCGAGCAGCTTTCCCAGCGGACTTCAAAAGATCAGTAAGTCCGACCCTAACAGAACCGCAAATCCATATCAAACGTCGTTCTTGAGTAGCAATAACATATTGGATACACTCGGCTATGCCGGAAAACAGCTCAACATTTTTCGTAGGCCCAAAGCCAACCTGGGAAGCCGTCGGTGTGTCCACCACTCCAATGGATAGTCAAACTCCCTTCGAGCTCTCATCCTTTTCAGGCAGACAGCTTTCGACAGCGCGGCGGATCGCAGCTACTTCCGGCACTGAAATTAGCTTTCTGATCTCAT
>JAYRHW010000129.1:0-7479 GCA_041907145.1 Bdellovibrionota bacterium
ACCCTCTGCGCCAGAAAACAAAAATGCCCCTGTTTTATGCGGGCAAGAATTATTACCCCGAAATCCTTGCTGCGCTCGACTTTCTGAAGCACGAGCTTCTTGCGAATATCATCTGCGGTCTCCTCCAAGCCGCGCTTCTTCAGTTCCGTGCGAGAGTTCCAGCCCAATGCTTCCAGTCGTGCATTCAGCGACTTGAGGTTGAAGGGAAAGGCTTCGTCAACTCGAAATTGAGTATAAAAGGGGGAATCCGGCACTTCGGCAGCACTAAGCCCATACGCGATATGCTCATCGAGCAAGGCTACATTCCTTTGCGCGAAGAAGTCTTCAAGTCGGCCGCTGCGAATCAAAGCAGCTTGCGGTTCCAGAATGAACTTGCCGGCCGCCCCTTCGGCCATTTCAAATGCTGCGCTCATGGGAGTCTCAGGAGGAATCCACTCACTATCCGTATCGGCAAGCCAGACGGTTCCGTCGCGCACGTTCGCGCCGCGCCAAAGTGTTTGCTCCAAACATTCGTCCTTGAATCCGATCCATTCACGAGAAAAGCCTGCGGTAGGTTCGATATCAGCTCCAGGAGAGATCTTTATGCCGCAGGGTCCAACGACACCAAGTTCGCTGACCCAAGAAAGCGGGGGGCTCCAGTGTTCGGGGTTATACAAGCGCTTGCCAGACCTATCTCGCCGAGCGGGGTCTGCCCATAAACCGTCGTAGAGGGCCAGCCTCTGTGTACTTAGAAGCTGGGTGGCATCACCAACCAAGAGTTCGACATTGCTGAGCGCCTGTAAGGCAAGATTATGCGCCGCCATCTGAGAGATTTCCGGCACAATTTCGATGCTGGTTACTTTCTCAGCAGCGCCAGCTATTGACGCAGTATCGCTGCCAATACCGGTGCCGATCTCTAGCACATGTCTGCAGCCGGCGAAGCGGCTGGCGTGACGGCGACTAATTTCCAAGCGGCTTGCCTGCTCGAGCGAGTGGTAGGTAAAGAGCCCCTCACTTGCCCAGGTGCCAAGTGCTGCTGCCTGCCTACGGCTAAAAATTATCTCGAGCCCTCGGCGAGTGAGATCAGAGCGAACACCGGAGAATTTCTTGCTGGCCTTGAGTGCCGTAGCGGCCGCATCGAGCCCATTTTCGAGCGCGAGGGAGTCTAGGGTGGTCAGCAGGGATTTTCCCTCCTGGCTTAGCCAGAATAGCTCGCCTAAGGCCTGCTCTTGATTGGACATTTTGCGCATCTTGCTGCCCGGAATTGGCCATTCAACTTACGGCACTTGTTGGGGGCAGTCCTTAATACCATCTATGAGGGGGAACGTCTCTAGACCAACCCTCTGAAATGTAAGGATTTTTCTCTGTTTTTGGTTGGGTTGAGCTAATGCCACGTTCTGAATCGAGCACCATCGAGGCCGCGGCTAGTCAGACAAGTGTGCCGGGGCAGGAGGCCAGCACCGGCCAAGGAGTCTCGCTGGACACTTCCTCAAAGCCGGAAGCTACGACGGCGGATCAGTCGCAGACTCCAAAGCATCACAGTCATCACGACTCACTCGGGGAAAAAATAGCGCATGAACATGACGCCCTGCGAGCTGCGGGACGAGAAAGCGCTCAGGCTCTAGTTTTGCCCGTCTCTCTGGGCACAGTCGGCGGGACCTCAACCGTGGACACCACACGCTCTCGGGGAGAACAACTCAACGAACATATTTTAAGCTTCCTCCTTACCTCGAGCAAAAAGAAAGGCGTTGTGACGGATGACGCTGAACTTGCCGAATTCATGCGGCAGCATCCTGAGCTTTCTCAATACATCAAGGAGCTGCAGCAGGCGCGTGAGGCGGCGCTGCGCAACGCTGAAAGCAAGCAAGATCCTTTGCAGTCTAGGGACAACTTGCTGGCCAAGCTCGATGTTATTGCGACCTTGCTGGAAGGCTCGCCATTAGCTCCTGCGCTTCGCATGGGGGATGTGCAGGCTAAGGCTATGTTCTCCAAGCTGGCTGAAAAGGAGCTTGGAGAGGAAGCCGCTCCAATCGCCGAGGCTGTCTGGGATAAGGCGCGCATCAAGAGCATCGACAACTCCCTGGCTGAAGCCCGAGACATAGCTAGACAGTCTGCTGCGCTCTTAGCACTGCCTGAGAGCATGGACGATCTAACTGCTCAGGGTACCCGTGAGCGGCGAGCCGCGTTCGAAGGAAGAATGGCCTCGCAGTTTGGGGCTGATTCTACGGTCACTCGCCATATTCTTGCCGAGCTGCGACTCGAAGAGGACCGAGCGCGTGCAATCCTGGTATCTCAGCGAGTGTGGCAGCTTGAGGTAAATGCGCGGGTTCATGAGGCTCGCCCGGCCGAGGAATCGAAGCAAGCGATGCTCAAGGAATACCTGGCATCACAGCAGGATCTTCTGACGAGAAACCCAGCATTCGCCGCTGCCTTGGCGGAACATCGCGGTGCTGCTCGCGAGCGCGGCAGAGAACTTCGAGAGGCCGGGGACTTTGCGGCTCGCGAATTGTTCCGTGCCGTAGATGGCTTGGGTACCTACGAGAATGTCATATTCAAAACCCTTGAGGGCCGTTCGCTATACGAGCTTGAGATTATCCGCCAACGCTATCAGGAGATGTACGGCGAGCTTCTATACGACCGACTTGATTCGGAACTTTCAGGAAGTGCTTGGCAGCGTGCTCAGCGCGCCTATCTTGGAGACAGCAATAATCGCGGTCTGGAAAGGGCTGAGCTCGATGGCACTCGATTGGCAAAGTGCTTCTCCGCGGCCACGAAAACATCAGAAGTTTTGGTGTCCCAGGATAGGGCCCTCGGAACGGCCGTGGCAGCTAGAGATATCGTGCAGGAGTCGACGTCATCGGTATTGGCTCTAAGAAGTTTAATCTTGTCTTCCGGGCTTTCTACTGCAGAGTTTATTCGAGCGCAGCGGGAGCTTGGAACTACGGGGGTGCTCGAAGATCTTCGTTCACGGGCATCCACCTCCGAGATCGGCGGTCAGCCAACCCTAGCTACACAGCGAGATCGACTGGGCCTCGAAATAGTGCAGGCCACTCTGCAGGGCGCGGAGGTTTCGGACGAAGCACTGGCACAGTACGCGGCTCTGGCGGTAGCGGAGTATGGTAAACAAATCGGAGCGCAGAAGGCTGAGGCCGCCCCTGACAAGCAGCTGCTAGATAGAATAGAGCTGGATCGCGCGGCATTTTTGCGCTCTGCCCAATCTTTGTGCGCGCAGTATCCCCAGTTAGCGCAGCAGCTGGATCTAACCACGAGGCAATATGAGGAAGTTGCGCGCCAGGCTGCAATCGAAGCTCAGGTACGTTCACTCGGAACGAAGATTGGGCTGTTGTACGGGGAGAAGGATGCGGGCTCCGTTCGTAGACGGGAATCAGCCCAAGCGGAGCTGAGCCGATATTTGGCGGCCCAGCAGGATTTCCTCTCCGTGGTCCCCGGAATTGCCCAACAGATTGACCAAGCTCAGGAGGCGGGGATTCAGCAGGGAATTTCTACCATGGAGCAGGTACGCCGATCGGTCTCCCAACTTTACAGCGGCATTTCAGGACTTGGAACCAACGAAGCTCGCTGTTACGCAGCGCTGCAGGGGCGCAGCCCGCAGGAACTTGGGCTGATTAAGAAGCTGTACAAGGAGAAGCACGGAGAGACTCTGGAACTAGCATTGGAGGGTGACTTTTCCAGCGCAGAACTGGATAAAGTGCATGGGCTGCTTGCTCGGGATTATGTCGGAGTTGCGGCGGCTGATTCGCATTTGGCGCTCAATGGATTTTGGGGAGTCGATCATGAGACGCTGCGCAGCGCTTTACGCAGTTTAGCCACCACCGAGGAACGAGAGCGCTTCACACAGCGCTTCGACTCCCTATACGCCAAGGACTACTATGTGCCTGTTGCGGACGGCGAGGGCGAAGTTCGGCAAGCGCGTAATTTTGCGGAAGCTCTGTCCGTCGATGTACACGGAGATAATCTTATCGTAGCGACGAGTTTGCTCGATGGGAATTTCAACCGTGCAGATGCTGCGCTCGTGCATTTGGATGTGGATAGTACTTGGAGCGCTCGAGGGGAGCAGCCCGCCCTGCGCTTGGAGGCGATGAAGAGGCCCGACGGGCATCTTGACATGGCTCGCATCGGAGAAATTGATCGCGAATACTCGATGCTTTACGGCAAATCCTTGTCCCGAGAGGCTGCAGCTGTCTCAGGAGCCGAGGGTAAGTGGTTTGCGGCTGTAGTTGACGGGAGGGAGATCGACGCTGGAGCCCATAAACTTCGTCATGCCATGGGCGGCAGCTTTGATGGCACCGATGAAAAATTGATTCGCCAGGTGTTTAAGCTTCCGCCTGAGCTTGAAGCGAGGGTGAAGGCAGAGGATCGTCGCGGCGAAAGAAGCCCTGAAACTGAAGCTGCGCTTCAGCACTGGTCCGAGTTGCGCGCACAGATTTCTCGCCGCTATGCCGAGCCCGACATGTACCCCGATCGCGACTTAATCGGCGATCTACGGGATGAGCTCAATGACCATGAATTTCACGTGGTCAAGATATTGCTGCAGGATGGCAAGCTCAGCAAGGCGGATTTGATTTTTGATGCCTGCGACGGTGCTGGAACAGATGAACAGGTAGTCCGAGAGGAGACAGCCGGGCTGTCAAAGGCCGAAGCTCAGGCCTTAATTGCGGATTTCAAGCGCAATGGATACGGAGATTTGATTGAGACCCTGAAGAGTGAACTCTCCGGCGACGATGAATTCGATGTCCTGGAGAATATGCATGGCCGACCCGAAACGGCGTTGGAGATGTACGCTGCAGGAGAGCGGCGCGCAAAGCACGAAGATAGCGGCATACTTTCAGTGGTCGTCTGGGGAGATGAGCGCGAGGAGATGCTCGAGGATTTGAGGCGGTTACGAGAAGCAACTCAGGGGCGTGGAGATCCTCATGAGATCGATGCGCTCTACCGCCGGCTCGGTGTTTCCGCTGAAGCCTTCCGCGATCAAAAAAATCACGTTAGCGATGTAATCGTCAACGCCGGCACCACCGTAATTCTTGTAGGCGGGACCGTTGTGATGATAGTTGGCTCCCTCGGCACTGCAGCTCCTGGAGCAGTGGCGCTTTGGAGCGTCTATCTAGCGGGAATAGCGGGGGGCGTTCGAATGGGTACAAAATGGGCCATTCGCGGCGAGGGCTACGGCATCGAGGAATGGGCCGTGGATGGTGGGGTAATGCTGGTCGATATTGCGGCAGTCGGCGTGATGAGCAAGGTTCCCGTAGGTCGAGTCGTTGCCGGCAAACTAGAAGTTATGATTGGTGAGGCAATGGCGGAGCGCGGCGCCATCGTGCTGGCCGAGGACGGCACTAGGGTGACCGGGGACGCGCTCTTTAGCTATTTAGCGCAGAGCAGTCGTTCCGTACGCATTGTTGTCGGGGCAGCCCAGGGTTCAATAGACGGTGCAATTTTTGCTCCCATGCAGGCATCTGCTGTTACCGCGCTCCAGGAGCAGACCTGGGACGATGGCTTCGGGAAGGGACTTGAGAGAATGGGTGAGGCCGGACTTCGGGCGGCTCCGGCTGGAATGTTGACTGGAGGAGTGGTATCGGGCGCAGCCGCGATTCGCACACCAGCATACATCGCTAACGGAAAGCCGATCAGCGTGGACAAGGCGGCCGATCTTATAAAGGGCGACGCGCTCTCCGAGGCCGGAAGAGAAGTTCTCATTCAACGCGAGGCTTCAAAGGGATTTATCACCCGCGGTGACGTGGCGGATGCGGCCATGGCCGGACAAAGCGTTGGCGCTGTGCGCAGCAAGGAACTGCTGGGAATTCTACGCAGTAGTTCAAGATCGGGTTTTAGTGAGGGCGATATCCGCCTCTTCGAACTAAAGGTAAGAACGCAGGGCTCTCTGTCTCAGCTGGATGAGTGCCTAATCACCGGAAAATCACCGAACAACTACGTTGCGACCATCTCTCAAAGTGAAATTGAGAAGCGCATCGTCGCTAGTCAGCAGGAAATTGCCAGACTTAGATTGGAGTCAGGAGTTAAGGGGCTTTCAGCCAGCCAGTCTGAGAGTCTCCAGAGTTCCCTGTCTGGCGCACAAGATAGACTGAGAGCGCTGCAGGATGCGATTCGAGCAGTTGAAGCGGGAAATCGAGCAGCAGGTATTTCCTCGGCTCCTGCGGTAGTGGCGAAGCAGGATGCGGTTAAATTAGAAAAGATGAGCGGGGAGCCTGTCGCTGATTCACCTGAAATTCAGCAGCAAAGAGAATTTGTCAGCCGCCTGGAGAAGGATCTCGCCGCACATCCAAAGGACTCGCGCGTTAGGCAGGTCATTGAGGAGAGTCTGGCTGAGCAGCGAACCCGACTCGATGATCTTGTTTCTCGGGCAAGGGCTGATGCTCAGGCAGGAGCCGCTGCTGGGAAGTCGGTTAGGGGCTCCGGCTCATCGGCTCAGGGAGACGGAGATAGTAATCCTTGGCACTATGACCCTTCTGAGTCCTTTGCCCGGGGCCAGATGGACGAGGGCGATGGTTACTATGAGCCGCTCAGCCGCGGTTCATCGGGCGGCACTGGCGGTCCGAAGCGAGGTGGGGGCGGTGGGGCGGCTACCGCAGAGCCCCGCAGCCAGAGAGCAATGCCGCGTAGTTCACGGCTTGAATCGCAAATTCCAAAGGATGATGTCGGTCTCTCGCCAACTGCTAACGGCGAGGCTGTTGCCTCTGTGGCTGCTCCTCCGAAGCCGGCGGTATCGCCGGAGATTTCTCCAGCTCCATCAGTCGAGGAGATTCTCATCCCGCAGTTTGACGAACCTCTTATTAGGCCCATTACTCTCCCGTCTCCGGCTTTGCGACCAACCCCGCTTTCCGGGCTTGTCATGAGCCGAGTGGTAAACCCGGGAACGCGAACCATTCCTTTCCCGCATCTTGCGCCAGCGCCTGGGCCCGCTCCGGAGCCAAGTCCAAAGCCTGAGACTGCGCCTAAAGTTCAGCTGGAGGAGGCAGTGGGGAAAAAGACAGCGCAGAAGCTGCGCGAAGGCGGCGGTCCTGGCGAGCCGGGCGAAATTTCCGAAATTGAGATGCATAAGCGCAAAGACAAGGCTGCTCAGGAGGATAAGAAACGTCGAATCGAGCTCGAGAAGTCTCGTCCACGCGGCGGCGGCAAGCTCAAATTCACCAAGATCGTTGACGCCCTGGGGGATGCCGGACTGGTTGTCGAAAGCGAAGACCGCGGCGAACACTAGCCATCGGTCGGAAGCACTCAATTATCTACCAGAGCTGGTAGGAGCTTGAGTAGGAGGCTCACAGAGCGTGCTAACCTCCCGAGATTAATAGGTAATATTCCTCTGGTGCCACGGCATGACGCTCCAACGTCGCGCCTGTAAGCCACCGATCCGTCTAGAATTCTTCTCGGCTTCGTAGTAACTCTAGGGCTACAAATTTTGGAGGAACTATGAAGAAGCTTCTGTTAATCGCCGTATTCTCGCTTTGCTGTCTTCCAGCTGTTGGAGCC
>JAYRHW010000130.1:0-12370 GCA_041907145.1 Bdellovibrionota bacterium
CGGCGCTGTGGGTAACTACGATAAGCGTGTTACTCAATTCACGTTGCATGCCGAGGAGCAAATCTTGGCATTCTAGCGCCGTCTGCGCGTCCAGATTTCCCGTCGGTTCATCAGCCAACAGCACTGCCGGCTTCGTTACGGCGGCCCGCGCTATCGCAACTCGTTGCTGCTCGCCGCCGGAGAGTTTCCCCGGTACATGATCGAGCCGAGCAGCAAGCCCGACACGTTCCAGCATTTCCTTAGCAGCGCGAGCACTGTCGTGCTCGGACTTCCCTGAAATCAGCAGAGGCATGGCTACATTCTCGAGCGCCGTGAACTCCGGCAGCAGGTGATGCGACTGAAAAATGAACCCCACATGGGCTCCGCGAAATCGCGACAGCGCTTCGGAATCGAGACATGCAATGTCCTCACCGTCAAAGCGGATGCAACCTGAGGTTGGACGGTCGAGCCCGCCGAGCAAATGCAGGAGTGTTGACTTACCGATTCCAGAGCGTCCTACGATTGCTATCGACGCAGTCTCCGGAAACTCGAATGACAGCGCGTCAATGACGACAAGCGTCCGATCGGCGTCACGGTAGGATTTATTCAACTGCTCGACTACAATCTTCATAGCTATTCGTAACGCAAGACCTCGCTCGGTTCGACACTGCTCGCACGCCGAGCCGGGTAGATAGTAGCGAGATAACAGATCAAGTACGCGCAGGCCCCTACGAGAGCAAAATTCCAAAACTCCATACGAACGGGCACCGTCGACATCTGGAAAATTCTTTCATCAAGGGGAAACCCATAGCGCTTCAGGGCCAGACATCCGCCGAAGCCAAGGAGCAAGCCGACGACAGTGCCGACGCCACCTATCACCGATCCCTGCATGCGAAAAATCTTTCCGATGCTCGCGGTCGAGGCTCCCATGGTCTTAAGGACGGCAATATCCCGGCGTTTTTCAAGCACGATCATTATCAGCGTACTAATGATGGAGAAGCTGGCCATAACGATGATGAGCAGCAGTACAATAAAGTACACGTTCTTCTCCAATTTCATGGCGTCGAGCAACGGCTTGTTGGTCTCCGTCCAGGGCTGCGCATAAAATCCTGATGACAAACCGCCCAAAACATCAACGATACGCTGGGCTATGGCAGGAGAGTCTTCAATCTGCCGCACGCGGACCTCCAGTCCTGACACGCTCTCACCCATGCCGAAAAACTTTTGAGCCTCCGGCAACGATGCGTAAGCCAACCCGCTTTCATACTCGACCAAGCCGCTCTTATATATTCCTGCTACTACGAACCGCCGATACTTCGGCATCAACCCGAACGGCGATGACGCCATGGTCGGCGACAGGATCGATATTGGAGCCCCGATGGATAACCCCATGGAACGCGCCAGCTCCTGTCCGATAATGAGCGCCGGCAGGCTGACATCCTCCATGACCCCCTGTTCGCCCTCGACCTGCATCGCCGCTGGGTGAAACAATTCCTTGACTGCATCAGGATCATGCAAGTACTGCGAGAGCTGGGTGACCGCCGAAGTGCCTTCGGAAATACCGCGGATGAGAATGCCAGTCGAACCTGATTGAGAACGAAGCAGCCCTTGATGGTAGGTAAACGGCGAAACAGAATCTACCCCCGAAACTCCGGCGACCTTGGTGGAAACGTCCTGCCAGTGAGAAATCTTACCGCCAAGGCGCCGCACCACAATATGGGAGTTTGCGCCGACAATCTTGTTAGTCAGCTCGTACTGAAACCCGGTCATGACGGCCATTACGATATTAAGAACTGCAACGCCGATCGCGACGCCCAAAATCGAAATAATCGTGATGATAGTGATGAATGCCTCGCCTCTTCGCGACCACAGGTAGCGCAGCGCGACTTTTCGAGAGAATCCATGCGATGACAAGCCAGTTACCTCGTTCCCTGAAGAAAATAATTATTCCGTTGCGGCCTGTTCGCTTGGTTCTCCAACTGACTCCTCGTCAGCCCCGGCTGCCCGCGGCTTCAGCTGCGGGAAGAGCAAGATATCGCGAATAGTCGGGCTGTTGGTCAGCAGCATGACCAGGCGATCGACACCAATCCCCTCCCCAGCCGTCGGTGGCAACCCATACTCCAGAGCTCGCAGAAAATCCTCGTCGACGTCCGTGGCCTCTTCATCGCCTTGCGCCTTTCGCCGCGCTTGAGCCTCGAAGCGTTCACGCTGATCCTCGGGATCGTTGAGTTCGGAGAACGCGTTGCCGGCCTCCATCCCAGCCACAATCAATTCGAAACGATCGGTAATCTTTCCGTCAGCCAGATTTTTCCTGGCCAAAGGCGATATAGAAAACGGATGATGAGTAATAAAGGTAGGATTGATCAGCTTGTGTTCGACGAGCGCACCCCACAGCGCTTCCAAACAGCGCCCCCAGTCCTCCGGCTCTTCAAGATGCACGTGATGCTGCTTCGCCGCCGCCTGTACCCCAGCTAAGGTATTGAGATCGATCCCACGACTTACCCCACCCACGCTGTACACCGATTCCAGCATGCTGATTCGCGGCCAGGGGGGAGTGAAGTCGAGTACCTCCTCTCCGAAAGGAACCTTCAGTGACCCTACGACGGTTTTGGCCAGGTGTACGAACAGATCTTCGGTAAGATTCATGAGATCGTCGAAGGTCGCATAGGCCTGATAGAATTCCAGCATGGTAAATTCGGGATTATGCTTCTTGGATAATCCCTCATTGCGAAATATCCGGCCGATCTCGTAGACGCGCTCAAGGCCACCCACCACCAGCTTCTTTAGAGGCAGCTCCAACGCGATGCGAAGGTGCATCTCCGTACTGAGCGCGTTGTGGTGTGTCGAAAACGGCTTCGCCGTCGCGCCGCCTGCCGTATAGTGCAGCACAGGGGTCTCCACTTCCAGATAACCCCGTTGATCGAGAAAGCTCCTAACTTCGCGGATAATTTGAGCACGCTTCCGGAAAATTTCCCGAACTTCCGGATTTGCTATTAGATCGACATAGCGATACCGATAGCGCGCCTCTTGGTCTTTGAGTCCGTGCCACTTCTCAGGGAGAGGAATAAGCGACTTGGTAAGTAATCGCAGCTTTTCGACATGCAAGCTCTTTTCCCCGGTCTTGGTAACAAAGAGGTAGCCGGAAGCTTCGACGATGTCACCGATATCCATGTCCTTGAAGGACGTGTAGGATTGTTCACCAATTTCATCGCGCTTGATGTAAAGCTGTATCTTCGCGGACCCGTCGAGCAAATGCGCAAAGGCAGCCTTGCCCATATGTCGAACCTGCACGAGTCGCCCAGCGATCGTAAAACGTCGCGACTCAGCGGGGTCCACAACTTCCATCGCCAAGAGCGATTTCGCCGACGACGTGACCTTCACGTCGTTCGGAAAGGGATAGCCCTGCTCGCGAAGCTTCGCCAACTTCGCAAAGCGCACTCGCTCTTGTTCGGATCGCTCAATCATAGTGATACACCCAGCCCTCAGGAGTCCGATGCATTCTAGCGAAATAACTGGATTTTTCAAGACAGGCAGTCCGGTATCGAGACCGCTGCTAGGCCTTTACATAGCCTAATTGGGTGAAGAAGCGCAGAACCTCGGCAAAGGCTTGAGAACGCTTAAATTGAGCGACGTGTCCGCCACGGAACCACAAAAGCTGCGGACGCTTCCAGTGCTCCCACAACAGGCGCGGCTGACGTGGGGGCACAACCCTGTCCCCGATTCCGGCGATAATGAGCATGCGATCCTTGCCGGTCTTAGGCTGGTAAGATAGCGGACAATGCATGGCGAAGGCGGCGCGCAAATCTTCCAAAGATATCCCTGCGTCGAAGAGGCTCTTGAACTGCGGATCGCGAGTCAATATTTCCCAAGCCACTTCAGCCATGGAAATCATGGGGACGATCGGCACGCAGAATGCCAAGGCATCCAGAGCAGCCCAAAGACATCCGACGTATGCCCCGAGACTCATGCCCATGCAGCCTATCGGCCCGGCGCCGCGGCTGGCTAGATACAGCCGCAAATTGCGCAGATCCGATATCGCCTGGCCCATGGCCTCATTTGTTCGGGAAAGATTAATGCTCGGGAAGAGCAAGTTATCGAAATCATCCGCCGCTTTTGGTTTGCGGCGCCCATGATAGGGCAGCTCAATCAGCGCTACGTCAAATCCCAGCTTATAGAAAAATCCCGGCATGAACGCCAAGGAGTTAATTCGCTGATCACCCATGGTCCAACCATGCACCGCTACAATAGTGGGACGGCCGGCACCCTGATGCCGCCAAATTCGCGCATGCACCTGACGATTTTCTTTTCGTGCCTCGAACTCGGCTGCGAATGCGGGATCATGAGGCTTGTAGGTGGACTCGAAGGCCACATCCAACACCTCGCCATCGCCCAGCCCATGGAAGCTCGACTCGCGGACCACCGGGGTAATGGTCGGTGCCTCGAAGAATGTCGCCGGATCTTTTGCCCAGAGGAGCCCCTCCCGCGAGGCCGTGTAATAGGCGAGCATTCGCCTGCAAGCGGATACATCAACAGAGGTAGTGGGATGGCGATAGGTAAAGGCGGAGAGTTGCTTGGAAATCCACCCTAAGGCGCGATCAAGTTCTGCGCCGCCTGTCAGGGTAAGGCGCTCGAACTGACTCAAGCGATTTTCCGGGGAGCTGTCTACCACGCAGTAGTCAGCAGGCTCCGGACGATCATCGAACACGCTCAAAACTCCCTGTAACAACCGTTTGCTCTGCTAAACCTGCTCGAAACTGCGGTGACAAGCGTATGGTCGACCCTAAAGCTTGAGCGAGTAGGAGATTTTCGCAAAAAGAGCTATTCCCGCTTCTCGCTCGCTTTCCTATTATTATGACGCAAAGTCGAGGGCCCCGGAATCGACCACGAGCGTGTTTTTCCTGAAGCCCGCCCCCTGCATCATGGTAGGTGTATAACCATTCAGTATTACTACCCTTTCATGCTAAGGCTGCCCGAACGCTTCTACACTCGTCCAACATTACAGGTAGCTCGTGCGCTGCTTGGTATGGTGCTTTGGACTGAAGTCAACGGCAAGCGCACTTCCGGAAGAATTGTAGAAGTGGAAGCCTACCTTGGGGACATTGACCCGGCGGCCCATTCGTTTCGGGGGCGCACTCCACGCAACCGTGCCATGTTCGAGACAGGCGGCACCTGCTATGTCTATTTTATCTATGGGATGCATTTCTGTGTTAATGTCAGCACCAGACAGACCGGGATTGGCGAAGCAGTACTGATTCGAGCAATCGAGCCGCTCGAAGGCGTAGCGACCATGCGTCGACGTCGAGGGCTCACGGACATACGACAGCTCTCCAATGGTCCAGGAAAACTATGTCAGGCGCTGGCGGTAGATAGGCGAGTGTATGGCGAGCATTTTTCCTATTCTCGACGTATAGGTATTTCTCCAGGTTTACGTCTAAAACACGAGAAGATTATTTCGACACCTCGTATCGGCATCAGGCGTGCAGTGAAAAAGCCATGGCGATTCCTCCTTCAGAGCAGCTCTTTTGTCAGTGATCGATGAAGAACGATTCCAAGCACGAGCCATCGGCCTCAGCAAGCAGTGAGATAGCGAGCACCATGAGTGTTTGGCTGGTTCCACTTGCCGTGTTTGTGCTCGGATCTGCGTTGTCGATTGTCGGCGCCGGCGCATTGCGCGACGAAGCTCGCCGAGCAGACGCCCTTCGATTCGAGCAGCGCGTCGATAGCATCGAAGAAACCATCAACGCGTCCATGCATGCTTTGGAGCGCATCGCGCGCTTCGCCCAAGCCATGTTCATGGCCAGTCAATCCGTAGAGCCGGAGGAATGGAGCACCTATGTTCGCTCTATTGCACTCGAGGCCTACCCTGGTATCGCCGGACTTGGATTCGCGCAGCGCGTATCAAGCGCCGGACTTCAAGCATTCACGGCGAGAATGCGATCGCTTGGGGAGCGGGCGTTCTCCCCCCACTCCCTCGGCCCGGCACCCGATCACTTGGTGGTCTCTCTGTTCGAGCCTCGCGCATGGGACCTTTCCCTGCTCGGCGAGGATCTAGCCGCACTTCCGCTGCTCAACGCGACGGCCGATCGCGCGCGATTCGAGGACACCAGCGCCCTGTCCTCAAAAATGTCCATTCGGTTCGATGGCACCAGTGTTCCCGGGGCGTACCTATTTATTCCTGTCCATCGGCCAACAGCTCCGCATACCCCTGAAAGCGTGGAGGGCTTCGTCTTTGTTCGCATAGAGTACGCCAAGGCGTTGGCGGAGCTCTCTGCGCTTCAAAACGAAGAGGTTGAGCTCGATATTTACGATGGAACGACACAATCTCCCGAAAGCACGATCTTTCTCTCCCCTCGCATTGAGGCCTCTCAGTTTGAAAATCCGTCCGACCTTGTCTCTATTCGCAGTCTGACCTTCTTCGGTCAGCCGTGGACGCTAAAGTTTTTCGGTTCGGCAGAATTTGCCCGGGCCCAGTCTCCCTATTCGATACCGCTCGCGTTCAGCTTTGGCCTCGTGGCCAGCGCCTTACTCGCCATCGCCATCTGGGCGCTTGGCCGATCGCAGTACCGCGCGCGCCGAATAGCCATGGATATGACCACCGACTTGCGCCGAAGTCAGGAGCGCTTTGATTTGGTGATGCGTGCGGTAAATGACGGTATCTGGGATTGGGATTTGTTGACCAACCAGGTTTACTACTCTCCGCGTTACTGCGAGATCATCGGCTTCTCCCAGGATGAGATTCCGCGAACTCTAGACAGTTTTGCCTCTCGCCTGCATCCGGATGACCGCGATCGAGTATTCGCTGCGGTTCAACGCTATATTGCCGACCACAAGTCATATGACATCGAATTCCGCTTTCAGCATCGCCAGGGTCATTACCTATGGATTCGTGCTCGAGGACAGGCAGTATGGGACAATCAAGGCCGAGCCGTTCGAATGGCCGGCTCCCATTCCGATATCACGTTGGCTAGACACAATGAAGAACAGCTGCGTTTGGCAAAGGAGGTAGCCGAAGCGGCGGCGCGAACAAAGAGTGAATTTCTCGCGAATATGAGCCACGAGATCCGCACACCAATGAACGGAATTATAGGCATGACCGATCTGGCGCTGCAGACCCCGCTCTCCGCCGAGCAGCTCGACTATCTAGAAACAGTCAAGAGCTCCGCAACCTCCCTTCTTACCATCATCAATGACGTATTGGACTTCTCCAAAATCGACGCCGGCAAACTCGTGATTGCGCCGCAGCCTTTTGAATTATTGAAGTTCGTCGATCGCATCATGCATTTATTAGCTCTCCGCGCGTCGGAGAAGCAGGTTGCCTTTTCGCAGCGGATTGAAGACAACGTGCCGATTTGGGTCGTGGGCGATGAAATTCGCCTCGGGCAGGTGTTGATAAACCTTTTGGGAAACGCGATTAAATTTACTCCCGCGGGCGGCAAAGTCGAACTTCTGGTTAGGGCGCTCCCACACCGCGAAGTGTCTCAACCGATGGCCGTCGAGCTTGTTTTCATTATTAGCGATACGGGAATCGGGATTGCACCGGAGAAATTGGAAAAGATTTTCGAGGCATTCGTGCAGGCCGATACTTCGGTAACACGCGAGTTCGGCGGCACAGGGCTCGGATTGACCATTTCACGCAAGCTGGTCTCACTCATGGGCGGACGCATCGACGTCAAGAGCATTCCGGGGGGCGGATCAACCTTCACCTTTTCCGTCCCGGTTCAGGTGAGTGAGCCCAGGGCGCCGAGCCTCGAACGGGAGGAGCCGCGGGTGGCGGTTACCCTGACCCCTGTCCCGCAGTCCCGACACATCCTACTCGCGGAGGACAATCCGGTTAATGAACGCCTTGCTCGCCGTGTACTCGAAAAGCAGGGGTACGTCGTTACCGTCGCGCGCAATGGACGAGAAGCTATAGACCTTGCTTGCGCCTCGACGAATCCTAATCCGTTCGACGCAATCCTTATGGATATTCAAATGCCCCTAATCGACGGACTGGAGGCGACGCAGGCGATCCGTCGTTTTGAAAAGCAGATAAACCGCCACACTCCCATAATAGCGATGACCGCGAATGCCATGGAAGGCGATCGCGAGCGCTGCCTGGATGCCGGCATGGACGACTACATATCCAAGCCAATCGATATTCAACATTTGACGGCTGTCGTTCAGCGCTGGAACCCCTCGCCTCCTTCACAGCTTTCGGCAGAAATCCGCTAACGCTGCCGCCGGCTTAGGTCCCAGTCAGATCTAGTCGGTATTGGACAGAACCTGCTCGCCCCTTAAATTGACTAGCGTTCTTGCCGCTGTTACGCTCCTTAAACTCGCTTCCGAGCGCTTTTCTGCCGCAGGATTGCGGGTTCCGGTAAAGGTAAATGCAGGTCTGGAGTACTATGCCTGGCGCCACCCCCCAACCAGAATCTTCGCAGGAAAAGACCTCGCCAGGGACCAGTGTCGGTGAGCCAGTCCCACCTCAAGCTGACACCGGTATACCCGACCATACAGCCGCACCGACCCCACCAGTTCCTGGCAGCATCAGCTATTTCAGTCTCACCTCAGAGCAGCGCCCCGTGGCCGAGGTCGCCGAGGCCCGTGCAGCTCAGGAGCCGGTGCTCAAGTCATTGATGCAGCGCGGTTATCAACCGTCTCAGCGGCACTTTGATATACAAGCAGCGTTCGTAGCGGACTTCGCACGATTGAGTAATGATGCCGAAGCCAAGGGCGAGACCGCGCTCGATTTGCTGGGCCAGGCGCTGCGAAACTGCAACTCCGACGATCCATGGACGATCGAGTTGCGGTATAAGGACACCCTGCCGATCCGAACGCAAAGTGCCGAGGCCTTCCAGGAGCGATTCTTCGCTGAATGGCTCGTTCGGTCAGTTCCGTACGGCAGCGACGCCCGCACGGGACAGCTGCTCATAAGAGCATTAGCTGACAATTTCTTCGCTTTCGGCGCTCCGGGAACCGGAGTCTGCGAGCATTTGTGCCGGGAAATGCTCCGCCTTGGGAATCTGCAAGCCGACGGTGTTAATGGTGAGATAGCAGAGTTTATGAGCCTGAAATCCGGGCTTAATCCAGTCAATATAGCCGCGCTACTAAAAACTGCGCGCGGCAGTCCCCCTGAAGCGGGGCTCGAAATTGCCACGGAACGATCCGTGCATCTGCTTACGGAGTTGTATACCCCCGTTGCCGTTCCCCCTCCCCCAGCTCCAAAGCCCGAGTCACGTACCTGGCGTACATTGAAGGGAATCGGTCGTGCAATAAAGAACTATATCGATGAATGAGATTTTGACTTAGAAACTGGCTCCCATTAGGCTAGCCCCAGCCGCATTCTCCGCCCCGAAGTATTCCGGTAGTAAGATGCAGACTGAACCAATTCATAATACCCAGCAGCTTTGGCCCGCAGCCGACGAACAGCCTGTGATGCCGACAGCGACGCCTCTGCGTTTTGCCACCACCAACCCAGGGAAACTCGCCGAAATCGCCGGCTTTCTTAACGTTCCGGCCGAGACGCTTGAAGGCATACAGGTCGAACTACCGGAGCTTCACCCATCTTCTGCCCTCTATGATCGTATGCGCAGTGGCGCATACGAGGAATGCACACGCGCTATCGCTGCGCAAAAGGCGAGGGACGCATTTATCATTCAGGGAAAGGATGTCACGGTGGAGGACTCGGGACTCTATCTCGTTGGCCTCAAGGGACTTCCGGGTCCATGCATCAAGGACTGGTGCACTCCCGAGGGATTGAAAGCACTAACCTCGCAGGGGGGGCAAGCCAGTTTCGTTGTAGCTTTCGCCTATTTTTCAGGGCGAGGTGAACCCCAGATTCGCTCTGCGGCCATCGATGGATTGATAGCCCCCGAGCCGCGCGGCACAAAGGGTTTTGGCTTCGACTCCATCTTCATTCCCTCCCCCAAGCGCCAAGCCGAGCTCTGGCCGGACCTCGCCTACCGGACCTATGGCGAAATGAGCGCCGAGGAAAAACGCAAAATCTCTCCCCGTTCTCTTGCTCTGCAGCAGATGGCGGATCAGCCATTCGAGGCTCCTCCGGTCTTGCCCTCGGTAAGGATCCCGGTGGCTGCTCTGCGCTCCGTGCGAGACGACTTTCAGACGCCCGTCCCTGAGAATCATCGCGAGGTTGTGGAGCGAGCCTGCAATCAGCATATCAGCGACCGCCTGCAGCGGATTCGCAGCGATATGAAATCGCTTTCGGCGCGCATTCAGTTGGTTTACGAGGGCGAGCTTCCCGAGCGTATTCTCGATTCCCACTCCCCGCACGCTAAGGCGCTTATCCGCAACTTCGATAACCGCGATCTCTATGCCTTCACTGTCGAGAGCGCCACCTCCATCTTGACCAATGGCGTCTTGCGCATGGAGCTGATTAATCATCCCATGCGGCTCGAGGCTCAGCTGCGCGTGGAAAATAACGGCTTCGTACCGGTGCGGGGCAAGCACGTTCCAGCTCTTGACTACTTTGCCACACGCAATCGCGCCACCACCTTCGACGATTTTAAGCTTGGGTATGAGGGCGGACTCGATGAGCGGAGGAATCTTGAGCGCATTATCGGAATCATGACCCAGGGACTTTGGACCTGGTCTAGTACCAAACTGGTCACCGGATTCACTGTCGGCTCCTCTGTTCCCGCTATGAACTCCGCCTTTGCTATGGCAGAAGGTGCGTTATGCGGGAATTTAATGTTTGCACCCGTCGATAGCTTTTGGGCGAATCCTGAAGCGCAGACTGCCATGCTGGCAATGGCACACCACTTCATCGAATCGCATCCATTTCTCGAAGTCGGAAGATTCAATGGCGTCAAGCTGTCGAACGGAGAGACGGTAGAAGAATTTGTTAAACAGCGGGCGCATCGATTGATAGGCGCTACTCTCAAGGCTCGCGAGAATGAAATCGCAGAGCGGACCGAGCAGTTGCTCTCTCATGGGGTCACGGTGTTTAGGCCCTACGAAGCCGGCGTCACCCGCACGCTCCAGGCCTCCCTCAGAGCGATGACCTCAGCCCATCGCGGGGTCGACATGGTAACTTATGCTGGACAAGTAGGAAGTGTTGAGCAGGCCAAACAGTGCATAGAGGCCGGAGCTCATGCGCTTATAGTCGGAATTGGCGACGGAGATCTTTGCACTACTGCCGATGTCGCCGCTATCGCAGCCGACAATCCGCAGCTCGTCTATCAGCTTGTCAAAGCAAATCTTGGCGTACCCATAGGCGCTGATGGCGGCGTGGGTTCCCGGGCACCCGTGGCTGCGGCACTTGGCGCAGCGTTTAGAATCCGCGCCGGCGCTTTAGCGGGAGGCACCCTCTCCTTGCGCTTGGTGAAAGTCTCCGCTCCCGATGCTGCAGGCCAGTATTTCGATCCGACGGCCGGCGAGGCCTCGGCCATGACGAAGCTTCGCGGCAGCCAAGTCGATGCGCTGGGTGAACCGATGAATGTCGAGGGAACCTCCGCCAGAGAGTTCTTTGAGCCGAACAGTCCGCATATTCCGCGCCGAATTTGGGATGAGATGGCCGGTATAGCCAAGGCTCTTCGATTCCACGGCAATGATTCCCTGCTCGAGCTTATGCATACGCCGGAGCCGAGAGTCTTGAGTTTAACTCCCAATGCGATCCGTAAGGGCTCGTCCCATCCTGCCGCGCGTGAGAGCCGAGATATGCCGGTGTATCATCAAGCGGAGTTCGTACCGCTCCTGTCTCAGCGAGTAGATCCTGAGGCCTAGTAGAAGTTCCCCTAATTTCAGGAATACTCCGCGCTCTCTGAGCCTAGTAAAGCTTGTTGCCTACCCAGGGTGATCAAACCAAACCCGGATCGTAGTTTACGCCCCGTAGATCAACAGGATAGCGGGTGCAGAGCTACCCGGGGTGATCTAGCAAGCGTCATATACAGAGCTAAAATGAATGAGGATACTTGCAGCTTCAAGCTATGCTAGGCTGTTGATCAATCGGGTCGCCCAACGCTCTAGTTCAGCGGCTATCCGGGTGAATAATATGTTATCTGCCCACCGTGTTTCTAGTTATTGAGAGCTTATGAACAAAGAATGGATACACTTTCATCTGACAGAAGCTCTTGAAGAGCTAAACCGAACGATTAATGAACTATCAAATGATCCGGATTATGGCATCGGTGACTTTTCGGTCGGAATGCAGCATATTTTTCATCACCTCAACACTGCATGGAATTCGCGGGATGTTAGCCCAAAAAAAGCCAGCGAAAGCTCCGACAAGGACTTCAACGCATGGAGGCAGTTTCCCAAAGATATCGATATGTCTGCTGAGTAGAGAGTAGGGTTTGGAATCATAGAGAATGGGCAGATAACAATCGGAGGGAGCGGAGAAAAGGCCGCAGGCGTTAATTAAGATTTGTAGAGTTGGAGTGGCCTTTTCCCGCTC